>JADCFP010000078.1 GCA_020249465.1 Roseomonas sp. | reverse complement strand
GGGCGGATGCCCCAGCGCAAACCACAGAAACCTCAACCGACAAACTCCGCGATACGCAACACAAAACCGGAAAGGTGGTCCGGGAGTGAAGCGGCGTCAGCAATTTGCCTCAGCAGAAAATGGAGGCAGACACTCAACCAGGCGAAGGGGATCGTGAATAATGCGGGTTAGGTCGAGCAAAATGACCACAAAATCCTTGATTCGTTGAACATATTTGTAGTCTGAACCGATTTAATCCGCGTTGGCTACAGGCGATATCAAGGTTTCAAAATGCTGCTGCATACGAAGCGTATTGCCTGGCCTGCCAGTAAACAACGCGAAAGCATCCACTGCTTGAAATACCGCCATTCCGCCGCCGCCCATTCCTCGGCAACCAAGTGCCTGGGCAGCACGTAGCCAGGCGGTCTCAAGCGGGAAATAGATGACATCGGCGACCCAATGTTGTGCACGCAGCAATTCGACCGCTACTGGCATGCCTGGCAGCTTCAGCATGCCTATAGGCGTTGCATTCACAACGCCATCAGCAGTGGGTATTTCCTGCGCAAGATCATCTGCTGCAAAGGCGCGCCCCTTTCCAAATTTGGCAGCCAACGTATGGATAACCGCCGCAGTCTTTTCAGCATCCACATCAAAAATCATGAGGCGCTGAACTCCGAGTGTCAGCAAAGCATAAGCTACGGCGGCACCAGCCCCCCCGGCCCCAAGAAGGACTACCCTCCCTAAAGCCACGTCAGGTAGATCACGCCGAAAAGCTGCAGCAAAGCCAGACCAATCCGTATTGTGGCCTATTTTCTTTCCATTACGAAAAAGCACGGTATTCACGGCACCCAGTGCCCGCGCTTCTTCTGAAAGTTCGTCAAGGAAAGGAATGACGGATTGTTTGCAGGGGTAGGTGATATTGAGCCCAGTGAAGCCCATTCTTTCTGCCGCAAGAAGCAAGCCCGGAAGGGCACTTCCGTCCAACCCCAGCTCATCAAGATCAATCTTGCGGTAAATGAGGCGAAGCGCCTGTTCAGCCCCTTCCCGCTCCTGCATTGCTGGCGTGAGGGACGCGCCAATACCGGCGCCGATGAGGCCAAGCTGAAATGCGGGCCAAGCGTCAGGGAGGGTCATTCGGAAAACCTCGGTATCCTGCACTCAGTCAGGCTTCATGCCGGCATCTGTCAAGGCGAATTTTCTCCTCTATTGCCCGAAACAGGCCCTTGGCCTAAAAAATGAACCGTCAGTTGATTGGTGAGAGACAACTTATAATTTCGGGAGGTACAAACATGAACGTCTTTATTGGTCGTCGTTCTGCCATTGCAGGTGCCGCTGCCCTCGCCCTTGGCGGCGCCACTTCAACCAAGGCGCAGGGACGCAAGCGCATTCGCTTTGCCGCTGTGTTTTCAGATCAGGATATGCGGGCGGAGGCCATGCGCGGCTTCCAAGGCGATTTGCAGTCTGAATTTGATATCGAACTGCATCTGAACGCAACGCTGTTCCGTCAAGGCACCGAGATAAACGCGCTGCAGCGTGGCAATCTTGAAATGGCCAATCTTGCACCGCAGGATATTTCGCGCCAGATCCCCGCCTGGTCTGTCATGGCATCCGCCTATCTCTTCCGTGATGCGGACCACATGCGTAAGGTGTTTGCGTCTGATATCGGGCGCGATTTCAATCGCATGGCGCGTGAGCAATTGAATATTCAAGTACTTGGTCCGCTCTATTTCGGTACGCGACATGTGAACCTAAAGCCGCGCAAACGTATTTCCACACCGTCAGATATGGCGGGCATCAAGCTTCGCATGCCACCTGGTGAGACTTGGCAATTCCTGGGCGAAGCGCTTGGGGCGAGCCCCACGCCTGTTGCCTTTGCGGAGCTCTATACTGCCTTGCAGACCGGCACGGTGGATGGACAGGATAACCCATTGCCAACCAGCAGGACCATGCGGTTTCATGAAGTGACCACCCAATTTGTGCTGACAAGCCATGTGGTGGCCTATGATATGCTGTGCATGTCCGCACGGTTTTGGGATGGGTTGACTGATGCCCAACGCAGCGCGGTGCAGGCAGCGGTCAATAAGGCGATTGATGCCAGTACGCAGCGCCACTTGGCGCAGGAACAGGAGATGATTGCTTTCTTCCGCAACCAGGGGCTTGAAGTCTATGAACCGAATATCGCTGCTTTCCGTGCGGAAGCGCAACGCCGTTATTTGGCTTCTACCCAGTCCCAAAGCTGGCCAGCTGGTGTTTTAGAGCGAATCAACGCCATCCGCTGATGGGTCTTTTGGTCGGCATTCTTGGCTTTGCGCGGCGGCGGGCGGAAAACCTGCTGGCCGCGCTTCTCGCAGTGATGTTTGGCGCTTTTCTACTGCAAATCTTCACCCGCTATGTCACTGTCGCCCCTTTGAGTTGGACCAGTGAGGTTTCAACCTTCGCATGGCTTTGGGGAATCCTTTGGGGTGCTGCACTAGTTTTGCGCGATGATGAGGAAATTCGTTTCGACCTGATCTATAGCCGCATGCCCGACCCAATTCGCCGAGCCTTCGATGTTTTGGCAAGTGGCACAGTGGTACTGGTCTTCACCTATTCACTGCCAGCCATGGCCGACTATGTGTTTTTTATGAAAGTTGAGCGTTCCGCTTATCTCGGGCTGCGTATGGATTGGGCTTTTTCGGTCTATTTGATTTTTGCTGTCGCCATGATCATTCGCCATGTCGCCATTATGGTTCGCGCCCTTTTCCGGACGTTGGGTGGCGCACGGTCATGAGCGCCTTTGCCATTTGTATCATTGCCTTGATTGGGCTTTCAGTTCTTGGATTGCCCATAGGGCTTGCCATGATCACGGCTTCCATTTTCTATCTTGCTGCTTCAGGGCAGGATATGTCGCTTGCGGCGGAGCAATTGCTGAATGGGCTGAACGGCAGTTATGTGCTTCTCGCAGTGCCGCTTTTCATTTTTTCTGCGGCATTGATGAATGCCGGCAGCATGACAGATCGCCTGCTGCGGTTCTGCAACCTGCTTGTCGGGCGTTTCCGTGGCGGTCTTGGTCATGTGAACGTCGTACAGAGCGTGATTTTTGCAGGCATGTCGGGTTCCGCCATTGCCGATGCGGCAGGCAGCGGCAAGTTGATCATTGATATGATGCGCCGCGGCAATGCCTATACGGCAAGCTATGCCGCAGCCATTACAGCGGCGACAGCGGTGATCGGGCCAATCATTCCGCCGAGCATTCCCATGGTGCTTTACGCACTGATTTCGGATGCATCCATCGGTTACCTTTTCCTCGGCGGCGTCATCCCCGGCCTGCTCATGGCATTGGCGCAAATGGGCGTGAATAGCTGGATGGCGCATCGCCATGGTTTCCCAATTGCAGAACGCGTGCCGCTAAGCGAATTGCCCCGGCTGACCTGGGATGCCCTGCCCGCCTTATTGATGCCAATCATACTTTTGGGCGGGATTTATGGTGGTGTGATGACACCAACCGAAGCCGCAGCGGTTGCGGCAGCCTATGCCTTCCTGGTGGCCGCATTGCTTTATCGGTCACTCTCGCTCCGGGAAGCCTATGGCACAGTGCTTGAAAGTGCGCGCTCCACCGCGGCCATTGGCATGCTGATCGCGGGTGCGCTCGCCTTCAATTATGTTGTGACAAGCGAGAATATTCCAACAACACTACGTGTTTTGTTGGCAGGTTATGAACTTTCCCAATGGCAGTTCCTGCTTGCGGTAAACATTCTGCTGCTGGTGCTGGGGTGCCTTTTGGAAGGCAGCACCATCCTATTGGTCGTGGTGCCTGTACTCATCCCAACAGCGCAAGCACTCGGTATTGATATGGTGCATTTTGGTGTTGTGGTGGTGGTCAATATCATGATTGGGCTGGTCACGCCGCCATATGGCCTGTTGCTCTTTATTGTGGCGAAGCTTTCAGACAGCTCGATTGGTGCCGTCACGCGCGATAGCCTGCCGTTCATTGTTGTGATGATCCTGTCTCTGGCCGCAATTACGGCGATACCGGATCTGGTGCTTTGGCTGCCGCGCCAGTTTGGCTATCAGGGATGAGGTCCGGCACGCCCCATTGAAGCGTGGCTAACCAACAAAGTTACCGGGCGATAATTGGGTGATGTCGGCATGGCAGCAACCGGCCTTCAGACCAGGTCTGTAATGTCACTGCATTCCACAAAAAGCTGGGCAATTACCAAAGGCGCAGCTGTCAAAAAGTGCCCAGTAGTACGGGCATCATGGCTGATGACTTCAAATATCGCATTGACGCGATTGACAGCCAATGTACCTGACGATACCCATGAAATAGATCGAGTTTGCTTCTGTATTTCGAACATTAAGGTCAGGAATGGACGGCGATATCGTACCGCAGTGGCCTTTTAGTCCGGCCAAATATTCGAAGAGTCGGGAGCGGCCCGTCGCTGCTGTTCAAAAACCTGTCATCCGCGCCAACCTGATCATTCGCGGTGGCCGATTGCCGGCAGCGGAATTCGCCGCGCTCGCGGCCCCACATGCGCAGCAGGTTGCGCAGGAATTGGCGCGAGCGGTGCAGCTTTCTCGTGGCGCTATTGGGCTGCCCCGATGACCGCCCCAGTGCTCCGCCTACTGGCAGATGATCTAACCGGTGCGCTGGATACAGCGGCGGAAATGGCTGGGCTATGTGGCCCGATACCGGTGCACTGGGATACCGCACCGCAGCAGGGTAGTGCAGCCTTTTCCAGCGGATCGCGTGAAGCGACGCGTGATGTAGCGATTAAGGCAGTGCGCGCCTTCACGCCGTTACTGGTCGGGGCGGACATCGCTTATCGAAAATTGGATAGCCTGTTGCGCGGCAATGTCGCGGCGGAACTCGCAGCCTGCTGGGCCACTGGTTTCTGGCGCCATTGCGTACTGGCCCCAGCCTTCCCGGCGCAGGGCCGGATCACGCGCGATGGCGGCGTATTGGCGCGCCGAGAAGATGGCGCTTATGCGCCCATCGCCATGCCCGATTGGTCAGCGGAGAACCTTGTCATTCATCAGGGCTACCCGGCCCAATCATTGCGCGATGGCATCACTTGGTTCGATGCCGATAGCGATGAGGATCTGGCGCAGATCGTAGCGCTCGCCAATACTGCTCGCGGACCTGTGCTCTGGGCCGGTAGCGGTGGTCTTGCCGGCGCCTTGGCGGCCCAGGCACGCATGGGTTTCGACACCAAATTGCAAGCGCCCGTATTGGGCCTTTTTGGGTCCGATCAGATCGCTACCGCGCGCCAACTTGTAGCTTGCGGCAGCGCCTGGCTGAGCATCACCGATGCATCGGAAGCGCCGCGTGTAGTCAAGCAGCTTGCCACGGGCGCCGCACTTGTCAGCATCAATTTGCCGGATGGCACACCACGCGCCATTGCGGCACAGCGCATCGCCGATGTTTTTGCTGGCCTGTTGCGGTCCCTGGCCTGCCCCGGCACGCTGATTGTCGCCGGCGGCGAAACCCTGCGCGCGGTCTGCGATGCGCTTGGCGCGGATGGGCTGGTTGCCACCGGCCTTGTCACCCCCGGCGTGCCGCGTTCCATTCTGCAAGGTGGTGCCTGGAACGGACTGCCTGTGATCTCCAAATCCGGTGCCTTTGGGCAGGATACGCTGTGGCGTGACCTGCTGGCTGCCAACCATCTGCCAAGCGGGAGCATTGCGGCATGAAACGCCATCTTGCCATCACCATGGGCGATCCCGCCGGCATCGGGCCGGAAATTATCGTCAAGGCCTGTAGCGCTCTTTCGGCGCAACTGGCCTCTGGCGCGTTGAGGCTGCTGATCATCGGCCATGCCACGGCGCTGGAACAGGCGCGCGCAGCCTTCGCGCCGGAACTGAAAATGCCGATCGTCAGCGCCGATGGCGCATGGCCTGCCCTTGCCTTTCTTCCCGCAGGCGAAGAACGCGCGCCGATCCGTCTTGGCCAACTTTCCCCAGAATGCGGGCGCTTCGCTTTTTTGGCGATAGAACAGGGCGTGCGCTTGGCGCAGACAGGCCGTGTGGCAGCGCTGGTAACTGCACCGCTAAACAAGGAAGCGCTGAATGATGCCGGCTATCATTACGCCGGCCATACCGAAATGCTCGCGGAACTGACCGGCCGCAAGGGCAGCGTCATGATGCTCGCACATGGCAATATGCGCGTCAGTCACGTCACCACCCATGTCGCTTTGGAAGATGTACCAAAGCGCATCACGCCGGAACGCATTCGCCTGGTACTGGACCTGACACAGGATGCGTTGCTTCGGCTTGGTATTGCGAAGCCGCATATCGCTGTCGCGGCACTAAACCCGCATGCTGGCGAAGGGGGGCTTTTTGGTCGGCAGGATATTGATGTGGTGGCGCCCACGATCGCCAAGGCCAATGCGGATGGGCTGCATGTGTCCGGCCCCGTTCCAGGCGATACGGTTTTTGTGAAGCTGCGCGCCGGGCAGTATGACGCTGTGGTCGCCATGTATCACGACCAGGGCCATATTCCGGTGAAGCTACTTGGCTTCAATGTTAACCCTGAAACCGGCAAATGGGATGCACTTTCAGGCGTGAATATCACGCTGGGTCTGCCGGTGATCCGTACTTCGGTTGATCATGGCACCGCTTTCGATATCGCCGGCAAGGGTATCGCCAGCGAACGCAGTCTGATCGAAGCCATCGAATACGCGGAACAACTCGCCACGGAGAAAAGCGCATGACCGACCTGCTGCGCCCAATCGAAATTGCGCGCCCAGCCAGCCTGCATTTTGGTGCCGGGCTCGTGCCGCTGATTAGCCGCTGGGCCAGGGAACGCAGTGTTTCACGCACACTGGTCATCACCGGCAAAAGCAATGCGAAGCGCATTGACCTGCTGGAACTGCCCGGCCAGGTCGAAGTCTTCGGTGAAGCCATGCCCGAGCCCGATATTCCCAACTTGAATGCAGCGCTGGCGATGGCAGAGCGTGTCAAACCCGATTTGGTGGTGGGCTTCGGCGGCGGCAGTGCGATGGATTTGGCGAAGCTGGTCGCGGTGCTGCCCGGCAGCGGCCAGACCATCCATGATGTCGTGGGACCGGAAAAGGTGCATGGCCGCCGCGCATTACTGGCGCAGGTTCCAACAACAGCGGGCACGGGTAGTGAGGCCGGCACACGCGCTCTGGTGACGGACCCTGCCACGCAGAACAAGCTTGCGGTGCAAAGCCGCTTCATGATGGCGGATCTGGCCGTCGTGGACCCGGATCTGACACTGACAGTGCCATCCGCCGTTACCGCCGCAACCGGCGTGGACGCGCTCGCGCATTGCGCTGAAGGCTTCACCAGCCGCAAGGCGCATCCGCTGATCGACCTTTATGCGCTTGAGGGCATTCGCCTGGTGGGCCGCTATCTTGCGCGCGCCGTGCGCGATGGTGGCGACCGCGAAGCGCGTGCCGGGCTGGCGCTGGCCTCACTTTATGGCGGCTATAGCCTGGGGCCAGTGAATACTACGGCCGGCCATGCTGTCGCTTATCCTCTCGGCACGCGGCACCATGTTGCGCATGGGCTGGCTTGCGCAGTGATCTTTCCGCATACGCTTGCGTTCAACGCGCCGGCAGTCGCCGACAAGACCGCACAGGTGTTACAGGCGCTTGGCGTTACGGCGGCACAGCAAGAAGTAGCGATATTCGAAGCAGCCTATGGCTGGTGCGCAGGGCTTGGCATTGAAATGCGACTTTCCAAGCTGGGTGTTCCGCGTGATGACCTGCCGCCTATGGCAACAGAAGCACATGCCATTCGCCGCCTGCTGGATAATAACCCGCGCGACCTGCCACGCGACCGTATTTTGCAGTTTTATGAGGCAGCCTTCTGATGAGCGGCATCATCGAAAAGCCAGCGGAACTTGCCCCTGTTCCTGGCGATCCGGCGCGGCTGGAATGCTTCATCCCGACACCTTGCGTGCAGAACCACGCAAGCTTCATCACGGAATTGCCGCATGGCGATCTTGGTTGCGTCTGGTTCGGCGGTACGCAAGAGGGCATCCCGGATATCTCGGTTTATTTCTCTCGGCTGCGCCGTGGTGCCACGCGCTGGACGGAAGCGCAAAAGCTTTCAGATGATCCGACGCGATCAGAACAAAATCCGATGCTGTTCACCGCACCGGATGGCGCGCTTTGGTTGCTCTGGACCGCGCAGCTTGGGGGCAATCAGGATACGGCACTGGTGCGCCGTCGCGTCTCGCGTGATGGCGGCGAAAATTGGGGACCGATTGAAACGCTGATCCCAGAGAAGCGCGGCTTTGGCACCTTTATTCGCAGCCGCATCGTGGTGAATGCGCGGGGCGAATGGCTGCTACCAATCTGGCGCTGCACCAAGCCGCCTGCTGGAGCCTGGACCGGCAACCTCGACACTTCTTCCGTCCTGATTAGCCGTGACCTCGGGGCGAGTTGGGTGGAAAGCACGGTGCCGGAAAGCACTGGCACTTGCCACATGTCCATTGTGCCAGGGCTGAATGGTACCTTGCTCGCGTTTTTTCGCAGCCGCTGGGCGGATCATGTCTATCGCAGTATCTCAAATGACCAGGGCCATAGTTGGAGCGCGCCTCGGCCAACCGCACTGCCAAACAACAATAGTTCTGTCATGGCGCTGACCTTGGCCAGTGGCGCCATCGCGCTTTGCTACAATGAAAGCAGTGCGCAGGATGCGACCGGGCGTCGTGCTTCGCTCTATGACGATATTGGCGGTGAGGAGAAGGCAGCACCTGCGCCTTCCGGTCAGCGCGAAGCCTTCTGGGGTGCGCCACGGGCGCCACTTACGCTCGCGGTATCCGATGATGGTGGCATCACTTGGCCACATCGTCGTCATCTGGAAATTGGTGATGGCTTTTGCATGACCAACAACTCGAAGGACCGGCTGAACCGGGAATTTTCTTATCCATCCTTATGTCAATCCGCCGATGGCACTTTGCATGTTGCCTATACCTATTGGCGCCAGGCCATCAAATACGTGCGGGTCAATGAAGCCTGGAGCCGGAGCGCCCAGGCATGAGCATGAACCTGCATCCGCGCAGTGTCTTTTCCGCCGCACTCACGCCACTTGATGCGGATTTGCTGCCCGACCATACGCGCTTCGTTGCGCATTGCCATCGCCTGCTGGCTGAAGGCTGCGACGGTATCGCCTTGCTGGGTACAACCGGGGAAGCGAATAGTTTTCCGGTGATAATTGCCGCATCCAAAAAGGCTTCCCGCTTTGTGAAAATGCCGTCGTTAAAGGTCATGCCGATAGGAAATTGAAGGATGATGGCTGGTAGCGCATGCGCCCGCCAATGCTGCCGCTTACCCAGGAAGAAACAACCGCATTGTTGAAAGGATAGGGACACCATGAAGACAACACGCCGAACTATCATCGCTGCAGGCTTTGCGACATTCGCCACACCATCGCTCCTGCGTGCCCAGGAAACCTGGCCACAGGCGGGGCGCACCTTGCGCGTCATCTGCCCCTGGCCCCCCGGCGCTGCAAATGATGCCTTGGCGCGCCTGACTGCCCAAAGACTGAGTGATCGTTTGGGGGCAACAGCCGTGGTGGAGAACCGCACTGGTGGCGCTGGTTTGATCGGCACAAATGCAGTGCTGCAAGCGCCGCCTGATGGCTATACCTTACTGGCGTCTGCCTTCAACACGGCAGTTATGCCACTTGTATTGCGCAATGCGAAATTCGATCCTGAGACGGATCTGGAAGTCATGGCACGAACCGCGCAGGCGCCGCTTGTGATGGTCATTTCCGGCAGCCGGCCAGAACGTACGCTGGAACAGGTTATTGCCTCTGCCCGCGCAAAGCCTAAGGAATGGAATATCGCCATCTCCTCCCTCGGCGCTGCCAGCCACTTGGCCACCATCGAATTCAATCGTCGCACTGGGCTCGATCTTGATATGGTCACCTATCGCGGAACACAGCCGGCGCTGACTGATGTGATGGCAGGCAATATTCCGTTATTGATCGATAACTCCTTTGCCCTTTTGCCTTCCACCGGCGATGGTCGCGTACGTGCACTTGGCATTGCAACGCGTCAGCGTTCACAACTGGCACCGGATGTACCGACCATGGCGGAAGCCGGCCTGCCAGGCTTTGAATTTCAAAGCTGGTACGGAGTATGGGCGCCCAAGGGAACGCCCGCGGCGATTTGCGAACGCGTCAATACGCTGATGCAGGAAACCATGCGCGATCCCGCCATAGCGGAGCGCCTGAAAAGCCAAGTGCTGGAACCCGTGACAGAATCCATTCCGCAAACGCGCCAATTCATTTCCAGCGAGATCAAACGCGCGACCGAATTGCTGCGCAGTGTCAACTATCAACCTGAATGAGTTCTGCGCCGAGGGCCAAGGCCCTCGGTACAGTCGCAGCGCTTGAGCACCCGGGGCTAAACCCCTGGTATCCGTTCAGGCCTGAGGGAAATGACGAGGGCGATCAAATTCTAACTCGGCCCGTCAAACGGCCAGTAGACCCAAGATCCGTCTCTCGCCGCTGAGGGGAGGACAGAACCTCCTCTCAGCGGTTCCTTTCTCTTTCAATCGGCCGGAAAAGCGATAAGACAAGCAGATCGCATTCAGATGGAAAATCTGAAAGCGTGACGATGCTCGAAAAAACAACGAGATAGAGCGGGTGGCGTGAACACATGTGAACGCAACACGACCTGGTGGCCCTGCGGGCTATCTCGCTGGGCAGCGGCGCTTAACAGCATCCAAAAACGCCTCGGACCAAGGATGTCCGGGTTCTCGGTGATGGCGTCACAGCGGCACTGGGCGGCGATGCTTTTCTCGCCACAGAAGCTCTCAACAACCCCACGCACAAAATTACTGATCGGCCCCGCCTGATCAAACAAAAAACCGCGCGGGATGCACCCCGCGCGGCTTCTGTTTGGCGCATTACCGCGACTATCAGTTGATCCGCTCACCATGCAGGGCAACATCAAGCCCTTCGCGTTCCTCTTCCTCGGTCACGCGCAGACCAACGATGACATCGGTGATCTTGAGCAGGATCCAAGTTGCAATCGCGGTATAGGCCATGGTGGCGGCAACGGCGATCACCTGCTTAATGAATTGCTCCATCCCGCCTGACGAACCTTCCGGCAGCGCCGTGGTGGCGGAAAGCGGCCCATAGGCCAGCAAGCCCACCAGCAAGGCACCCACAATGCCGCAAACGCCATGCACGCCAAAGGCATCCAGGCTGTCGTCATATTTAAGTGCGCGCTTCAGCGCCGTGGCACCCCAGTAACCGGCAACGCCAGCAACCAGGCCGATGATCAGCGCGCTACCCGGCAGCACGAAACCCGCCGCCGGCGTAATGGCTACCAAGCCCGATACCGCGCCGGAAATCGCGCCCAGGACGGAAGGCTTGCCCTTCCCGATCCATTCCGCCGCCAGCCAGGACAGTACCGCCGCTGCCGCCGCGATTTGCGTGACCAGCATGGCCATGCCCGCACGACCGCCAGAAGACCCAAGCGCGGAGCCGGCATTAAAGCCGAACCAACCCACCCACAGCAGCGCCGCGCCAATCACCGCGAAGCCAAGGTTATAGGGCGAAAGATTGTCCGAACCGTAGCCAACACGCTTGCCAAGCACGATCGCGGCGACAAGCCCCGCCACGCCGGCATTGATATGCACCACGGTGCCGCCGGCAAAATCCAGCGCGCCGAGTTCAAAAATCCAACCACTCGGATGCCAGACCCAATGCGCAACCGGGGAATAGACCAGCAGCGTCCAAAGCCCAATAAACACCAGCAGCGCGGAGAACTTCATGCGATCCGCCACCGCACCCGTGATCAGCGCACCGGTGATGATGGCGAAGGTCATCTGGAACATAAGGAAGACCGATTCCGGAATGGTGGTCGCCACTGCCGCATCGCCTGACCCAAGCGTAAAGGGCTTGTCCCAATTCTCGGCCAAGCCGCCCAGGAAGAAGCGAGAGAAATCGCCGATCCAGGCATTGCCCTCACCAAAGGCAAGGCTATAGCCCGCCACCATCCACAACACAGAAACCAGCGCGCAAATGGAAAAGGACTGCATCATGGTGGCAAGCACATTCTTCTTGCGCACCATGCCGGCGTAAAACAGCGCAACACCAGGCACTGTCATCATCAGTACCAAGGCGGTGCTCACCAGCATCCAGGCGGCATCACCCGTATCCACCTTCGCCTCATCCCCGGCAAAGGCGGGTGCGGCGGCCAGGCCAAGAAAAGCCGCGGCCATCCCGCAGCGAGCAAGGAACCTCATGGGTTTTCCCTTCTGGTCAGATGTTGCAAAATTCGGGCTCACAGCGCGGATTCGTCGGTCTCACCGGTGCGGATGCGCAAAGCGCGTTCCACATCCATGACGAAGATCTTGCCATCGCCGATCTTGCCGGTGCGCGCCGTGGACGAGATGGCTTCCACCACCGCATCCACCATCTCGGCCGGCACGGCCACTTCGATTTTCACCTTGGGCAGGAAGCTCACATGGTATTCCGCACCGCGGTAGATTTCGGTCTGGCCTTTCTGGCGGCCAAACCCTTTTACTTCCGTCACCGTCAGCCCCTGCACGCCAAGCGGGGTCAGTGCTTCGCGCACTTCATCGAGCTTGAAGGGCTTGATGACAGCCATCACAAGTTTCATCGCGCTTTCCGTTCCTCTCTCTGGGCGGGAACCGACCCCCGCGTGGAGGAACGGTTTCCAAATCCTGTGCCAGCCTGACAGGGCGGAAATGCGCTGGATTTGGGCGGTCAGCGCAGGTTTTTCGCCGACAAAAACGCCATATGCCCTATTTTTAATCATGTCCTGGGTGCGCGTTTTAGCACTTGGTGCCCCCCACCAGCCCCGGTAGACTGCGCCCATGATCGCTTCCCAGGATGTTGATGTTTGTGTGGTGGGTGCCGGCCCCGTTGGCGCCACCTTGGCTGCGCGCTTGGCTGGCGCAGGGGTCAGAACCGCGGTGGTTGATGCCGCCCCCCTGCCGCCCATGGAGATGCCGGCCTTTGATGGCCGCGCCTATGCCATTGCCCTGACCTCCAAGCGCTTGCTGGAAGCTGCTGGCGTTTGGGCAAGGCTGCCCGTGGACCCCTGCCCCATCCTTGGCATTCGTGTAGCCGATGGCAGGCCGGGCGAGGCCCCCTCCCCGCTCTCGCTCCATTTCGACCATGCGGCGCTGGGCGATGATCCCTTTGGCTGGATGGTGGAGGCACGGTCGCTTCGCATCGCGCTCAATGCCCATTTGCCGCAATTGGCCAATCTGACGGTCCATGCCCCTGCAAAAGCCGAGGTCACGCGGGATGCCGATGGTGCCACCATCACGCTTTCATGCGGCGCCAGCTTCCGCGCCCGGCTGGTGGTGGGCGCCGAGGGGCGCAATAGCCCGCTTAGGGCCGCTGCCGGCATCCGGGTTTCCCGGCTGGACTACCATTGCATGGGCATTGTCGGGTCCATCGCGCATGAAAAGCCGCATCGCAATATGGCGCTTGAGCAATTCCTGCCCCATGGCCCCTTCGCCCAATTGCCCATGCCGCCGCTGCCTGAGCACCCCCATGTCAGCGCCATTGTCTGGACCGACAAGACCGCCATCGCTGAACGGTGCCTTGCCATGGATGATGTCGCCTATGGGCGGGAAATCGCGCGGCGCTTGGGCGGGCATTTGGGCTCCGTGAAGCCGATTGGCCGGCGCTGGTCCTATCCGCTCTCGGCCATGCATGCCGCGCGCTATGTGGATACGCGGATGGCGCTGGTGGGGGATGCGGCGCATGGCATTCACCCAATTGCCGGCCAGGGGCTCAATCTTGGCTTTCGCGATGTGGATGCTTTGGCCGAATTGGTGATTGAGGCGGTGGCGCAGGGCGCCGATCCGGGCGATGGCGCTTTGCTCGCGCGCTATCAGGCGAAGCGACGACCGGATAGCCTGCTCATGCTGGGTGCCACCCATGCGCTTGAGCGGCTTTTCGCCAATGACATCGCCCCCATTCGCATCGCGCGACGGCTTGGCATTGCTGCGGTGGACCGCATGCCGCGGCTCAAGAATTTCTTCGCGCGGCAAGCCATGGGGATGAATTCATCTGCGGGGGCGCTGATCGGGAGGTAAAAAACCGCGTCATTCCACCAGCGATTGACGCACCCGCCCGCAAGCCGCAATCCTGTTCCGAACACTGGAAGAAAGGGTGATTTCGATGGACATGAACCGCCGGGCCTTGCTGCTGACCTCCGCCGCCTTGGCCGCCAATGTCGTGGCACCTGAAGCCGCTTTTGCGCAGGAACAGCCGCGCCGGGGCGGCATCATGACGGTGCATTTCCCGACCGAACAGCGCATCCTGAACCCAAGCCTGCAGGCTTCCACCGGCGTCTATATTGTCGGCGGTAAAATCCAGGAACCGCTGGTGGATCTGGATGCCGCCGGCAATCCCGCGCCCTGCCTTGCGGAATCCTGGGAAGCGGCACCGGATGGCAAGACCATCACCTTCAAGCTCCGTCAGGGTGTCACCTGGCATGATGGGCGGCCCTTCACCTCGGCGGATGTGCAATTCACCGCCATG
This sequence comes from Roseomonas sp., assembly GCA_020249465.1. Taxonomy (GTDB): domain Bacteria; phylum Pseudomonadota; class Alphaproteobacteria; order Acetobacterales; family Acetobacteraceae; genus Neoroseomonas. Next base: position 64,383 of record JADCFP010000078.1, on the reverse strand, counting down.
GAGATGTGGAAGAAGATCCTGAATTACGGCACGACACTGCAATTGTTCCTGGATGCGGTGGACACGCCAGACGCGCATACCGCGGTCTTCCGCTACAGCCGCCCCATGCCGCTGAACCTGCTGCTGCGCGCCCTGCCTGATCTTGGCTATGTTTCCGCGAAGCATATTTATGAAGGTACCGACATTCGCCAGAACCCCGCGAATACGGCGCCGATGGGCACCGGCCCCTTCCGCTTTGTGCAATATGAACGCGGGCAATTCATCATCGCTGATCGCAATCCGAATTACTGGCGCAACAATCTGCCCTATCTGGACCGCGTGGTCTGGCGTGTGGTGTCAGACCGTTCGGCGGCAGCGGCGCAGATGGAATCAGGGCAATTGCTGTTCAGCCCCTTCTCTGCCCTTTCCATCGCCGATTTCACGCGGCTTGGCCGCGACCCGCGCTTTGAAGTGACCACACGCGGCAATGAAGGCAATGCGCGGACGAATACGCTGGAATTCAATTTCCGCAACCCGATCCTGGCCGACATCCGCGTGCGCCGCGCTATTGCGCATGCGCTGGACATCCCCTTCTTCATCGAAAACTTCCTGGGTCCCTTCGCCAAGGTTGGCACGGGACCGATCCCCACCACCTCACCCGATTTCTATCCAGCGAATATGCCGCAACACCCCTTCAACCGCGCCCAGGCGAACCGCCTGCTGGATGAAGCCGGGCATCGTCGCGGTGCCGGCGGCGTGCGCTTCAATCTGCGCCTGACGCCAGCCCCCTGGGGTGAGGATATCGCGCTATGGTCCACCTTCATCCAGCAATCGCTGAATGAGGTCGGCATCCGCGTTGAAATCGTCCGCCTGGATGCGGCGGGGTTCCTACGCACCGTCTATAATGACTGGAATTTCGATCTCGCGACCGGCTGGCACCAGTATCGCAACGACCCTGCCGTTTCCACCACCGTCTGGTATCGTTCCGGCCAGCCGCGCGGCGCACCCTGGACCAATCAATGGGGCTGGACGGATGACGAAACGGACCGCGTTATTGACGCTGCCGCGACCGAATTGGACCCGGCGCGGCGCAAGGCGCTTTATGCCGATTTCGTCCGCCGGGCGAATACGGAATTGCCGCTTTGGATGCCGATCGAACAGATTTTCGTCTCCGTCATCAATCGGCGCCTGCGCAATCATTCCAATACGCCGCGCTGGGCGTCTTCATCCTGGCACGATCTCTGGCTCGCTTCCTGACGCGCGCCTGATTTCTGATGCGGGTATTGAGCCTCGCTGCCCGGAGACTGGCGGCGTCCTTGCCGACGCTGCTGATCATTCTGGCGGGCATGTTCTTGCTGCTGCAATTGGCGCCTGGCGACACCGTGGATGCGCTGATTGCGCAGATGGGTGGCGGCGGTGATGCCGCGCTGGCCGAGGAACTGCGCCGCTTCTACGGGCTTGATCTTTCCATCCCGGCGCAGCTTGGCAATTATTTGTGGCGGCTGATCCGCTTCGACCTTGGCTTCTCAGCCATTTACGGCAAGCCCGTCGCAACCGTGATTTTTGAACGCCTGCCCGCGACCCTTGCGCTGATGACAGCCGCACTTTCCTTCGCCTTTTTCGTGGGCCTGGTTTTGGGCGTGATGGCCGCGAAGCGCGTGAATGGCTGGCCTGATACCGTGATTTCCACGCTTGGGCTGATTTTCTACGCCACCCCTTCCTTCTGGTTCGGGCTGATGGCCATTGTGCTGTTTTCCGTTCATCTGCAATGGCTGCCCGCCGGCGGATTTGAGGATATCGCCTCGGGCCTCACGGGCTTTGCGCGGCTACGAGACATCGCTGCACATCTGGTGCTGCCCACGCTTACCCTCGGGCTGATCTTTCTGGCAATTTATCTCCGCATCATGCGCGCTTCCATGCTGGAAGTCCTCACGCTCGATTTCGTGCGTACGGCGCGCGCCAAGGGCCTGGATGAAACCCGCGTGATGCTGCGCCATGTTCTGCGCAATGCCATGCTGCCCATGGTGACGCTGATCGGCCTGCAGGCCGGCACCATGCTGGGTGGTTCAGTTGTCGTGGAAAGCGTCTTTTCCCTGCCGGGTCTTGGGCGGCTTGCCTATGAAGCGGTGGTGCAGCGGGATTTGAATACGCTGCTTGGCATCGTGTTCATCTCTGCTCTGCTGGTCATTGCGGTGAATTTCCTGGTGGATTTGCTTTATGCGCGGCTTGATCCGCGCATCGGCACCGGGGGAGCGCCCTGATGGCGGCGCTCAAGCGTTTTGCGCTGGCCTATTTGCGCAACCCGGCAGCGGGTATTGGGCTTTTGCTGCTGATCGCGATTATCATCATGGCGCTGACGGCGGATTGGTTCTTTCCAAGAGACCCGCTCGCACTCGCCGGCCGGCCGCTGCAATGGCCAGGCGCCAATCCGCGCTTTCCCTTGGGCACGGATAATTCCGGGCGCGATATTGCGGCACAAATCTTCCACGGCGCACGAGTTTCGCTGCTGATTGGCCTGGTGGCGACTTCCATCGCTGTTGTCATCGGCATCGTGATTGGCGCCATCGCGGGCTATTATGGCGGCGTGGTGGATGATGTGCTGATGCGGCTGACCGAGGCATTTCAGACCCTGCCCAATTTCCTTTTGCTGCTCGTGCTGGTTTCGATCTTCGGGTCGGAACTCACCACCGTCGTCGTCGCCATCGGTGTGGTGTCATGGCCCGCCACGGCGCGGCTGACGCGCGCTGAGTTTCTCACGTTGCGCAACCGCGAATTCGTCCAAGCCTGTCGTGGGCTTGGCATGGGGGATGGGCGGATCATTTTCCGCGAAATCCTGCCCAATGCGCTGCCACCCGTGATTGTCTATGCCAGCGTTGTCATGGCGGTGGCGATATTGCTGGAAAGCGCTTTGGCGTTTCTCAGGCTATCCGATCCCAATGTCGCTTCCTGGGGCAATCTGATCGGGCTCGGGCGCGATGTGCTGCGTGTGCAATGGTATGTCTCGGCCATTCCGGGCATTGCGATATTGCTGACGGTGCTGGCGGTTTCGTTGGTTGGGCAGGGTTTGAATGACGCTTTGAACCCAAGGCTGAAAGGCCGATGAGCGCGGTACTTTCCGTCAATGGCCTCACGGTCGCGCTGCCGCGCGGGGCGGATCGGCCAGAGGCTTTGCGCCAGGTCTCGTTGGAATTGAAGGCGGGCGAGATCCTTTGCGTGGTCGGTGAAAGTGGCTCGGGCAAATCCATGATGGCGAGTGCTATCATGCGCCTGCTGCCCGGCAATGTGCGTATCACGGGCGGTGCCATCCAGTTTGAAGGCAAGGACCTCGCCAGCGCGGATGAGGCAACCATGCGCGCGCTACGTGGTGCCCGCATTGCCATGGTGTTCCAGGAACCCATGACTGCCCTCAATCCCTTGCGCAGCATTGGCGATCAGATCGCCGAGATGTTTCGTATCCATACCAGCCTGAACAAGGCTGAAATCGAAGCCCGCGTGCTGGCACTGCTGGAGGAAGTGCGCATCCCGCATCCGGCCGAGGCCGCGCGCGCCTTCCCGCATGAACTCTCAGGCGGGCAGCGCCAGCGCGCCATGATTGCCATGGCCTTGGCGCTTGATCCTGTGGTCCTGATTGCCGATGAACCGACCACGGCCTTGGATGTCACGACCCAGGCGCAAATCCTGGCGCTGATCCGCGATTTGCAGCAGCGCAAGGGTACGGCGGTGCTGTTCATCACGCATGATTTCGGCGTGGTGGCGGAGATCGCTGATCGCGTGGCGGTCATGCAGCATGGGCTTTTGGTGGAACAGGGGCCGGCGCGTGATGTGCTGCATGCACCCCAGCATGACTACACCAAGGCGCTGATCGCTGCCGTGCCACCGCTGAAAGCCCCGGCACCGCGGCCAATTTCCAGCGATGCCATTCTGGTGTTGGAGGGCGTGCAGAAAACCTATCGCAGCGGCGGGCTATTCGCGCGGCGGCGGCGTGAAACCCATGCGGTGCGGGATGTTACGCTCTCTCTCCCCAAGGGCGGCACGCTTGGTGTGGTGGGCGAGTCAGGTTCCGGCAAATCCACCCTCGCGCGTTGCATCACGCGGCTGGTGCGCGCCGATGGCGGTAGCATTCGCCTGGATGGTGTTGATCTGCTGCATTTGCCAAAGCGCGAGGCGCGCCAGGCCGCACGACGCATCCAGATGGTGTTTCAGGACCCCTATGCCTCGCTCAATCCACGCCGCCGCGCAGGGGAATTAGTGGCGCAAGGCCCGATGATCCATGGCATGGCGCGCGATGCTGCCATGGCGAAAGCGCGCGAATTATTCGCGCTGGTCGGGCTTGATCCGTCGGCGACAGACCGCTTCCCCCATGAATTCTCCGGCGGTCAGCGCCAGCGCATTGGGCTTGCGCGTGCGCTGGCAATGGAACCGGAAGTGCTGGTAGCCGATGAACCAGTCTCGGCGCTTGACGTATCGGTGCAGGCGCAGGTTTTGAAGCTGCTCGCGGATTTGCGCGCAAGGCTTGGGCTTTCCATTGTCTTCATCACGCATGATCTGCGCGTGGCAGCGCAGGTTTGTGATCTGGTCGCGGTGATGAAGGATGGCGAGGTCGTGGAACACGGCCCAATCGCGCAAGTGTTTGAAGCGCCGCGCCATGCCTATACGCAAGCCCTGCTGGCTTCCGTGCCCGGGCGTGGTTTTGGGGCGTGATCAGGCGCCTCGGCGCGAATCCCGCCACATCACAATCCCGACCACCAGCGCCGGTAGGCCACAAAGGATAAATCCGATGCCATGGCTATTGGTCACGGCAAGCTGCGCCGCATAGATCACGGGCAGGATGAAGGCGCCCACTTGGCCGAAGGACAGCACGCCCCCCGTCGCCGCACCGCGCATGCCGGGCGGCGCAAGCCGCGCTGCCTCAGACAGCAAAACGCCATGCCAGGACATGGCAGTGGCGCTCATGCCTGTTGCGATGATTGCAATCAGTAGCGGGTGCCAATCCGCGCCATAGAGGCTCATCAACACGGCGCTGGCCGCCATGCCAAGCGAAAGCCCCGCCATAATGCGGCGCGGCGAAACCCGGCCACTGCCAAGCCAGCCCCAGAAAATGCGCATTGGCACGGCGATCACCATGGCAATGGCAAACATCAACCCCGCCGTTGCCAGATCATAATTCAGCGCCGTCAGATACAGCACGTAGTAGCTCGTGAAGGCGGTTTGCAGCCCATTGAAGGCAAAGCAGGCCAGCGACAATTCGCGCAAATCCTTGGCGCGTAATACGGATGTAAGCGTGGTGCGAAAATCGGAAAAATGAAAACTGCGGCTTGGCACGCGGTCCGAGTCGAACTCGCCCCGCAGCGGTTCCAGCATCGCGGCGAACAGAAAGCAGGCGCCTGCCGTCACCAATAGCGCGCCGCTCCAACCCCAATACAAGGTCATAAGGGGACCAAGCAGCCCCGCCAGCAAAAGCCCTGCCGGCACTGCCGTTTGCTTGATGGAAAAAACCAAGGGCGCCTGCTTGGGCGGAGAATAGCGCCCAAGAAGATGCGAACTCGCGGGTGTGGAGGTTGCCGCGCCACCGCCGCCGATGATCGCCGAGATCAGAAAGAACACCAAAGGCCCCGCCGCCGCTAAGGCCATGCCGGCAGCGAGGAACACCAGCGCCACCTGGCTCATCCGCAGTGCGCCGTAGCGGATGATGAAACTGCCACAGCCAAGCTGGAACACGAGCGAAGCAAGCGCTGCCGCACCGACATAAACCCCGACCAAGGCAGGGTCTAAGTGCAAATCCTCGATAATGGCGGGCGCGATGACCAGCGGCAGGGTGCGACCGATGGAAGCAAAGGTCTGCTGCACAAACATGGCCCCAAGGGCCAGGTACAGAAGCTTCTTGGCCGTATCGGCAATCATGCGCGCAACATCACCCTGTCAAGCGTAAGAACCCTAAGCGCGTTTCGCCGCGAACGAAAGATCAGCCCTCATCCTCGGCATAGGGGTTGCGCGGGGATCGCAATTGCAGCCGGATCGGCACGCCAGGCATGGTGAAATGATCACGGAAGGAATTGACCAGATAGCGCCGATAATCCTCCGGCAGCACATCGGCGCGCGTGCCGAAAATCACCATGGTCGGCGGGCGCGCCTTTGGCATGGTCGCGTAGCGGAGCTTGATCCGCTTGCCATCCACCAGCGGCGGCTGATGCCGGGCGAGTGCGGCTTCAAACCAACGATTGACCTCCCCGGTCGGGATACGGCGGTTCCAGAGCGCATAGGCAGCGCGCACCGCGGGCATCAACTTATCCACCCCGCGCCCGGTCGCTGCGGACAGCGGCACCACAGTGACACCCTTGGATTGCGCCAGCGATGTCATCAGCGCGTCTTCCACACGCCGGCGCGCTGCGTTGCGATCTTCCACCGCATCCCATTTATTGAGCGCGATTACCAAAGCGCGGCCTTCGCGTTCCGCAAGGCGGGCAATGCGCAAATCCTGTTCATCCATGCCAAGCAGCGCATCCAAGACCAGGACCACCACTTCCGCTTCCTTAAGCGCGGCAAGGGTGGAGGCGACGGACATCTGCTCCAAAGTTTCCTGCACGCGGGCTTTCTTGCGCATGCCAGCCGTATCCACCAAGCGCACCTCACCGCCGGTCGCGTCGCGCCATTGCACGGCAACAGCATCGCGCGTCAGGCCGGGCTCAGGGCCGGTAATCATGCGGTCTTCGCCAAGCAGCGCGTTCAACAGCGTTGATTTGCCGGCATTGGGGCGGCCCACAATCGCGAGGCGCAGCGGGCGTTCTTTATCTTCTTCCTCTGCCTCATCCTCTGGCAGCGGGCCAAGCTTGGCGGCGATTTCATCATGCAGATTGCCGAAGCCATCGCCATGTTCGGCGCTGACAGGCACGGGATCGCCGAGCCCCAATTCAAAGGCTTCCATGGCGGCGGTCGTGCCAGCGCGACCTTCTGCCTTATTCGCAACAACAAGCACCGGCACGCGGCTCCGCCTGAGCCAGGCAGCAAAGGCACGATCTGCGGGTGTGATGCCAGCGCGCGCATCCATGACAAAAAGCGCGAGTGAGGCATTGCGCAAGGCGGCCTCAGAACTCGCGCGCATGCGCCCTGGCACGGTATCGGGCGGCGCTTCCTCAAGCCCGGCAGTGTCCACCAGCGTCACATCGCGCCCGGCGATACGCGCGGTCACTTCCTTCCTGTCGCGCGTGACGCCCGGCGTGTCATGCACCAAAGCGATCTTACGCTGCGCCAGCCGATTGAACAGCGTGGATTTGCCGACATTGGGCCGGCCCAGAATGACAATGACAGGCTGCATAAGACCCTTCTGATCAGCCATCGCCCGCAAAGGCAATCAGGCTGCCATCATCGGTCGCCAGGATCAGCCGCCCACCCACCGCCATCATCGGCAAGGAAAGCGCCCCCGGCAGGCGCTGGCGCGCCAGCACATCGCCATTTGATGGATCAAGCGAAACAAGCTCGGCCAGGCTGGTGCCAACGAAAAGCCGCCCACCCGCCAGTATCGGAGAGGATAGTTGCAACAGCGGCGCTGCCCGATTGCCCTGCGCCGGTGGGCGGAGCGAAACCGCCCAGCGTGCCAAGCCCGTTTCACGCTGCAGGGCGGCCATTTCACCAGAATCGGTCGCGCCAAACACCCATTCGCCCGCGGCCCAGGGCATTTCCGTGCCACCGAATTCGCGTTCCCAAATGCGCCGGCCCGCACGCAGATCAATCGAAAGCCCAACACCGCCCATGCCAATGGCAATCACATTATTGCCAGAGATTACCGGCGCGGCGCGCACACTGCCCACATCAGCCAAGCTGGCAGCGCCTGCGGCGGCCAAGCTGTCGCTCCAGATCACGCGGCCGTCATTGGCGCGGAAAGCAAGAATCTCGCCCGTCGGAAAACCTGCCACCACTGTCTCACCCAAAATGGCCGGCGGCGGCAGGCCAAGCGGTACGGTCGGGATAGCCAATGCACGGTAGCGCCAAAGGACCTTGCCATCCTCGGCCGATAGCGCCACCAGCGTGCTGTCCAGGGAAGTCACGAAAATCCGGCCATTAGCGAAGGAAGGCGCGCCCCGCATCGGCGCCTGCAGACGCACGCGCCATTTCACCGAACCATCCGCAGCCGAAAGCGCCAGTACTTCAGAAAGCCCGGTTGCGACAAAAACCGTATCGCCTTCCACAATCACGCCGGCGCCACCACCATCGCCACGTTCATTTTCTGGCCGCGTATCCACCCGCCAGCGCCGCGCGCCATTAACGATATCGAAGGCGGATACAAAGCCATCCGCATCGCCCATAAAAACGCGATCCGCGCTGGCAACAGGCCCGCCCACAACACGGCGGCGAAAGGATGTGCCTGTGCCATAGCTTGCGGACCATGCCTGACGCAGATTTGTGCCAAGCGCGATATGCCCACCCGCATGGCTCGCCGCCCCGCCAAGCTGAGGCCAAAGGCTGCGCGTTTCCTGGGCGGGCAGCGCGATGGAAAGGCCGCGCGCCTCCGCATCCGCTTCAACGGTGCGGTCCGGCAGCGTCAGCACCGGCTTACGTTCACCGACAATCTTCACGCGACGCTCACCAAAAATACTGTCCAGCGTCTCGCAGCCAGCCAGCAACCCGGCCGATCCCAGCAGCCAGGCGCGCCGAGAAATATCCCGCCCCGTCATCCTTCAAGCCCCGTTGCAAGCCGTTGCGCCCTTTCGCGGACGCCCCGCGGCGCCGTGACATCCGCGGCCAGTGCCTGAAAGGCCTGCCGCGCTTCGTCCCGTCTGCCGGCACGGAGCGCAATCAAGCCAGCCACTTCCCGCGCCGAGGCATTCCAGGCCGAATCGGGGCGCGTCAGCGGCGTGATACGCGCGGCCAGCATTGCCGGATCCCCCTGATCGAGCGACCGGATCACCCAAAGCAGCGACGCCAAATCCCGATAAAGCGGATCGGCGCTGCTATCGGCAGCGATGGCATCATAAAGCCGGAGCGCTTCCGCCAAATCCCCAGTTTCGGCCTTGAGCGCGGCGGCGCGCAGCCGCGCCAGATCACGATAGCCAGCCGGCGCGCCACGCGACGCTTCTTCAAAACGCTGGGCCATGGCGCGAAGGTCCGCCCCCTCGGCCTCGGCAGCCCGATGGGCGGCCATGAAGGCGATGGCGGCCTTCTCAGCCTCTCGCGCTTCATACCAGCGCCAGCTTTGATGGGCGCCAACGCCGGCCAGTACGAAGACAAGCACGCCCAAGACCAAGGTCCCGTAGCGCTTCCAAAGCCGGCGGGCGCGTTCAGCGCGGAGGTCTTCCGCAACCTCGTCAAAAATATCGGGCAAGGCGGTCCTCAAACATCGTGACGTTTGGCGCAGGGCTAAGGCCTATCGCGGCGGCGGTCAAACGGGGAGTTTTTGGGGTATGGGGGGTTCTGGTAATAATTTTAGGAGAAAATTTGTAATTCATTAACTTTTTTGGCGTCTCTTGCCGAAATGCAGTTCTTCCGCCCCCTCTGCGCCCTTTTATTGCTGCTGGCCGGCTGCAATGGCGTGCAAGCCCCCGGCGCGCCCTTGCTGGCCATTCCAGCGGCAATTGAAGGTGCGTCCTTGATCACGATGCAGCGCGGGGTCGGGGATACGGTGGTATCGCTGCTGACGGGCGAGGATTGTTCTTATGTTCGGCTCGCCAAGGGCCAGACCTATTGCGCTTCAGACCCGCCGCCGCCCGTGCAGCCGATCTGTACCCGGAGCCTCGGCAAGGTGGATTGCTGGACCACGCCGCCGGTGGCGACCCCCCCTTACAATAATGTCCGTGACGGGCCTTACGAACTGACCGCCGAGCAGGAACGCAACCGCACGGCGCGCTGGCCAAAGCTGTTCTGATTGGCGCCGCCCGACGCCTTTCACAGAAACTGCGGCAACCGATAGAATCGCGCGGCACTCCGCCAGAACAGGTCGGCCTTTTCCTCGGCCGAGGCGCCGGCAGCGATGCGCTTGAAGGCATTCCAGCCAGCCGCATAGCCATAGCCGCCCTTATCCACCGGGAAATTGCTCTCAAACATGCAGCGCTGCGTGCCGAATAGTTCAATGCAGCGTTCCATCCAGGGGCGCCAATGCTGCGCCAATTCTTCGGATGATGGCGCGATCGCGCCCGCTTCCAGCCCAAAGCCCGGCAGGCGCATGCCAAGCCCGCCGACCTTCACCATGACATTCGGGCATTGCGCCAATTCCGCCATGTTGCGCGACCAGGTGGCAAAGACCTCATCCCGTTTGCCCGTATAAGGCCCAATACCAAGAATCCCGCCGCAATGATCAAGCACGATCGGGATTTCCGGGAAGGCGCGCGCTAATGACGCGAGGCGCGGGATTTGGTGGAAATAAATCCAGGCATCAAAAGAAAGCCCATTGCGCCCAAGGGCTGCGAAGCCAGCGCGAAAGGCGCTGCTATCCATCATATCTTCCGCCGGCGTATAGGCCGGATTGAGCATGGCGGGGTCCGGGTCCCAGGTGGCGATATGGCGAATGCCGCGAAACCTGCCCCCGGCAGCAGCGATATGCGCTTCCAGAACGGGCTGTACAGCTTCGCCCAGCGTCAGGTCCGCATAACCGACAATCCCGGCATTGGCGGCAATATCGCCATAAATGCCGCTGGCGAACATGGCCGCAATACCGGCGACGAATTCCGTCTCGCCCACCGGTTTCAGGGCTTCAGGCCCCACAGCGCGATGCATGGACCGCGCCTGCACATAAACTGTTGCCTTGACGTTATGGCCGCTTTGCAGATCGGCGAGAAATTCATCATGCAAATAGCGCCAACCGGGCCGATCCCAAAGGTGGTGATGCGGGTCAATGATAGGCTGCGCCGGGTCCAGGATTTCTTCCTGCCGCGCGGCGAGCCAATCCTCTCGGACGGCCAGGTAATGCTGTACCTGATGCTGTGACATGGGGTGTTCCTTGGCGGACGCGTTGGACTGTCATGGGATGGGGCTTTCGCCCAAGCGTCAAGCCTGGGCGAGGTCAGCGGCTTGTTCTATGCTATGCGACAGATTTAAGGACCCCGCCATGCTCACCAGAAATGCAAAGGGCGTTTTCGTCATTGCGCCCACCCCCTTCCTGCCCGATGGCGCGCTTGATCTGCCGAGTGCGGATCGCATGACCGATGCCTTTCTGGCTGCGGGGGCGAGTGGCCTCACGCTGCTCGGTGTGATGGGGGAAGCGCCGAAGCTGGATCAGGAAGAAGCGATCAGCTTCGTGAAGCGCGTGATCAATCGCGTTGCAGGGCGTGTGCCGGTGGTGGTGGGGGCCTCGGCGCCTGGTTTTGCCAGCATGCGCGCGGTGGCGCGGGGTGCGCTTGATCTGGGCGCGGCGGGCATCATGGTGGCGCCCGCGCCGGGCCTGAAGGGCGATGATGCGGTACTGTCCTACATCATGCAGGCCATGGATGCGGTCGGCGATGCACCCTTTGTCTTGCAGGATTTCCCGCAACTGACCGGCATTCATATCAGCGCCGCCATGGTGGCGCGCGCCGCTGCCGACCCGCGCCTGGTGATGCTGAAGGCCGAAGATTATCCCGGCCTGGATAAGCTTTCCGCCATCCGCAAGATGGAAGCGGAAGGCAAGATGCCGCGCATCAGCATCCTGGGCGGCAATGGTGGCCAATTCCTGCCGGAGGAATTGGCGCGCGGCGCGGATGGCATCATGACCGGCTATGCCTTCCCAGAAATGCTGGCGGAGGTGATTGCGCTGATGGCGGCAGGCAAGCGCGACGCGGCGCAAGACGCTTTTGATTTGCATCTGCCTTTGATCCGCAGCGAATTGCAGCCCGGCCTTGGCCTTGCCATCAGGAAGCACGTGCTGGCGCGGCGCGGCATCATCGCGCATGCAGCGCTACGCGCGCCCGGCCCCAAGCTTTCGGCGGAAACCACTGCGGAGATTGATTATCTGCTTGCCCGCCTGCAAGCGCGCGGCGGCGCTAAACTTCCCTGACCACGACAAGCTTCACAAACAGGAGGATACCCCATGCCCAAAATCGCCATCGCCGTTGAATTCAAGATCAAGGAAGGCCAGCACGCGGCCTTTGACGCGATCATCCGCGAACATGCCCGCCTGACGCTGCAAGAAGAACCTGGCTGCGAGCGCTTCGATGTGCTGCAACCGCTCGACAAGGATGGCGCGCATGACAAAAGCCGCGTCATGCTGTGTGAGGTTTATCAGGATCGCGCGGCGGTGGATGTGCACACCAAGAACCCGCGCCTTGCCAAGGTGCGGGATTCCTATGCGCCGCTGATCGAAGGCCGTACGCTGACGCTTTGTGAGATGTGAGGCTTAAGGGGCGCTGCCTTATGCAGCGCCCCTTAGCATCATCCAGCCAAAGCGGCCTTCACCGCCGCGAGCGCTTCTGCGGCCTTCCCAGCCTCAGGCCCGCCGGCCTGCGCCATATCGGGCCGCCCGCCGCCGCCCTTGCCGCCCACAGCGGCCGAGGCCGCGCGCACCAGCGCCACCGCATCGGCGCGGCCCTTGGCGGCTTCCGCCACGGCAACCACAATGCTCGCCTTGCCTTCCGCCGTGCTGATCAGCGCCACAACATCAGCGGTGCCGCCCTTCAGAATGGCCTCAGCCAGGCCCTTCAAATCGCGCGGCGGCACTTCGCCCAGATCGCGCAGCGCCACGCGAAGCCCGGCCACTTCCTCAATCTCCGCCCCGCCGCCACCGGTCGCGAGCTTCTTGCGCAGCTCCGCCACATCGCGTTCCAGCTTGCGCCGTTCCTCGACAAGTGCGGCGATCCGCCCGGCCAATTCGCCCGGCTGCGCCTTCAACACCGCCGCCGCCGCCGTCAGGCTTTCTTCCATTTCGTTGATGTAGGCGAGTGCGGCATCACCCGTCACCGCCTCCACACGCCGCACCCCAGCACTCACCGCGCCTTCGGCGATGATCTTGAACAGGCCGATATCGCCGGTGCGCCGCACATGCGTCCCGCCGCAAAGTTCCAGCGAATAGACGCCATGCTTGTCCGTCGCCGCCGGGTCATGCCCCATGCCGACCACGCGCACTTCCTCGCCATATTTTTCACCGAATAGCGCCATGGCGCCAGCTTCCACCGCCGCTTCCGGCGTCATCAGCCGCGTGATCACCTCGGCATTTTCGCGAATACGGGCATTCACCTCGGCTTCCACCCAGGCGAGTTCTTCGGCGTCCATGGGCTTGTTGTGGGATACGTCAAAGCGCAGCCGATCCGGTGCATTCAAGCTGCCCTTCTGCGCGACATGCGTGCCAAGCCGCCGGCGCAACGCCTCATGCAGCAAATGCGTCGCGGAATGATGTGCGCGGATATTCGAACGCCGCGCATGATCCACTGTCGCACTGATGGCCATGCCGGGCTTGGCTTCGCCATGCACAACCTTGCCCAGATGCACGAAAAGATTGCCGAGCTTCTTTTGCGTATCACGGATTTCAATGCGGCAGGCATCGCCCGCGACAATCACGCCCGTATCGCCCACCTGGCCGCCACTTTCAGCATAGAATGGCGTCTGATTTAGCAGCACGGCCACTTCCGCACCAACAGCGGCATGGTCCACCACCTTGCCATCCACCACCAGCGCGGTGATCTCACCTTCTGCGACTTCAGTGGAATAGCCAAGAAACTCGCTGGCGCCGATCTTTTCCTGCACATCGAACCAAAGGCTCTCAGTCGCCGCTTCCCCACTGCCGGCCCAAGCGGCGCGGGCGCGGCGCTTTTGTTCAGCCATGGCGGCATTGAAGCCTTCCACATCCACCGCACGGCCTTCGCCACGCAGCGCATCCTGTGTCAGGTCCAGGGGGAAGCCGAAAGTATCGTAAAGCCGGAAGGCAATCTCACCGGGCAGGGTCTGCTTCGATCCAAGCTTGCCGGTTTCTTCCGCCAGCAGATGGAGGCCCCGTTCCAGCAGGGACCGGAAGCGCGTTTCCTCAAGCCTTAGGGTCTCAGCAATCAGCCCCTCGGCGCGCACCAATTCCGGATAGGCCGTGCCCATTTGCCGTATCAGGGATGGCAGGATGCGATGCATCAGCGGCTCACGCGATCCCATCATATGGGCGTGACGCATGGCGCGGCGCAGGATGCGGCGCAGCACATAGCCGCGGCCTTCATTGGAAGGCAGCACGCCATCGGCAATCAGAAAGGCGCCGGCGCGCAAATGGTCTGCCACCACGCGGTGGCTCGACCGGAACGGCCCATCGGGGTCCTGGCTGGTCGCTTCCGCACTCGCCAGAATAATCGCGCGCAAGGTGTCCGTGTCGTAATTATCGTGCTTGCCTTGCAGAATGGCGGCAAAGCGTTCCAGCCCCATGCCGGTATCAATGGAAGGCCGCGGCAGCGGATTGCGCGTGCCGGCGGGTTCTTCCAGGAATTGCATGAACACCAGGTTCCAGATTTCGATGAAGCGATCACCATCCTGATCCGCACTGCCAGGCGGGCCGCCGAAAATCTTGTCGCCATGATCGAAGAAAATCTCCGAACAGGGGCCGCAAGGCCCGGTATCGCCCATGCGCCAGAAATTATCCGATGTCGGGATGCGGATAATGCGATCATCCGTCAGCCCTGCAACCTTTTTCCAAATGGCGGCGGCGTCATCATCCTCGGAATAAACCGTGACCAAAAGCCGGTCCTTGGGCAGCGCGAAATCCTTGGTCAGCAATTCCCAGGCATAGGGGATGGCCTGTTCCTTGAAGTAATCCCCGAAGGAGAAATTGCCGAGCATTTCGAAAAACGTGTGATGCCGCGCGGTATAGCCGACATTATCAAGGTCATTATGCTTGCCCCCGGCGCGGACGGATTTTTGGGCTGTGGTGGCGCGGGAATAGGGGCGCTTTTCCTGGCCGGTGAAGACATTCTTGAATTGCACCATGCCGGAATTGGCGAACATCAGTGTCGGATCATTGCGCGGCACCAGCGGGCTGCTTTCCACCACCTCATGGCCATTGCGACGGAAGTAATCCAGGAAGGTCGCACGGATATCATTGCTGCTGGTCATGTTTCGCCCATCGGGTCCGCGTTTTCGAAGCCCGGAGAGGTAGCGCGCAGCGCCCCGCGCGTGAAGGGGTGGGGCGCTAGTGCCTTGCTGTGAAAGGCTGTTTCAGCGCCCCGGCCAAACCCCAGGCCGCACCGCAAGCGCGCAAATCAGCCCATAGGCGCTAATGCCAAGCGCGACGGCAATGAATTGGCCCGTAAGCCCCAATCCCGCCACATCCATGAGCAAAGCGCCCCCCAGCACGGCAAGCCCCACGCGCGTCAGGGCCGCCAGCACGGGCCAGCGCATCCGCCCCGCCCCCATGGCCGCAAAATAAAGCGCCATGCCAAGGCCAAACCCCGGCAGCGCCCAGCCGATAATCGCCAGCGCTTCGGTCGCAATCGCCGCCACCGCCGCGTCACTGGCAAAGGCCGCCGCCACCCGGGCAGGAAACAGCGCAATGCCAAAGCCGATCACGCCCGTCACCGCAAAGGCCAAGCCGCCACCGGTCCAGGCGATGCGCCGCGCCTCATCCCAATCCCCCGCCCCCACCGCGCGCCCGACCAGGGCCGTCAGCGCCGAGCCGATGCCGAAAGCCA
This sequence comes from Roseomonas sp., assembly GCA_020249465.1. Classification (GTDB taxonomy): domain Bacteria; phylum Pseudomonadota; class Alphaproteobacteria; order Acetobacterales; family Acetobacteraceae; genus Neoroseomonas. The sequence continues at coordinate 48,847 of JADCFP010000078.1, read as the reverse complement.
GCGGGATCATCAGGAATTCCATGCGCGCGGAAATGCCATAGGCCGCAATCGCCGCCGGCCCGTGCGCTGCGATGCGCGCCGTCACCAGAATGGTCGCAAGATTGGCAAGGGTTGCCATGACGCAGGCAATCAGCCCCACCGCCAGGATGCGCCCGAACAGCGCCCGCCTGAGCGGCGCACGGAAATCCGGCACAAACCCGGCCCCGCCCCGCAGCACCACAAGCGCCATGATCAGTGCCGAAGCAGTCATGCTGAGCGCGAAGGCCATGCCGGCGCCAGGCAGGCCAAAGCCCAGTGGTTCCATGAAGACAAAGGCGAGCGGCGGATAGATCACCCAACCGCCCACCACGCCGCGCGCCGCCAAGGCATGCCGCCCGCCACCGCGCAGGATGGACGCCAGGGTATTGGTCAGCCAGGCCGGCAGCGCCCCCGCGCCAAAGGTCCAGGCGGCAAAGGCAGCACCGGCCTCCGCCGCGCCCACTCCGCCGATCAGGCCCAGGATCGTGCGCGGGGCCAGCAAAAAGGGCAAAGCGAAAAGCGCTGCGCCGGCGGTGGCGATAATCAGGGCGTGAAAGGCGAGTGCTGCTGCCTCATCACGCTTCCCGCCACCGAGTGCCCGGGCAATGGCGGAAACTACGCCGCCCCCCATCGCGCCCGCCGACATTTGAGACAGCAGCAGGGTGAAGGGCAGCACCACCGCCCAGCCTGCCAGCGCCGCCTGGCCCTGCCGCGCCGCCAGCCAGGGCTCGATCAATTGCGCGATGATCTGGGTCGCGACCAGCAAGGTGGTCGGCGCCGCCAGGGCCAGGATCTGCTTGAGCCGCCCCGTGCCGCTAGTCACGGGCAAGCCGCCGAGTCGCAGGGGGAAAATGTTGTGGTCATGCCCCATGGGAACCCCCAGAACCGCCGCTGACAAGGCCGAGAGGGTGTTTTCCACAGATTTCTTTCGAGTCGCTGATCATAGAACTTGTGCCTCTGCCCCCTTTTCCCTACCGTATATTGTGTTGGGGAGATCGAAGGGGGTTCTTCATGGATTGGACGCAAGAAGCGATTGAGAGGCTGCGCGCCTTCTGGGCCGAGGGTCTTTCGACCGCGGAAATCGGCCGCCGCATGGGGATTTCGAAGAATGCGGTTGTCGGCAAGGCACATCGGCTGAACCTGTCTTCCCGGCCAAGCCCGATCCGGCGTGACCCGCAAGAACGGCGCACCACGCCAAGCCCGCGCCCGCCGCGTCAGGCCCCGGTTGCCCGGCCCATGCCGAGCGCGCCGGTGATGCGCCCTCAGGCGCCGCCGCCGCAAGCCGCCCCGGTGGTGCTGGTCGCCCCACCGCCTGCTGCCATCCGTAACCCGGCCCCGCCGCGCCCGCGCCTTGGTGGGTCGCGCACCTGCTGCTGGCCAATCGGGGAGCCCGGCACCCCGGAATTCCGCTTCTGTGAGGGTGATCCCATGTCCGGCAAGCCCTATTGCGCCGAACATGCCGCGGTTGCCTATGTGAAGCCGCGCGAAAAGGAACGCCGCGAAGACGCGGCCTGAGGGCTCTCCACCCCTCCGCAAGACGGGATGATTGCCGGGTAATCATCCCGTTTTTTTATGGCGCCAACCGGGCTAAAGGGCGGGCATGAATTCTGTCCTTGCCGGCGTGTTGTTGCAGCTTTTGGCGCTGGCGCTGTTTGTCGCCATGGATACGTTGCTGAAGCTGATGACCATCAGCTTCGCCGTGCCGCAGCTGATGTGGGCGCGGTTTCTGTTCAGTTTCATCGCCGTCACCATCGCCATGCGGCTGATCACGGGTAGCCTGCCCTGGCGGTCCCGCGCGCTGGGGCTCCAAACCTTTCGCAGCCTGTTGCTGGCCGCCTGCAATTTCCTTTTCTCCTCGGCGCTCGTTTACATCCCGCTCGCGGATGCGACGGCGGTTGGCTTTGCCTCCCCACTATTTACCCTGGTGCTGGCGGCGATCTGGCTTGGCGAAAAAATCGGCCCCCGGCGCTGGTTCGGCATGGGGCTTGGCTTTGCCGGGGTGGTGATCCTGCTCCGCCCGCCCTTCCTATTCGCCGGGGAGCCCGCGCATTGGGCCATGCTGCTGCCGCTGGGCGCTGCGGCGCTTTTCGCCGTTTATCAGATCCTGACCCGCAAGTTGGCTGCGCTGGATGACCCGCGCACCACCATCCTGCACACGTCATTCGCGGCAACGCTGCTGACCTCGGCCTCGCTCCCCTTGGTCTGGGTCTGGCCGAGCGGGCTGGATTGGGCGGCTTTGGTGCTGCTTGGGCTACTCGGCGGAGCCTCCCATGGGCTTTTGGTGCTGGCCTTTGCCCGCGCCCCGGCCAGCTTACTCGCGCCGTTATCCTATACGCAAATGATCTGGGCGGTGGTGGCGGGTGTGCTGGTCTTCGGCGATGCGCCGGATACCATCACATGGGTCGGCATGGCGGTGATTGCGATCAGTGGGGTGCTGGTGGCGGTCTCCGGCAAAGACAGGAAAGCTTGACAGATTTAGTGTCAGATTTTGCGTGTTATCCCAATACCTAGCAAAAAGATTGACGAGACCTTATTTGCGGTGTTCATCCCTTCCGCATTCAGGCGCAGGGAATCAGGATTCCAATGGCAAATATCGGTCTAGCCAAGGGCGCAGAAGAACGGGGTCACGCGCGCGAAGCGCTGGATGCCGATAGTGTGCGCGAAGCCTATCGCCGCTGGGCCGGCGTTTATGATCTGGTCTTTGGTGGTGTTTCCGCCTTTGGGCGTCGTCGTGCGGTGGAAGCCGTCAATCGCCTGGCGGGTCCGCGCGTTTTGGAAGTGGGCGTTGGCACCGGCTTGGCTTTACCGCTTTATCGGCGTGATTTGCAGGTGGTGGGCATTGACCTGTCGCGGGACATGCTCGCCAAGGCGCATGAACGCGTGGCCGAGGAAAAGCTTTCCCATGTGCGTGGCTTGGTTGAAATGAACGCCGAGGAAATGGCGTTCGAAAGCGGTTCTTTTGATATTGCAGTTGCCATGTTCACCGCGAGTGTCGTGCCAGATGCGCGCAAGCTTTATGCCGAGATGTCGCGCGTGGTGCGCCCCGGCGGACATCTGCTGTTTGTCAATCACTTCGCGGCGGAAGGTGGCCCGCGCTGGTGGGTGGAACGCGCCATGGCGCCGCTATCGCGTCGCCTGGGCTGGCATCCGGATTTTGCGCTGCGCGATTTGCTGAACACAGAAGACGTCACGGTGGAAGCGATGGAACCCTGCCAACCGGCGGGCATTTTCACGCTGCTGAGTGTGCGCAATAATCAACCGCTGCGCGCTTTATAAGGCGAAGCACGGCGTCGCGGTGGCGGTATCACAGTGGAAGATTCGTTGCCCTTCGCCGGAAAAAAGGTCTTGATCACGGGCGCCGGCCGGGATTTTGGCCGGACACTTGCAATCAACTTTGCGCGCCTCGGGGCTGACCTGTTACTTTCCGCACGCAAAATTGAGAACGTCCGCGCGACCGAGGCGATCGTGCGGAGCACGCAGCCGGCTGCGAACATAGCCTGCTTCCCAATCGATCTTGCTGATGGGCTGCAACTTGCTGGAGCTCGCCCTGAGATCGAACGTTTTACGGACCGGATCGATATTCTCATCCACAACGCCGGATTTTGGCTGAGAAATGATTTCCTAGAAACGCCCGATGATGACATTGTCAGCGCGTTGGCATCAACCGCCATCGGCCCATTTATCCTCACCAAGCATCTCTTGCCCATGATCAAGCGTTCTTCGGCTGCCGACGTGGTATTCCTCAACGGTACCACCGCGTTGCGTAACAATCTGCGTGCGATCAATGAAGCGTTCAGCGCCGCAAAAGCCGCCCAAGCTTTGTTTTCTGAGCGGCTACGGCATCGTTTGCGGGAGAGCGGCGTGCGCGTACTCACGATCTATCCTCCTGACTTCCACAACACCTCACCGCTTGATCCCGTAAAGTGGGAATATCGCCGCGACGCATTCGAAGACCGTACTCTGACCGCCAGAAACGTCTTCGACTGCATCCGCTTCGCATTGCTTCAGGATCGCATCTGCTCGATCGACGAGATCGTGCTCAGCAACAACAACGGGCGGAATCTCGGCAATTAGACCTTCTGCGAAGCCGATATGAGCTACGCCTTTTTGCCGATCTAACCGCTCTCGCTTTTGTTATATTGGGTTTTTTGCGCGCCTGGTCTTGTACTGGCCTCAGCGGGCGCCGACCTAAAATGACATGATCAATGCCCAATCCCTCCTCGACCGCTTTCTCGGCCAGGGCATGACCGCCCAGCCACCCTCAAGCCAACCCCAAGCCGGCGCGCCGGCGGGCCAAATGGATCTGGCCGGGGCAGCGCGCCAGGCGCTCGGCGGTGCCGGCGGCCTAGGTGGCCTAACCGCGTCAGGCGTGGCGGGCGGGCTGCTTGGCTTGCTCGTCGGCGGCAAGAAAAAGAGCATGGGCGGGCTTGGCGGCGTGCTGAGCCATGGGGGTGCGGCCATGATTGGCGCGCTGGCGAGCCAGGCTTTTCAGGGTTGGCAAAAGGGGCAAGCCCCGGCGCAGACGCCGGTCGCGCAACCGCCGCAGGCCGCGCGGGTGGAGCAGCGCTATCTGCCGGCAGCGGCCCCCGCGGCGAATGGCCAGCCCTTCGAACTCGCTTTGGTGCGCGCCATGATCGGCGCGGCCAAGGCCGATGGCCATATCGATGCCGAGGAGCAGGACCGTATTTTCGCCCGCGTGAATGAGGCTGGGCTTGACCCCGAAAGCAAGGCCTTTGTGTTCGACACCCTGGCTGCCCCGGTGAATGTTTCAGACATCGCTGCCCTGGCGACAACACCCGAACAGGCGGCCGAGATTTACCTGGTATCGCGGCTGGCGATTGACCCGGATCGGCCGGCTGAACTGGCCTATCTGCAAGCCCTTGCCCATCGGCTGAAACTGCCAGATGATTTGGTGGCGCATTTGAACCGGCAGATTGAGATCAGCTGATCCTATCTGCGCCGCAAAGCTGTGACTTGATGGGCCTAACATCGGCCCAACACGACTTTATCGCGCGCAATTGGCGATCGGATAGGGGAGATCGTTACGCGAGCCGCTCCGGCACGGCGGCAATCACCGCTTCTTCGGCATTGGCGAAAGCGAGCCGCAAATGCCGTTCCTGGCCGGGGCCGAAAAAGCTGCCGGGCAGGCCGAGCAGGCCGCGTTCCACCGCCAAAGCCTCGGCGGTCGTTTCAGAATCGTCAGCACCCTCAGGCAGCCGCAAATAGGCGAAATAGGTGCCAAGCGCATCAATGCGCCAGGCATTGACCGGCGCCATGGCAGCGCGAAAAGCCGCCGCCCGCCCGGCCATGATGGTGCGATTGCCGGCGCGCCAATCCCGCAAGGCTTCCACCCCCCAAGCAAGCGCAATTTGCGGCGCGCGGGGCGGGCAGATTTGCACCGTATCAATCGCCTTCGCCAATTCGCGCTGGAACCCTGGCCCCGCCGCGATGGCGCCGACGCGGTGCCCCGGCACGCAATAGGCTTTCGAAAATGAATAGAGATGCACAACATGATCCTGCCATGCTGCATCCTGAAACAACCCATGCGGTGCGCCAGCGGCTTCCGGGATGAAATCGCGATAGGTTTCATCCAGCACCAACCAGGCGCCGTGATCGCGGCAGAGCTTGGCGAACTGCGCGATAAGCTCTGGAGAATAAATGGCGCCGGTTGGGTTGTTCGGTGTCACCAAAACAATCGCGCGCACGCCTTGCATCAAGGTTGCCGCCAAGGCCGGATCAGGCAGAAAGCCATCCTCGGCCCGGCAGGGCAAAACGCTGCAGGGAATGCCAAGCGCTTCCAAGGCCATGCGGTGGTTGAAATACCAGGGCGCGGGCAGCATCACGGCATCACCGGCTCCCGCCAGCGTCATCATGGCCAGCGTAAAGGCCAGATTGCCCCCTGCGGTGATGGCGATATCACCCGCACCAATCGGCGCTCGATAGGCGCGCGCCATATCGGCGGCCAAGGCTTCCCGGAGCGCGCCTTCGCCTTCAATCGGGCCATAGCCGGCGGATTTCGCATCGCCGGCGGCACTGGCAAGGCGCGCCAACAAATCAGCATGCGGCGGATAGCCCGGCACGGCCTGAGTCATGTCCAATACCGGCCCGGCGCCACCCTGATAGCGGGCCGCCCAGCCGCGCACGGCGGGAATGGGCGGGGCGCCGGTGGCGCGGATGCGGGGTGAAAGCGGCAAATCCATGGGCGCAGGTAAGCATTACTGCCAGACGACGTCCATCGGATGCCGCCTGGTGCTGACAAGATACTGGCAGCCAATCTCGTTCTGGGCTTGGGGGGTGAGCGCTGCAGCAGCGGCACACTACGGCAGGCTATTGATGCACCGGGTGGCGCGATCAATCCTGTCCTTTCCCCGACCAAAAACCCCCGCGCACCTCAAACCGTGTTTTTGGTGGGCCGATCAACCCGCAAGCGCCATATCCAAGTCACGGATCAAATCAGCCGCATCTTCAAGCCCGATTGAAAGCCGCACCACATCCGGCCCCGCGCCTGCGGCAAGACGTTGTTCTTCGGTCAATTGCCGATGCGTGGTGGAAGCGGGATGCAGGATAAGGCTGCGCGTATCGCCGACATTGGCAAGATGCGAAAAGAGCCGCACATTTTCAACCAGGCGAATGCCTGCCTCAAAACCGCCCTTCACGCCAAAGGTGAAGACCGAACCCGGCCCTTTCGGCAAATAGCGCTTGGCGAGCGCATGGAAAGGGCTGGTCGGCAGGCCGGCATAGGATACCCAGGCGACTTTTTCATGACCTGCCAGGAATTCAGCCACCTGCTGCGCATTGGCGACATGGCGTTCCATGCGCAGATGCAGGGTTTCAATCCCGGTGATGGTGAGCCACGCATTCATGGGTGAAAGCGTGGGGCCAAAATCCCGCAGTGCCACAGCGCGCGCCTTGGTGGTGAAAGCAAAGTCGCCAAAATTTTCATAGAATTTCAGCCCATGATAGGCAGGTTCAGGTTCCGCCATGCTCGGGAATTTGCCATTGGCGTAATTGAACTTGCCGGATTCAACAATCATCCCACCGAGCGAATTGCCATGCCCACCCAGGAACTTCGTCAGCGAATGGGTGATGATATCCGCGCCATGTTCAAAGGGACGGCACAAATAGGGTGAGGCAAGCGTATTATCCACAATCAGCGGAATGCCTGCCTCATGCGCAATATCCGCAATGGCACGCAAATCCACCACAATGCCGCCCGGATTGGCAAGGCTTTCGACAAAAATCGCCTTGCATTTTGGCGTCAGCGCGCGGCGGAAATTCTCGGGATCGGTCGGGTCAACGAAATGGCTGGTCCAGCCAAGCTTTTTGAAGCTGAGGGCAAATTGCGTGAGCGATCCGCCATAAAGATTGCGGCTGGCGAGGAATTCATCACCGGGTTCCAGCAGCGTGAAGAAGGTCACGAATTGTGCCGCATGGCCTGATGCTGTGGCAACCGCAGCGCGCCCGCCTTCCAGGCTTGCGACACGTTCTTCCAACACTGCCACTGTGGGATTGGAAAGCCGCGTATAGACATGACCAAAATTATGCAGGTTGAATAGCGATGCGGCGTGATCCACATCGTCAAAAACAAAACTCGTTGTCTGATAAATCGGCGTTCCGCGTGCGCCTGTGGTGGGATCAGGCGCCGCACCCGCATGGATGCTGCGTGTGGCAAAGCCATAATCCAGATTACGCGGCGGCAGGGGGCTATTGCGGGTTTTGCGATCTGCCGGCGGTTCTGGCGGGCGATTGCGGATCAGGCCGGAATTGACACCACTCCAGGACAATTCGCCACCGAAACGGCTGAATTCAATCTTCGGGCAGCGATCCATGATCACTTCAAGGCCAGCCGCTTCCGCCTTGGCCGCCGCGCCATCATGGCGCACACCAAGCTGCGCCCAAAGTACCTTGGCGCCAATCGCAATCGCCTCATCGGCAATACCTGGCAGCGCATCGGCAGCGCGGAACACATCCACCATATCCACCTGGTCCGGGATATCAGACAGCTTGGCGTAAATGGTTTCACCAAGCAGCGTTTGCCCCGCCGTGCCAGGGTTCACGGGGATAACGCGATAGCCCTTGGATTGCAGGTATTTCATCACGAAATAACTGGGCCGGTTCCAGTTGGAAGAAGCGCCCACCAGCGCGATTGTTTTCACCCGCTGCAGGATGGAACGGATTTTCGCATCGCTATAAGCAAGCGGTGCCGGCTGGTTCATGGCGGAAACCCCATATCATGTTCAGGACCAAGGCTTTCGTTTAGCATGATCCAGGACCCATCACCCACCCCAGGGCACCGCCATGATCGCCATTATTTTCGAAGTTGAGCCGGCGGAAGGCCGGCTGGATGATTATCTGGAACACGCGGCGGCGCTGCGGGAGGAGTTGCAGCGCATGCCTGGCTTTGTTTCGGTGGAGCGCTTTCGCAGCCTGACCAATCCCGCCAAGCTGCTCAGCCTTTCTCTGTGGGAAGATGAGGGTGCCATCACGCGCTGGCGCTGCCATGCGGGGCATCGCGCCTCTCAGGCCGCGGGGCGCAATGGCATCTTCGCGGGCTATCGGCTGCGCGTGGCAGCGGTGCTGCGCGATTACGGCATGGCGGAACGGCGCGAAGAAGCGCCGGCGGATAGCAACGCGCTTTGGGGACTGTGACGCGCCTTCAACCCTGCCCAAAGGCGCGCGCGATGTCCCGCAGCTTGAATTTCTGGATCTTGCCGCTGGGCGTGCGCGGTAATTCCGCCACGATTTCTAAACGTTCCGGCATGTATTGCCGCGCCATGCGCTGCGCTTCCAGATAGGCGGTGACCTCCGGCAGGGTCAGGCTGGCGCCTTCGCGCAGCCGTACAAAGGCGCAGGCGCGCTCACCAAGGCGTTCATCAGGAAAGCCGACAATCGCCACCTCCGCCACCGCAGGGTGACGGAACAGCAGGCCCTCAACCTCCACCACCGGAATATTTTCGCCACCGCGAATAATGATGTCCTTGGAACGCCCGGCGATGCGGATATAGCCATCGGCATCCATGCGGGCGAGGTCGCCGGTATCAAACCATCCTTCAGGATCATTCGGGTTGAGTTCCGGGCGCTTCAGATAGCCGATGAAATTGGAACAGCCGCGCACCTGCAATTGCCCATCCTGACCGGTGGGCACGCGCGCACCCTCGGCATCCACAATGCGCAGTTCAATGCCGGGCAGCGTGCAGCCATCGGTGGTGGTGGCCTTTTCCTCCCCATCATCCAGTTTCGTGGTGGTAACAGCGCCGTTTTCCGACATGCCCCAAGCGGAGATAATCGCAGCGCCAAGCGTCTGCCGCGCCTTCGCCACCAGTGCGCGCGGAATGGGCGCGCCGGCCGAGACGAAAACGCGGAGGCTCGGCGTACCCTGTCCGGAAGCCGCAACATGTTCGGTCAGATCATTCAGGAAGGGCGTGGCGCCCATGGTGAAACTGGCACGCTCATCGCGGATTTGTCGCGCCATTTCGGGCGCTGAGAAGATGTCCTGCAAAATCGCCGTGCCGCCCAGCATGATGGGCAGCACGATGCCATACATGAAGCCAAGCTGATGCGCCAAAGGGGATGGCATATGGATCACATCATCCACACCAAGCCCAAGCCTTTTGGCGAAATATTCCAGATTGGACAGCATGGTGTTGGAACTATGCATGACCCCCTTGGGCTCACCCGTGGTACCGCTGGTGTAAAGCAGCTGGATCACCTCATCAGGGCCGGGACCATCTACGGGCGTAAAGGGCGTGGCTGGTGCGGGGTGTTCCAGCAGGTGCGCAAAACCATCAGGGCCATCGCGCCCGACCACAAAAACATGCGCGAGCTTGGGCAGGTGTTCGCGCAGATTGGCGGCCATGGCAGCGTAATCAAAGCCTCGGAAACTGGCCGGCACTACCAGAATCTTGCTTTCCGCCAAGCCCAGCATGAAACGCAATTCGCGTTCACGGAAAATCACCATCAAGGGATTGCTGATGGCGCCAAGCTTCAGGCAAGCCAAATGAAGGATAGAAAATTCCCACCAATTCGGCAATTGAAAGGAAACCACATCACCGCGCCCAATGCCATGCGCACGCAAGGCAGCGGCCAGGCGGTTCGAGAGATCATCAATCTGCCGATAGGAAAGCCGAGTTTCGGTACCGTTATCTGACCGGCAGGCGACAATCGCGGTTTTGTCAGGGCTGCGCGCCGCAGCGCGGGCCAAGTGATGCAACAATGTCTCATCACGCCAAAAGCCTTGGGCGCGCATGGCGGGGCCACGAATGGCGATATCATTGCCCTGGACGGTCATGGTTTCCTCCTGAGTTTCAAGCGGGCGTCTTTGCGCCTTTTCGCTTCACCCCTTGCGGGCATATTGCACGGCAAGGCGCCCGGCCTTTTCGCGCGCCACGATCAGCTTCATGATTTGCGCCGTGCCATCGCCGATCTCAAGCCCCATGACATCGCGCAAGCGCTGCTGATGTGGCAGATCGAGAGACCAGCCATAATGCCCATGAGTCAGCAGGCATTGATGGATCACATCCACTGCGGTTTTTGGGCCCAGCCATTTGCACATGGCGGCCTCAGACGTATGCGCCTCATCCGCGTCACGCAACCGAAGCGTGTGATAGCAAAGCTGCCGAATGGCGGCGATCAGGCCTTCACCTTCGGCCAGCGGGAAACTTACCCCCTGATATTGCGCCAGCGGTGCACCAAAGGCTTGCCGTTCGGTGATATATGACCAGCTTTCATCGAGTGAAGCTTGCGCCGCCGCACAGCATTGCAGGCCAATCAGCGCGCGGCTGTAATCGAAGCCCTGCATCACCTGCACAAAACCCAGACCTTCCTCACCCAGCAGATGGCTCGCGGGGATACGCACGTCATCAAAGAAGATCGAACCGCGCCCGATGGCGTGGCTGCCCAAATCCTTGAAGCGCGTGGTGCTGATGCCGGGCGTATTCATTGGCACCAGAAAGGCCGATACGCCACGCGCACCCGCTTCAACCGGCCCGGTGCGCGCAAAAACCACCGCCGCATCCGCCTGATCTGCCATGCTGATCGAGGATTTTTCGCCCTTGATCACATAACAATCACCATCCCGCCGCGCGGAAAGCGCCAGATTCGCAGCATCGGACCCGCCACGCGGTTCGGTCAGCGCAATGCAGAACAGCGCCTCACCGGAGACAATGCGCGGGATCCAATGCCCAGCCAATTCCGGTGAAGCATGGCGCGCAATGATTTGCCCATTGAGCGATGCCAATAACGGCACATAGGATACGTTGATGTCACCATAGGCCAGCGCTTCAATGGCAAGCCCCGCCGTAACACTGGGTTCGCCAAGCCCGCCATAGCGTTCCGGCAAATCAGCGCCAATCAAGCCAAGCGCGCCCATTTCCAAAAGCAGGGCGCGATCGAGCCGCGCCTCTGCCTCACGCTTCATGTAATGGGGCGCGATTTTCTCCCGAGTGAAGCGCTGCGCGGTTTCCTGAAAGGCGCGTTGGTCATCCGTCAAGGGGCGGGTCATGGCAGGGTCACTTCTGATGTTTGCGGAAATCGGGTTTGCGCTTTTCGGTGAAGGCGCGGACACCTTCCTTCGATTCTTCGGTATCGTAATACATGGAAAGCGCCTGCATCCCCATATTGCTGATGCCGCGAATATTCTCGCTATCCGCATTGAAGGAACGTTTGGCGATGGCCATCGCGGTTGGGCTGCGTTCCAGAATCTCCGCACACCAGCGCGCCACTTCCGCATCCAATTGGTCATGCGGTACCACAACATTGACCAGGCCCATGCGCTCCGCCTCGGCAGCCGTGTAACGACGGCAGAGATACCAGATCTCCCGCGCCTTCTTCTCACCCACGATTCGCGCCAGATAGGCGGTGCCGAAGCCCGGATCCACGGAACCAACCTTCGGCCCCACCTGGCCGAATTGCGCCTTTTCCGATGCGATCGTCAGATCACACAGCGTCGCCAGCACATTGCCGCCACCAATGGCATAGCCCTGCACGCGCGCAATCACGGGCTTTGGCACATCGCGGATCAGGCTTTGCAATTCTTCAACCGGCAGGCCGATCATGCCGCGCCCATCATATTGCCCATCATGCGCGCTTTGATCGCCGCCGGTGCAAAAGGCGCGGTCGCCCGCGCCAGTCAGCACAATCACGCCGATAGCCTTGTCCCAGCCGGCGCGGTTCAGTGCGTGGATCAATTCTTCGCAGGTCTGGCCACGAAAAGCATTCATCACCTGCGGGCGATTGATGGTGACGGTCGCGACCCCATCCTGCGCTTCGAACAGAATATCCTGATAGGTCATGATGATTTTCCTCAGCCCGCCATGGTGAGGCCGCCAGAGACACTCAGCACCTGGCCGGTGACATAGGCGGCATCGTCACTCGCGAAAAACAGGATGGCGCCGGGCAGATCTTCCGGCTCGCCAATGCGGCCCATGGGGGTGGCGCGGCGGAAGGCTTCTTCCAGCTTCTCCGGATTGCCGGCGCCCCTTTTGTAGTCAGCGAAAAGCGCCGTGTTGGTCGCGCCGGGGCAGACCACATTCACGGTAATCCCGTGGCGGGCATGTTCACGCGCGATGGTTTTGGAAAACCCAACCAGGCCCGCCTTGCAGGCAGCGTAAACCGCCTCACCAGATGAACCGACACGCGCGGCATCGGACGCAATATTCACAATCCGCCCATGCCGGCGTTCCAGCATGCCCGGCAGCACCGCGTGATGCATATTGAGCGCGCCGATCAGGTTGATTGCGATCAGCTTCTGCCATTCATTGGGCGTTGTGTCCTTGAACAGGCGGAAAATATCCCAGCCGGCATTATTCACCAGAACGCTGATGGGCCCGAGTGCCGCTTCCGCCGCCGCAACGGCCGCCTTCACACCTTCATGATCCGTGATGTCACAGCGAAACGCCTGCGCGACACCGCCGGCCTTGGTGATATCAGCCGCGGTTTCAGCTGCGCTTTCGGCATTGATGTCAAACACCGCCACGCGGCTGCCCGCTTCGCCGAAGCGCCGGCAGGTGGCCCCGCCGATACCGCCGCCGCCACCGGTGACGATGACCGTTTTGTTCTGAAGGCCGCGCATGTTTCCCCCTGGTTCGGTTCAAACAAGATTTGACTGGCAGGACCAGAATGACAATACTATGATATATTAAATCTTAAATGGCAAGCTATTGATGCAATTTTCCATCGCCACCCCCGAAAACCCTGCCGTGCGCGAGGATGATGCGGCGCGGTTTGACGTCGCCAACCGGCTTTTTCTCAGGCTTTATCAAGCCTCTAACCTGATGCACAAAACCGGCACACGGGCCGTGGCGGGCTTTGGCGCCACCACCCAGCAATGGGCGGTTATGGGGGCCTTGGCCCGTCCGGCCAGCCGAGACTCAGGGCTGACGGTGAAGGAATTGATCGCCTTCCTGATGGTGAGCCGGCAGAATCTGACCGCGGTGATTGATCGGCTGGTGGCGGCGGGTCTTGTGGAAAGGCTCCGCGCTGGCGGCGATGGCAGGCTTAGGCATGTGCGCCTGACGGTGGAGGGCAATCGGCAATGGGCGGCGATGGGGCCGGCCATTCGCGCGTATTACCAGGCGGCGCTCGGTGATTTCTCGACCGAGGAATGCGTGCAGCTTTTTCGCCTGCTTGATCGGCTGCGGGGGAGCCTCAACCGGATCGCGGAACCGGAATAGCAGTTGCGGCTTAACGGCGCGCCCCGATTTCACCCGGGCGTAAACTGTTCTATGAGCGCCCTTCGAAACCCCCAACCGCATCAGGTCCCCTGCCCCATGGCTGCCTACCAATACGTCTATGTCATGAAGAACCTCACCAAGTCCTATCCGGGCGGACGAGAAGTCTTCAAGGGCATCACGCTGTCCTTTCTGCCCACCGCCAAGATCGGCGTGTTGGGCCCGAATGGCGCGGGTAAATCCACGCTCATGCGCATCATGGCCGGGCAGGATAAGGATTTCGGCGGTGAGGCTTGGGCAGCCGAGGGCGCCAAGGTTGGTTATCTGCCACAGGAACCGCATCTCGATCCCAATCTGACCGTGGGTGAGAATGTGCGCGCGGCCTTTGCCGAACTTTCCGCAAACCTCACCCGCTTCAACGAAATCTCCGAAAAATTCGCTGAGGAAATGAGCGAGGAGGAGATGAACAACCTGTTGGCCGAACAGGCAGAATTGCAGGAAAAAATTGATGCGGTGAATGGTTGGGAAATTGACCGGCAGGTGGATATCGCACTTGATGCGCTGCGCTGCCCGCCCGCTGATAGCGCGGTGACGCATCTTTCGGGTGGTGAGCGCCGGCGTGTGGCGCTTTGCAGGCTATTGCTCGAAAAACCTGATCTGTTGCTGCTGGATGAACCGACCAACCACTTGGATGCGGAAAGCGTTTCCTGGTTGGAAAAGACGCTGCGCGAATATCAGGGCGCAGTGCTGATCGTGACCCATGATCGCTACTTCCTGGACAATGTCACGGGCTGGATTCTGGAAGTGGATCGCGGACGCGGCATTCCTTATGAGGGCAATTACTCCGCTTATCTGGAAGCCAAGCGCAAGCGTCTCTCGCAGGAAGAACGCGAAGAAACCGCGCGGCAACGGCAATTGGCTGAAGAACAGGAATGGATCGGGCGTTCGCCGGCAGCTCGGCAGGCGAAATCCAAGGCGCGTATCGCAGCCTATGAGGATTTGCTCCGCCGCAGCCAGGAAAAGGCACCAGACCCGACCGAAATCACCATCCCGCCTGCGCCGCGCCTGGGCAACACCGTCATTGTGGCCGAGAACCTGTCCAAGGGTTTTGGTGATCGGCTGTTGATAGACAATCTTTCCTTCAAGCTGCCGCCGGGCGGCATTGTTGGCGTGATCGGCCCCAATGGCGCGGGTAAATCCACCTTGTTCAAGATGATCACGGGCGGTGAAAAACCCGATTCAGGCAGCCTTGTCGTCGGCGATAGCGTGCAGCTTGGCTATGTGGATCAAAGCCGCGACAGCCTGAATGATACGCGTACCGTCTGGGAAGAAATCTCTGACGGTATGGATATGATCACCATCGGCAAGCGGAGCGTGCCTTCGCGCGCCTATGTCGCAGCCTTCAACTTCAAGGGTGGTGATCAGCAAAAGCGCGTTGGCGTGCTTTCCGGTGGTGAACGCAATCGCGTGCATCTCGCAAAGATGCTGAAGCGCGAACATAACGTCATTCTGCTTGACGAACCGACCAATGATCTGGATGTGGATACGCTGCGTTCCTTGGAAGAAGCGCTGATGGATTTTGCCGGCTGCGCGGTGATCATCAGCCACGATCGCTTCTTTTTGGACCGCCTGGCCACGCATATCCTCGCCTTTGAAGGCGATAGCCATGTGGAATGGTTTGAGGGTAATTTCCAAGCCTATGAGGAAGACAAGCGCCGGCGCCTGGGCGCGGATGCGACCGAGCCACATCGCATCAAATATCGCCCCTTGCAGCGGTGACCCAAACACTCGGCGCGCTGCATACGTCGCGCGGGATTACCACCGCGCGGCTTTCGCTGCTGCCACCGGCGCCGGAGCAATTGCCTGACCTTATTCGCCTGAAGGCGGATGAACGCGTCTTTGGCTTCATGCTGCATGGTACGCGCAGCGCCGAACGAACGCGGGAAGAATTGGAAGATGACGTGGATTTCTGGGCGGTGCGGGGTTATGGCACCTGGTCTGTGTTTGTGCGCGGCTCTGGCGAGTTTCTTGGCATTTGCGGCCTGATGGAACGCCCCGATGGTCGTGGGGTTGCGCTGCGTTACGCGCTGTGGCCGGAATGTCGCGGCAAGGGATATGCGCGGGAAGCGGCCCGTGCCGCATTGGATTTCGGCCATGCGGCGGGGCTTTCGCGCATCATCGCCGTCGCCCGCGAAACGAATGAGGCATCACGCCAGGTGATGGAAGATATCGGTATGCGCCCTTCAGGCGGCTTCACCCATAAGGGGCATGCGATGGTCGTGTATGAAAGCGTGAAAGCGGGATAATAGGGGCCAAGCCCCCGCATGGAAACCTGGTCGGGCTAGACACGTTGTTTTTTTGCGTTTTCATAGATTGCAAGGCGCATTTGCGCGGTCGTCGAAAGACCGGAGCGAAAATCGAGATCAGCGAGCGGCAGCGTTTCCGCAAAATGGCAGGCGGTCGCGTGACCTTCGCGCACCATACGAAGCTTTGGCATTTCCACGCGACAACGATCCTGCGCAAATGGGCAGCGCGTATGAAAGCGACAGCCGGGCGGGGGGTTAAGGGGGCTCGGCACATCACCTTGCAGCGGCTTGACCTGCCCCCTGCGGCTCGGGTCCGGCTGCGGGATGGCAGCAAGCAGCGCACGCGTATAGGGATGCTTTGGTGCTTCGAACAAGGCGCGCTTCGGCGCAATTTCAACAATCTGGCCAAGATACATGACCGCGATGCGATCCGCGACATGCTTCACGACAGCAAGATCATGCGCAATAAAAAGATAGGACAGGCCAAGCCGGGCCTGCAGATCCTTCAACAGATTTATCACCTGCGCCTGGATTGAAACATCCAAGGCGCTGACAGGTTCATCGCAGACAATCAGCTCAGGATTGACAGCAAGGGCACGAGCGATGCCGATACGCTGCCGCTGCCCGCCAGAAAACTCATGCGGATAGCGCTGTGCATGAAAATCCCGCAACCCGACCAGGCGCAGCAATTCAAGCGCCCGCGCGCGGCGCGATGCATCATCACCAATGCGATGCACCACCATGGGCTCGGTCAATGTTTCGGTGACCGTCAAGCGCGGATTGAGGCTGGCGAAAGGGTCCTGAAAAATGATCTGCATGCGCCGGCGCATGGCACGCTGGGCAGCACCTTTCACTTCGGTGATATCATTACCATCAAAGGCGATACGCCCTGCACTTGGTTCGATCAGGCGTAACACAAGTCTCGCGGTAGTTGATTTGCCACAGCCGGATTCCCCAACAAGTGCCAGGGTTTCGCCGCGATGCACATCAAAGGAAACACCATCCACCGCGCGCACAGTGCCAATCTGCTTAGCCAATATAAGGCCTTTACGCACAGGATAATGCTTCGCAAGATCACGCACGGAAATCAGAGGCGCTGAGGTCATGCAACCACCGCCTCAATCGGCGCACGCAAGCACGCAACAGCATGGCCAGGCTGTATGGATTTAAGTGCAGGGACTTCCTTGGTGCAGGCATCCTCGGCAAAGGGGCAACGGGGGTGAAAGCGGCAGCCAGCCGGCAAGGCAAAGGGCGGCGGCACGCTACCTTCAATGGCGAGCAGCGTTTCCCTTTCCTCATCCAGGCGCGGCACTGAACCAAGAAGCCCGATGGTGTAGGGATGCTGGGGGTCTTCGAAAAGCCTGCTTGCAGAGGCGCGTTCTACGATGCGTCCGGCATACATCACCGCAACTTCATCCGCCATTTCCGCAATTACGCCAAGATCATGCGTAATCAGGATGATGGACATGCCGAATTCGCCCTGCAATTCCCTGAGCAAATCAAGGATCTGCGCCTGGATTGTCACATCCAGCGCGGTGGTTGGTTCATCGGCAATCAAAAGCTTGGGCTGGCAGGACAGCACCATGGCAATCATCACGCGTTGGCGCATGCCGCCTGAAAGCTGATGCGGATATTCATCAAAGCGGCGTTCTGGCGCCGGAATGCGCACCCGCTTAAGCGCAGCAATAGCCCGCGCCTTCAATACCTGCGCTGATGCCTTTGGATCATGCGCGCGCATTGCTTCGGTAATCTGAAAACCAATCTTATGAACCGGATTGAGGCTGGTGAGCGGTTCCTGGAAAATCATCGCCAGATCGGCACCACGCATGCCGCGCATGGATGCTTCATCAAGTGCCAGAAGATCACGCCCATCAAACATGATGCGGCCAGCCGCAATTCGTCCTGGCCGTGCCACAAGCCGCATGACGGATAAGGACAGCACGGATTTCCCGCAGCCGCTTTCACCAACAATCCCCAGGGTGCGCCCCTTGGGAACCTCAATATCCACACCGTCAACCGCAGGAATATCGCCGGCCATGCTGCGGAAGACCGTGCGCAGCCCCTCAATCCGCAGCAAAGGCGGCGTTTCAGGCATATCCGTCAGACTTGCCAATGACGCTCAGGACCAATGGAAGGTTGGCGGTGCAATTTTCTCCGCCTGACGATGCGCCCAATCCTGCTTTGGCACATTGGCGATGACGCGTTGCTGTGCTTCGTGCAAATGCTCGGCTGCCTGACGGTAATCCATGGTCAGCACCTCACCATTCTCCACCACCTTGCGGCCATCCACGAATACCGCCTTCAAGGCGCGGTCACCGGCGGCATAGATCAGGCTGCGAATGGGGTCATAGGCCGGGCGGATCATCGGGTGCGTGATATCCACCAGGGAGAAATCCGCCTTGCAGCCCACCGCAAGCCGGCCAATGTCATCGCGACCCAGCGCCAGCGCGCCACCAATCGTCGCAGCGTTGAACAGATCCGTGGTGCGGAGTGTGCGCGGTGAATTGGCCTGCGTGCGTGCGATATGCGCGGCAAGCCGCATTTCATCCAGCATGTTATGCGGATAAGTATCCGTGCCGATCCCCATATTCACACCATTTCGCATGTAGCGCCCCAGATCGCGAAGCGCGATGCCACGGCGCGCGAAAACCGTCGGGCAATGCGCAACGGTCGTGCCGGTTTCCGCCAAACGCTTCAAATCGGTTTCGGTATGCCAGCGGGTGGACGGATGATCATCCAGGAAAATCCCATGGCCAATGATCGCGCGTTCGCCAAGAAGCCCGAGTGAATCCAACCACCCGATCGGCGTAGTGCCATGCCGGCGCGTAATTTCGTGAAACTCCACCACGGATTGCGCCGCATGCACCTGCCAGGAAAGCCCGCGCTTATTGGCTTCCGCCCGGCTATCCTTCAAAAGTCCCGCCGAGCAGGTATCAATCTGCGCCGGCACCACCATGCCGAAAAGCCTGCCGCATTCATGCTGCTCTGCGCGTTCCACGAGGCGAAGCGCTTCTTCCATCGCTTTTTCGCCGGCTTTTTCATCCCATTCATATTCCACCACATGGCCATTTTTCGTGTACCAGCGGGCAGAACGGAACATCGGCGCCACGCAAACGCGCATCCCCGCCTCCGCCAGCAGATCAAGCCAGCCCGGATGCGCCATGGAAAGATCAGCAAGCGTGGTCACGCCCGAAAGCAGCAATTCAGAAAGCGCAACACGCACACAATGCGGCACCGCTTCCGCATCGGCGCGGAAGATCGGCATGTATTCGTAAAGCGATGAATTATAGAGCCCCGGAGAGCCGATCTCATCCAGGAAACCCTTATTCATTGGCTCGCTTGATGGGTGGGAATGGATATTCACGAGGCCCGGCATGATCATCAGGCCCTTGCCATCCATCACATCATCTGCCGGGCCTTCATAATGGCGGCCAACAAAGCGCAACACACCATCGGTGAAGGCCATATCCGCATCGGGCAAATAGGTATGCGATTTCTCACTCGCATCCCAGGCGACAATCAAATCGGCATTGCGAATTAGCGTTGTTGGCATGGTGTCATTCCCCCGGTTCATATCATGGCGCGGCCCTGCCTGCTCCGCGCAGGCAGGGCGTGATCAGTGCTCAGCGTGTCAGCCGTATATCGAGCCCTTTGTAGAGCGCGACACCATAAATCCCATGCGCACGCACGCCTTCCGTGCGGCTTGATGCGGCAACCCAAAGCTGTTCCTGCGCAATCGGCAGCCAGACATTATTCTCGGCAATGATGCGCTGGGCGCGGGCAATCGCTGCGGCACGGACCGCTGGATCAAGCGCCGTTTTCGCCTCATCCAGCGCCGCATCAGTGCGCGGGTCGCTCCAATTCATCCGATTGGGTGTGGGACGATTGCGACTATCGAAATAGAGCGCGAAGCTATCCGTTGCCGTCACATAAGGATAGGACATGATGAAGGCATCAAATTCCTGCGTGGCCAGTCGGCCCCAACCCACTGTCGCATCCCAAAGCTGGATGCGCATCTCTACGCCGATGCGGCGCAAATCCGCCTGCACGGCTTGCAGATATTGCTGACCCGCCTGGGTTTGCAGCCCGTAGACAAGGAAGCTGGCGCGCTGCCCATCCTTCACGCGCACGCCATCGCCACCCATGCGCCAGCCGGCTTCGTCAAGAACCTCGCGCGCCTGATCCGGGTTGAATTGCGGCACAAGCTTCGCTGCTTCCGCGTCAAAGCCTGTAACGGCTGCGTTCAAATAGGCATTGGCGGGAACCGCGGTGCCGAACCAAACCGCGCGCACCATCGCTTCACGATTGACGGCAAGATTGACGGCGCGTCGGATGGCGGGATCATTCACCACCGGCTTATCCACCTTGAAGCCAAGGAAGTGATCCCAGAAATAATTATCCTGCTTGGACATGCGGACATTTGGCTGACGCCGCAGCTGTTCCACCGCAATCGCCGGAATATACTGCGTGACATCGCCCTGGCCTGTCTGCAAGGCTGCAAGCCGGGTTTGGCTTTCCGGTGAAATGCGCCAGATCACGCGTTCAACCTGTGGCGCTGGGTTCTGATAAAAATCCGGCCCCCAGCGATAATTCGGATGGCGCTGCAGCACCAAATCCTGCCGTGGCGTCCAGCTTACCCAACAATAGGGGCCGGTACCGTTGAAGCCCTGCACACCGAAATTCTCGCCCAGCCGTTCGACCGAGTTGCGATCAACAATGGATGCAAAAAACAGGCTGAGCTGATAGAGTAATTCACCGAAGGGCTGTTCCAGCTCATATTCCACCGTATGCGCGTCGCGCGCGCGGATGTCCTTGACCGGACCGGCGCGCCAGCGCACGGGGCTGCGCGTGGCGGGATCAATCCAGCGCTTGATGGAATAGACCACATCATCCGCGGTCATGTGCCGGCCATCGCAGAAGGTCACATCCTTGCGTAGATGGAAGGTATAGGTCTTGCCATCCGCGCTTATATCCCAACGCTCCGCCAATAAGGGACGGATCGTCTTCATGTCATAATCAAGAGCCACCAGCGTATCGCTCATCATATAGAGGGATTCACCGGCACTGCGCGCGGTGGAGCGCGCGGGATCGTAGCGATCCGCATCAATTTCGCGCAGCACCACAAGCGTATTGCGCGGATTGGTCTGCGCGATGCTGCTTGCCGCCGGCAGGGCGACTGCCATGGCGAGGATTGCAAGGCCAAGCTTCATCTTCATGTCACGTCTCTCCCGGTCAGGCGGTGAAGGTTCAAAGCCGCAGCCTTGGGTCAAGCGCATCACGCAGCGCATCCCCAAGAATATTGAAGGCAAGCACAACAATGAAAATCAGGATACAGGGAACTACCGCGATATGCGGCGCGAAGAACAGAAAATTGCGCCCCTCTGACGCCATGGCACCTAATTCCGGTACGGGTGGCTGCGCACCAAGCCCCAGGAAGGACAGGGCGGAACCAAGCAGGATCACCTGACCAAAGCGCAGCGTGGCAAAGACAAAAATCGCCGAAAGGCAATTCGGCGCCAAATGCCGCCAGATCAGCCGCGCATCGGTCATGCCCGTGGCGCGGGCGGCTTCGATATAGTCAAGCCGCATCACCACAAGGGCAGAGCCGCGCACGATACGTGCCATCAGTGGGATGGTCGCCACTGAAAGCGCCAAGACCACCGAAAAAATCCCCGGTCCGAAAATCGCGGCAATGGCAAGCCCTACAAGAATGGCAGGAAATGACAGCATGATATCAACAAGCCGCATGATCGGCCCATCCAGCCACCGCTGATAAAAGGCCGCGAGGAAGCCAAGCACAGCGCCAAGCCCCCCACCAATCAGCACAGCAACGAAGCCCATTAGCAGCGAAACGCGCAGGCCATAAAGCAAACGCGTGACCATATCGCGCCCCTGTGCATCTGCGCCGAGCGGCAAGCCCGGGCTGCCAGGTGGCTGCATCACCTTGGTAAGATCATTGTCATAGGGATCGGTCGGCGCCAGCAGGGGCGCACATATCGCGGCAAGCAGCAGCGCCACCACCAGGAACAAGGAAAGTGCCGCCGCCGGTTCGCGCAGCAAGCGCGCCAGTAATCCGGGGCGTTCCGGCATCGCGACTTCGGCGGCTTCCTGCGTGGCGCTCATGCTTCGCGGATCCTTGGATCAAGCGCCGCGTAAAGAACATCCACGACAAGATTGACGACGATAAAGCCAAGAGACAGCACAATGATCGTGCCCTGCGCCATGGGAAAATCCGAAGACAGAATGGCGCCGACCGCGAGCCTGCCAACACCAGGCCAGGCGAAGACGGTTTCTGTCACCACGGCGCCACCCAGCAGAAAGCCGATCTGCAATCCAATCAGCGTGATCACTGGAACCAGGGCATTGCGCAGCGCATGGCGCAGCACGACCAATCTTTCGGTCAAGCCCTTGGCGCGTGCGGTGCGCACATGATCAGCGGTCAGCACATCAAGAACGGCAGTGCGGGTCATGCGCGCAACGGGGCCGATGAAAACGCCGCCCAAGGTGATGGCGGGCAGGATGATCGCCCTGATGCCATCCAGCGTCCATAAGGGTCCGCCTCGCCCGGTGAAGGGCAGAAGCTGCCATTTGAAGCCCACAAACCAAATCAGTAGCAAACCGAGAAAGAACACCGGCACCGAAACACCGGCCACCGAAACCGCCATGATGCAGCGATCCATCAGCGACCCGCGCCAATAGGCCGCGAGCGTGCCCAGCAAAATACCGAGAGGAATGGACCAGAAAAGGCTGGCCGCCATCAATTCCAGCGTCGGCCCGATGGTCGCCGATAATTCCTGCGTGACCGGCACGTTGTTGATGATGGAAACCCCAAGATCACCTTGCACAAGCCGGCCCATATAAAGCGCGAATTGATAATGCAGCGGCGCATCAAGGCCAAGATCAGCGCGTATCGCAGCAATCACATCCGGCGTTGCGGTGGGGCCGGCGCGGACGGTTGCGGGATCTGTCGGCACCACCTGCATCAACAGAAAACCAATCAGCAGCACACCAAACATCACCGGGAAGGCCAGCATGATCCGATGCAAGGCGTGGCGCAGCATCAGGCAAAGACCCCGTGGCGGTCAAAGATCGGCGCGCCATCGCGCAGGGTGGCATCAACCTGCACCGATGGAATTTCCTCGGCATCCAGTGTGAAGATATCGCGCGACAGGATCGCCACATCAGCTTGCATGCCAGGCGCCAAGCTGCCGCGCCGATCTTCGGCGAATTGGGTATGGGCGCCACACCAGCTATAGCAATGCAGCGCTTCAGCCACGGTCAAGCGCTCTGCCTCACCCAGCACGCTGCCCTTATTCGTGCGCCGCGTCAGCATGGTGTAGAGATTGATGAAGGGATCAACCGTGGAAACCGGACAATCGGACGAAGCCGCCGGGTGATGACCCTCATCCAGCCAGGTCTTCATGGGATAGGCCGCTTCGGCCCGCGCCATGCCAAGGTTGCGCACATAAAGATCACCGAATTCATACATGAAGACCGGTTGCGGCACCGGCAAAATCCCGCGCGCCAGCATACGTCGCCGCTGGTCACGCGTGACGAAGCCACAATGTTCAATCCGATGGCGCCGACCGGTGAAGGGATGCGTGGGCGAATCCGCTGCCTCCATGCCGCGCAACACCTGTTCAATCGCGGCATCACCAATGGCGTGGATATCCAATTGCCAGCCCTGCTCATGATACAATTTCAGCAACGCATGAATGGTCTCATCAGGAAAGGTGAAAACGCCGGTGCCACCGCCCGCGGATGCCAGATAGGGTTCGAAGAAAGCGGCAGTCAGCCCGCCGGCGCTGCCATCCGCGAAGACCTTCACCGCGCCCCAACGGAGAGAATCATCGCCCGCCATTGGGCGCAGCCCTGCGGCCCAGGCATCGGCGGCAATGCCTTCAGGATTACCGGCCAGAACCTGCCACAGGCGGAGCGGCAGGCGCCCGTTGCGCTTGGCGGTTTCATAGGCGCTGATCTCCGCCATGCCCGCGGTCATGCCCACATTCATATCGGTTGCGGATGCGAAACCCAGCGACGCCAAATGCAGTGAAGCGCGTTCGATCGCTTCCACCATTTCCGCTTCGCTTGGTGGCGGCATCACATCCCGCACCAGGCGCATGGCGCGTTCTTGAAACAAGCCAGTCAGCCGCCCGCCCTTGCGTTCAATCACACCCCCTTCAGGGTCTGGCGTATTGTGGCCAACACCTGCCAGGCGGAGCGCCGCCCCATTGGCAACGCCCATATGGCCGCAGGTGCGCGTGATGAAAACGGGATTGTCCGGCGCTGCCTTATCAAGTTCCGCCATATCGGGATGGCGGCCAATATCCAGCGCGCTGTGATCATAACCGCGCCCCAGAATCCAGGCGCCTTTTGGCGCGGTTGACGCAGCCTTGCGGATGCGCGCCAGCAATTCATCAAGGCTCCTGACTTCCTCGGCGCGCAGATTGACCTGCGACAGACCAAGCCCATAGGGAAGCAGATGCATATGCGCTTCATTGAAGGCGGGAATGGCGAGGCGTCCGGCAAGGTCAAGGCGTTTGGTGTCAGGCCCCGCAGCGGCCAGCGCATCATCACCAAGCGCGATGATGCGGCCAGAATGAATGGCGAGCGCATGGGAAATCCCCGCACCCAAGCCCTGAAACACGCCACCGTTGTAACATAAAAGATCAGCCTGCATGGTGAGACTGTCAGGGCGCCAGCCCACGACGTCAAGCGGGTTTTTGCACCCTTCGCGCGGCTTCACACAGGCCAGGACTTGGGGCTTTCGCCGGACGCTTCTAGCCTTATGATGAAACTCTTCAACGGGGGAAAAGGCTCACATGCAGGCATTGACCACGGAAGCCATTTTGCGCTCGATACAGGAATGGGTGCTGTTTGAAAGCCCGACGCAAGATGCCGCCGCCGTCAATCGCCTTGCGGATTTCGTGCAGGCTGAAATGCGCGGTTTTGGTGCCAGCATTGAACGCATTCCTGGCCAGCAAGGCTTTGGCGATATTGTCCTTGGCCGCGTTGCAGGTGAAACGCCAGGCCCCGGCCTATTGCTGCTTGGGCATATGGATACGGTGCATCCCATGGGCACCCTGGCTGGGCCTTTGCCGTTTCGTATCGAAGGTGATCGCGCCTATGGGCCCGGCATTTATGATATGAAGGGCGGCAATGCGCTGGCCTTTGCCGCATTGGCATATTTGCACGCACATGGCCGCAAGCCCTTTCTGCCAGTCACCATCATGATGATCCCGGATGAGGAAATGGGCAGCCCATCCTCCCGCGCCGCCATTGAAGCCGTGGCGGCGCAGCATCGGGCCGTGCTTGTCATGGAACCATCGGGCGAGGGCGGCAAATTGACCATTGCACGCCATGGCATTGCGCGCTGGCACCTCAAGACCATTGGTCGCCCCGCCCATGCCGGCGCCTATCACGCGGAAGGCCGCAGTGCCATTCGCGAAATGGCGCATCAGATCCTGGCTTTGGAGGATTTGACCGATCACGCGCGTAATTTCTTCGTCAATATCGGCATTGTCCAAGGCGGCACGCATGAAAACATGGTGCCCGCCGAATGTCGCGCCATTTGCTATGCTTTGGTGCCGACCGCCCGGGAAGAAGGGGAATTGCGCGCTGCCATTCTGGCGCTGCGCCCGCATGATCCCGATGCCAAGCTTGAAGTGACGCCGGGCCTGTCACGCCCGCCTTTCGTCAAAACCCCTGCCATTCAGGCGCTTTATGATCATGCCTGCGGTTTGGCGCGCGAGATCGGTTTTCAAATTGCGGGCGAAAGGATCGCGGGCGGAGGCAGTGATGGCAATTTCACCGGCGCACTGGGTATTCCGACACTGGATGGCCTCGGCGTGATTGGCCATGGACCGCATACGCATGAAGAACACGTGCTGATTTCCGGCCTGCTGCCGCGCACGCGCCTTTTGCTGCGCCTGCTGGAAACCTTGGGCAGACCCGGCGCGCCCCTCTAGGCCCGGAGGCTGGCGCATCACATCACATCATCGGGCGTTTTCTGCGGCTGAGGCTCCCCACCCCCCCAAGACCGCCACCACCCCACAAAGCCCCGCCATGGCCCAAAAAATCCCGGCCCCCAACGCGGCATAGCCAGGCCCGGACGCCAAGGTCAGCAGCGTCGTCATTGCGCCAACCGCTGCCCCCAGCAGCGTCTGCGCCGTACCGCCCAGGCTTGCCGGCACACGTTCCTGCAATAGCCGTATCGCCGCCAAATGCATGGCGCCAAAGGTCAGCGCATGCATCGCCTGCGCGAAAATCAGGGGCGGCAGGCTTTCACTGACCGCCATGATCGGCCAGCGGACCAAGCCTGCCCCGGCGGCGAGCCATATCAAGCCCCGCACGCCAAGCCGCTCCACCAGGCCGCGCCCCCACAGGAACAGCGCTACCTCGGCCACTACACCCCAGGCCCAAAGCAGGCCAATCACCCCGGCGCTGAAGCCCAAAGCCTGCCAATGGATGGACCCAAAGGCGTAATAGGCCGCGTGGCTGCCCTGCATCAGCGCGGCAATCAGCATCAGGCGCCTAAGCCAAGGCAGCGCCAGTGCCGCGCGAAACCCGCTTGCGCCGCCGCGCCCGAAACCCTCGGCGCTCGGCAGCAGAAAGGCCGCTGCCGCGCCAAGGCCAAGCATGGCGGCAATCAGCCAGGCGGCACTGCCCGCACCCAAAACGCCCACCAACGCGCCCGCCAGCACGGCGGCCAGAATGTAACTGACGGAACCCGCCGCGCGGGCGCGACCATAATCAAAGCCAGGGGGCTCCCGCGCGGCGCGCAGCGCCATGGCATCGGCAAGTGCGGTGGTCGGCGCCAGTGCTGCCGCCAGCGCCAGATTCACCAAAAGCAGCGCCCAAAACCCGGCCGTCACGCCGAACCCAGCCGCGAAAATTGCCGCCGCGCCGGTGCAGCAAATCAGCACCAGCCGCGGATCACCCAGCCAATCCGCAACCCGCCCGCCCAAAGGCCCCGCCAGCAATTTCAGCGCGCTACCAGCCGCCAAAACCGTGCCCAGATCAGCCGGCGTCAACCCGCGCGCCAGCAATAGCGGCGGCAGAAACGGCATCATCACGCCAAAGGCCGCGAATTGCGCGGCATAGATCAGGGCGAAGCGGGTGGCGGGGTTCATCACGGGCCCACCACCCTGCCCGTAGCCGCCACC
The DNA here is from genome assembly GCA_020249465.1 of Roseomonas sp. Taxonomy (GTDB): domain Bacteria; phylum Pseudomonadota; class Alphaproteobacteria; order Acetobacterales; family Acetobacteraceae; genus Neoroseomonas. Next base: position 21,691 of record JADCFP010000078.1, on the reverse strand, counting down.
ATGGACAAGCGCGACGCATCATGCCACGGAGCGTCGCGTTTTTCTTTCTTGGACAGTGACCCCCGCATGTTCGAACCCAGGGTTCGCGCCATCCTCGGCCCGACCAATACCGGCAAGACCCACCTCGCGATTGAGCGGATGCTCGCCCATGCCTCGGGCAGTATCGGCTTTCCGCTGCGGCTGCTGGCGCGTGAAAATTATGATCGCATGGTGGCGATGAAGGGTGAGCGCTTCGTCGCGCTCATCACCGGTGAGGAAAAAATCGTCCCGCCTGAGGCGAAATATTTCGCCTGCACGGTGGAAGCCATGCCGCTGGATCGGCCGGTGGAATTCCTCGCCGTAGATGAAATCCAGCTTTGTGCGGACCCTGATCGCGGGCATGTGTTTACGGATCGGCTGCTCAATGCGCGCGGCATGGTGGAAACCATGTTCCTGGGGGCCGAGACCATCGCGCCCTTGCTCCGCCGGCTGATTCCGCGCGCCGAAATCGAAACCCGCGCGCGGCTTTCGCAACTGACTTATGCCGGCCCCGCCAAGCTATCGCGCCTGCCAGCACGTTCCGCGATTGTCGCCTTCAGCGCGCAGGAGGTTTACGCCATTGCCGAAGCCGTGCGTCGTCGGCGTGGCGGTTGCGCCGTGGTGATGGGCAGGCTTTCGCCGCGCACCCGCAATGCGCAGGTCGCCCTTTATCAAAACCGGGAAGTGGATTTCCTGGTGGCGACGGATGCGATTGGCATGGGCCTCAACATGGATGTGGACCATGTCGCCCTTGCCGCGCTCAATAAGTTTGATGGTCATCAGCCGCGCGCGCTGACTGCGCAGGAAATCGCGCAAATCGCCGGCCGTGCCGGGCGCGGCATGCGCGATGGCACTTTCGGCACCACAGCCGATGCGCCCGTTCTGGATGATGAGATCATCACCCAAATCGAAACCCATGCCTTTGAACCGCTGAAGACGCTCGCCTGGCGCAATTCCGATCTGGATTTTTCCTCGGTCGAGACGTTGCTTGATGCACTCGGCGCACCGGCGCCGCAGCCGGGCCTCGCCAAGGGCCATGATGCGGTGGACCACATCACGCTTTCCATGCTGGTGCGGGAAGAGGAAATCCGCGGCCTGGCCGATACCGCATCGCGCGTGCGCCTGCTTTGGGAAGCCTGCCAGGTGCCGGATTTCCGCAAGCTTGCGGATGACAGCCACACGCGGCTTTGCGCGCGCATTTTCACCCATCTGGCGCGCGAAGGCCGCCTGCCGCGCGATTGGGTCGCGTCATCGCTGGCACAGCTTGGCATGGCGGAAGGTGATCTTGATACGCTGATGGCGCGGCTTTCGGCCATTCGCGTCTGGTCCTATGTCGCCGCACGCGCCGATTGGCTGGATGATGCCGCTGGCTTGCAGGCCGAAGCGCGGCGCGTTGAAGACATGGTCTCCGACGCTTTGCATGAAAGCCTGACGGCGCGCTTTGTGGATCGCCGCGCGGCGCACCTGATCCGCGCACTTGATGAAAGCGATGAGGAACTGCTCTCGGCGGTGACGCGCCGCGGCGAAGTGGTGGTGGAAGGCCATCCGGTCGGCCATGTGAAGGGCTTTCTGTTTGAACCCGATGGCGCGGCTGTGAAGGAAGAAGAACGCCGCGTGGTGCTACGTGCCGCACGCCGCGCACTTGGGGCGGAAATCCCGCGCCGTGTAGCCATGCTGGAATCCGCGAAGGATGAGGCATTCGCGCTCACACCGCAGCACGCCGTGACTTGGGCCTATTCCCATGCGCCGAATATGCCCGCAGGGCTGGGTGACATCGCAGAAGTGGCGAAACTGAAGCCTGGCTCCGAACCCGGCAAGCCGCTGATTGAAGTGCTGCCCTCAGAATTTCTCGACGGCGCGCAGCGTGAGCGTATTCGTGCGCGTTTGGCCACTTGGATCGAGGCTTTGGTGAAGCGTGATCTGGGCGCGATCTTCACCGCCGAAGAAAAAGCCAGCGAGGATAATACGCTGCGCGGCCCGGCCTATCGGCTGCGGGAGGAATTGGGCCTGGCCATGGGTGCCACGGATGGTGAAATCCGCCCTGATCTCCGCCAGAAGCTGAAGGGCATTGGCATTCGCGCCGGGCGCTATGCGCTTTACGTGCCGGAAGCCTTGAAGCCGCGCGCCATGGCGCTGCGCGCGCAGCTTTGGTCCCTGCTAAGGGGCATTGAAACGCCGAAGCTGCCTTCCGGCGGGTTGATCGCGGTCGCGCCGCCGGCCGATTGGCCGCGCGGCTTTGCCGAGACCATGGGCTGGCTGCCCGCAGGCCCCGTATTGTTGCGCCTGGATGTGGCGGAACGCATTGCCGGCGAATTGGGCCATCTGACGCGCAAATCCCCTGCCCTGCTGCCGGGCGATCTGGCGAGCCGGCTTGGGATCAAGGGCGAAAACCTCGGCCCTGTGTTGGATGCCATGGGCTTCCGGCTGATCCCGGCCGAAACGCTCGATGAGAAGAACTTCGGCCCACCCGCCCCGGCACGGATCGGCCAGCAGCGCACGCCGCGCTTCGAACCGCGCCAGCAGCAGGGCCCCCGCCGCGATGACCGGCGCCCTGATCGACGCGGCCCTCGCCCGGATCAGCGGCGGCAGGAAGCCGCGCCAGCCGAAGGTGCCGCGCCCGATCAGGCGCCGCCCGACCAGCAGCGCCCGGAACGTCGGCCCGATCAACGCCCGGATCGTCGCCCGAAGCCCGAAGGCGGCCAGCAGCAACAGCAGCAGCGCCAGCATTACGGCAATAAGGGCGGCAATGACCGCCCCCGCGGCCCGCGCCCGCCGCGCGAAGACCGCGTTTCCCTGCCGCCCATGCCGCGCCCCGATAGCCCCTTTGCGGTACTCGCAGCGCTGAAGCTCAAGAAGGATTGAACAGCGCGCCGTGACGGCCGAGGCGGAAGGGCGGGATTATCAGCGGCTGGATGCCTGGCTTTGGTGCGCGCGCTTTCGAAAGACCCGGGCGGAATGCGCCCGGCAGGTGGAAAAGGGCGTGGTGCGGATCAATCGCCTGCCAACCGAAAAGCCCCATGCCAAGCTCCGCCCTGGGGATGTGCTGACGCTCTCGGTCGGGCAGGGTGCTGCGGGGCAGATCATCCTCTGGCGCGTGCTGGCGCTCGCCGAACGGCGCGGCCCGGCTTCTGAGGCGCAGACGCTTTATGAGGCCCTCACCTGAGACAAGCCAGTCATGCGTCAGCCCACCTTGTCTAATTTCTTGTCTGCGGCCATTTTGGACGCGGTTTTGGACAGGCTCAGCACCAGGGAATCGCGCCAGTGACCTATGTCGTCACCGAAAATTGCATCAACTGCAAATACATGGATTGCGTGGAGGTCTGTCCGGTGGACTGCTTCTATGTCGGCGAAAACATGCTGGTGATCCACCCGGATGAATGCATTGATTGCGGCGTCTGCGAACCGGAATGCCCCGCTGAGGCCATCCTGCCCGATAGCGACGACAAGGCGACCCCCTGGGTGGAGCTGAACCGGGATTATGCCCAGCAATGGCCCAATATCACCCGCAAGGGCGAAGCGCCGGCGGATGCGGATGACTGGAAGGACAAGCCCGGCAAACAGGCGCTGCTCAGCCCCAATCCCGGCAAGCCCTGAGCGGTTTTGCGCCGAAACTCAGCAAATATCTGACTGCTTTGGTCGTGAATCCCCGCCCGATGGCCGGATGGGCGGGTGACCCGAAGCGTTTTTTGTGCTATCAAGAGAATTCGTCTTGTCCAGCACTGGTTCTGCCCAGGTGTCTGCCGGGGATGATGCTCTGTATTCTCAACCGGGTCGCGCTGGCCCGGGTTCTGCTTTGGGAGTCCTGTTTTCATGACACGCAAGCCAGTGTCCAAGGCGTCCGCCAAGGGCAACGCCAAGCCGGCCCGTGCCACGGCCAAGAAGCCGGCCAGCAAGGCGAAATCGGCGGCAAAGCCGGCCGCCAAGAAATCCTCCGCCAAGGCAAAGGCGACCACGAAGCCCAATAAGAAGGTGGCGCCGAAACCTGTGAAGAAGCCCGTTGCGAAAAGCGTTGCGAAGCCTGCGGTCAAGCCGGCCTCGAAATCTGCCGCGAAGCCTGTAGCCAAGCCAAAGCCCAAGCCTGCGAGCAAGCCCGCCGCCAAGCCGGCCCCCAAGGCCGCTGCGAAACCGGCCGCCAAGCCTGCGCCGAAGCTCGCCGCCAAGCCCGCTGTGAAGCCTGCGCCCAAGGCCGCTGCCGCGGCGCCCGCCAAGGCGAAAGCGGCACCCGCCCCCGCTAAGCCCGCGGCGCCCGCCAAGGTTGAAAAGCCCGTCACGAAGCCAGTGCTGCCGGCCAATGAGGCACCGGCCAAGCCCGCAAAGCCCGCGGCTCCCGCCGCCGCTGAAGCGCCGGCCAAGCCTGCCGCCCCGGCGCCTGAGGCCCCCACTGCCGCCCCAGTGATCGAGGCTGCGCCCGCGCCCGCCAAGCCCGCGCCCAAAGCCAAGGCCAAGCCTGCGCCCGTGGTCGAAGCCAAGTCCGAACCGGCAGCCCCGGCCTCCGGCTTGCAGGAAGCGCCAAGCCCGGCACCCGTGGCGCCAGAGACCCCTCCCAAGGCAGCGCTGATCCAGGCGCCGGCCGTGGCCATGGTCACGCCACCTGCCCCCGCGCCTGCACCGCGCCCGGCGCCGCCGCCCAGTATTTCACCGCTTTCTCCGCCGCCACCCACCATGCGCCCGAATGTTCAATTAGGGATGCGCCCGCCGGGCGGTGGCCCGCCTCGTCCTGGAATGCCGATGTCGTCTTCGCCCAAACCGCCCGCCGCCCCGAAGCAGGAATTCAAGACAGGCGATTACGTCGTCTATCCAACCCATGGGGTGGGCACGGTGCAGGGCATCCGCACGGTGGAGGCCGCCGGCTATTCCTTGCAGGTCATTGAAGTGACCTTTGAGGAAAACCGGATGAAGCTGAGTGTGCCGGTGAACAAGGCGTCATCTTCGGGCTTGCGCAAGCTTTGCACCACGGAAAGCTTCCAGCCGGCCATGGATACGCTGAAGGGCCGTGCGCGCATCAAGCGCACCATGTGGTCCCGCCGCGCCCAGGAATATGAGGCGAAGATCAATTCCGGCGACCCGGTGCAGATTGCCGAAGTGGTGCGCGACCTGTTTCGCAATGCCGGCCAGCCCGACCAATCCTTCAGCGAACGCCAGATCTATGAATTGGCCTTGGACCGTCTGGCCGCCGAAGCCGCCGCGATTGACCGTTGTGACAAGCCAACCGCGATTGAAAAGCTGATGGTGGTGCTGCGTTCCGGTGCTGCCGGTTCACGCGATTCATCCGCCAAGGAAGCGCCCCCGCCGGCGGTTGAACCCCAAGCGCCGGATCAATAAGGCGCTTTCATTAACCATTGCCCTATGGCATGACCCGCCCGGACGGGTCAGCCATTACAGCATCGCCAAGGGACGCTTGCGCCGTGGCGGGGGAAAGGCTTCGTCCAATTCGGCCAGGTCTTCGGCGCTCAACTCAATCTCCTGCGCGGCAGCGTTTTCCCGCACATGCAGAAGCTTGGCGGCCTTCGGGATGCTCACCACGCCGGGCTGGCGGAGCGTCCAGGCAATGGCTATTTGCGCCGGGCTTTTGCCGTGCCGCGCTGCAACGGCCGCCAGTGCAGGGTTGCGCAGCATCCGCCCGCCCTGCCCTACCGGCGAATAGGCCATCACCGGGATGGAACGTTCCGCGCAAAAGGGCAGCAGATCAAACTCCGCGCCGCGATGTTCCAGGCTGTACAGCACCTGATCCGTCGCGCAATCCGCCAGCGCCGCGCCCAATTCTTCCAAATCATCCTGATCCAGATTGGAAACACCCCAGCGCCTGATCTTGCCCGCCGTCCGCAGCGCCTCAAAACCCGCGACGGTTTCCGCGAGTGGCACAGAACCGCGCCAATGCAGCAGATAGACATCAATGGTTTCAATCCTGAGGCGCTTCAGGCTGCGCTCACACGCCGCCAGCACACCACGACGCGACGCATTATGCGGATAGACCTTGGAGACGATGAAGACCTCATCACGGCGCCCGGTGATGGCATCGCCCACCACTTCCTCGGCGCCGCCTTCGCCGTACATCTCCGCCGTATCAATCAGCGACATACCAAGATCGAGCCCCGCCCGCAGCGCATCGGCTTCCGCCCCGCGCTTCGTGCGATCTTCCCCCATGCCCCAGGTCCCTTGCCCGAGGCGCGGCATGGCGAAGACAGCCGCCATATCAGGGAATGGTATAACCGCGCGCCTTGCCGACGCTTTCATTCCAAACCCGCGCGCAATCCGCCCAGACGCGGTTGCAGCTATCGCGGAAGCTCGGCAGCACCACCGCGGTTACGGCTTCACGGACGCGGCGTTCATCTTCCGCCGGGGGTGTGACCACCTGCACATTGAATTTGCGCGTCGTGCAGGCATCCTGGCCCTGGAAGCAGGCAAAGGCCTCATCACTCGCACGGCGCGCCAAATCCCACATCTGCTTTTCCAGATCGGCAAAAGCGCGCGTCAGCGCGGCCTGCTGTTCCGGGTTGAAGCGCCGCCACGCGGGAAGCGAGATGAAATGCCCTTGCACGCCGGAAGCCAATGACACCGGCAGGATGGTGCGGATAACCTCGCCCCAATTCGCCGTATAGGCCGAAGTGGCGGAGGTAATGCCGCATTCCACCGTGCCGCGCTGCAGTGCTTGATAGGTCTCAGAAAGCTGCAAGGTCACGGGCGTGGCGCCCAAGGATTGCAGCAGCGCCGACATGGTCGGCGTATAGGACCGCACCTTCAAACCGCGCAGATCGCCCATGGAAGCGACCGGGCGATTGCAGAAGAACATCTGCGCGCCGAAGGGCCATAGCGTCATGACCTTGGCGTTGAAGCGTTCCTGCAAGCGCCGATCGAGCGCTTCACGCCCACCGGCAATGGCGGCCTGGGTTTCTTCCAGCGTGGTCGAAACCCCGATCAGATCAAGCGAGTCGATGAAGGGTTCATCGCGCGCGGTCTGGCCGATCAGCACGCTCATGACATCGAAAGTGCCATTACGGAGGTGACGCAGCGCATCCGGCGCGGCGGCGCCCACCTGGTCCATCGGGTTGAAGGTGACGGCCAGGTTGATACCTGTCGCCTGCGACAGGCCGTTGAAGAAAGGCCGTTCAATGCCCTCAGTGTGGCGGGAGTTGGAGGTGAAATGCCCCGCGACACGAAGCTGGATCGGGCTTTGCGCAAAAGCAGGGACAGCGGCAAGCAAGGCACCAAGGGCAGCGCCAAGCAGGGTTGGGCGGAAGGGCATAGGTCTGACTCCCAGAACTTGAGGCATGGTTTTTGCGAACTTAATCCAGATGGCGCTCTGACGGATCACGGTTTTGCCAGGCCAAGAGCTTTGTGCAACACCGCGCCGCGTAAGCGTTCTCAAGCCTCGCTAAGCCCCTAATGCAGCCAAAGACAAGGCCCCCATGCCCACGATCCCCAAGGACCCAAACCCGGTAAGCCGCTTTTTTGGTCCGCCTGCCCGGTTTCTTGCCATTCTATCGGGCTGGTGGCTGATTGCGCTGTCCTTTCTGACGGTCGCGGAGATCCTGTTGCGCAAATTCTTTTCCATCTCCCTGCAAGGGGTGGATGAGATCGGCGGCTATACCACGGCCATTGTCTCGGCCTTTGGCTTCGCCTGCGCGCTGACGGTTAAGGCACATACGCGGGTGGATTTCCTGTTGGGGCGCATGCCAGCGGCTTTGCGCGCGGTGCTGAACACGCTGGCTTATGGCTTGCTAGCCGCCATGGCGATTTACGGCGCCTGGCGCGGCTGGGCCGTGTTGCAGGAAAGCATTGAATTCCAGGCGCATGCCAATTCGCCACTACAAACGCCGCTCTGGCTGCCGCAGGGCGCCTGGTTCATCGGGCTTGCGCTATTCGCGCTTTGCGCCGGTGCCATGGCCGCCCACGCCTTCTGGCTGCTGCTGTCTGACCGGGCGAAGCTCAATCTGTTCTACGGGCCGCTCACGCTGGATGAGGAGATTGAGGCCGAAATGGGCACCATCCTGGAACGTGAAGGCAAGCAGCCATGATCGGCGTTACCGAAGCGAGCATCGGCTTTTTGCTGCTGATCGCCTTTCTGTTCCTGGGCCTGCATGTGGGCGTCGCGATGTTCCTGATCGCGCTGCTGGGTGCCGCACTTTATCTCGGCCCGCCCTTGGTCGCCGCCTTTGGCACGCAGCTTTGGGGGGCGATGGAAGATTATGTGCTGCTCTCCATCCCGCTTTACATTCTGCTTGGAGAAATCCTGGTGCGGTCCGGTTCGACCGACAGATTATATCGCTCGCTCGCGGATTGGCTGAATATCCTGCCGGGCGGCTTGCTGCACACGAATATCGGCGCCTCTGCCGTATTCTCGGCAGTGTCAGGTTCTTCCGTTGCCACGGCCGCGACGATTTCAACTGTCGCGCTGCCATCCTTCCGCAAGCGCCGTTATGATACGCGCCTGGTATTGGGGTCCATCGCCGCCGGTGCATCGCTTGGTAATCTGATCCCGCCAGGCATCGCGCTGATTGTCTATGGCGCCATGACCAATACCTCGGTCGGGCAGCTTTACGCCGCTGCGGTCGTGCCGGGGATTGTGATGACGGTGCTGTTCATGGGCACCATCATTTTGATCGCGCTGGTGAAGCCTGATCTGGTGCGCCAGAAGGAAGTGGCCGATCCCTTGCGTGAGAGGCTGAAGCGGCTGGTGGATCTGATGCCGCCCCTGGTGATTTTCGGCATCATCATGGGGTCGATCTACACTGGCTGGGCGACGGTGACGGAAAGCGCTGCCCTTGCCGTGGTGGTGGCTTTGCCTATCGCCGCACTTTACGGCCGGCTTTCCATTCGTATGCTGCATGAATGTTTTATCGCGACCGCCAATCTGACCGCGATGAGCCTGCTGATCCTGGCCGTTGCCTTCTATCTGAATTTTGTGATGGGGCTGCTCGGCGTGACACCGGCGCTTGGTGCCTTCGCCACCAGCATTGGCGCAAGCCCGCTGGAATTGATTATCGCACTCACGATCTTCTATTTGCTGCTCGGCATTTTCTTTGAAACCCTGCCCATGCTGGTGGGCACCGTGCCGGTGGTATTTCCGGTGATTGTCGCTGCCGGCATTGATCCGGTCTGGTTCGGTGTGTTCATCGTGTTGATGTGCGAAATATCCCTGATTTCACCGCCTGTTGGCATGACACTTTACGTCATTCAGGCAGTGCGGCGGGAAGGCACGATTGCCGAGGTTTTCCAAGGCACCGTGCCTTTTTTCATTGCCATGGTGGTGATGACTGCGCTGCTGATCGCCTTTCCAGAAATGGCGCTGTGGCTGCCGCGGATCAGCTTTGGGCCTTAGGCCGTGATCTGGAAATCCGCATCGCCTCCTGCCATGAAGTGCCCATGAAAAGCCGCGTAGCCCGGTTGGAAATATGCTGATTCTGGCCATTGAAGGTGCGCTGGCGCATTGCTCCGTAGCGCTATTGCGGGATGGCGTGGTGGTGGCGTCGGCTCTGCATGAAGGGCCGCGCGGCCAGCCCTATGCCCTGCCGCCCATGGTGGCGCAGGTATTGGCGCAAGCGGGCCTGGCAGCCACTGCCCTGGATGCCCTTGCCGTTGGTATCGGGCCAGGCGGCTTTACCGGCCTGCGCACGGCCATTTCGCTCGCCGAAGGCATGGCTCAGGCGCTTGGCAAGCCGCTCATTGGCGTCACAACCGGGGAGGCATTGGCGGCAGACCTGCCCGCAACCTCGCGGATTGGCCAAGCGCTATGGAGTGTTCTGGAACAGCGCCAGGGCCGCGTGGTGCTGGAAATCTTCCAACCCGGCGGCTCAGAGCCCAGGGCACCCGTCATTCTGCCGCTGGAATCTCTGCCTGATCCGGAAGGCGCCGTGCTGCTTCTTGGCGACGCTGCGCCAGCCGCCGCTGCCGCTTTGGCCGCACGGGGTTTCCAGGCCCAGGCGCTGGCGCATGCTTTGCCCTCAGCCGCCGCAGTGGGGCGCGTGGCGGCACAGCGGCTAAGCGGCGCCTTGCCGCCGCGCAGTGCCATGCCACTTTATGCCGAACCGCCGGCCACTACCCGTCCCGGATAGCGCCCATGGCCACGCGGATCGAAGCGATTGGCGCTGAAGCAGCAGCCCTTCTGGCCACTATCCACGCCGAGGCTTTTCCGGCCAACCAGGCCTGGGGCGCTTCGGCGCTTGGGCTCATGCTGGGGCTGCCCGGGCATTTCGGCCTGATTGCAATCCAGCAGGATCAGCCCCTTGGCTTTGCCCTGGCGCGCGCCCAAGGGCCGGAGGCAGAGATCGTGACGATTGCCGTCCGCCCGGCACATCAGGGGCAGGGGGTAGGCCGCATTTTGCTGAAGGGCGTGATGGACGAAGCGGCCAGGCACGGGGCGCTTGACCTGTTCCTTGAAGTTGCGGAACCCAATACAGCGGCGCGTGCGCTATATGCGGGCGCCCGGGCAAGGGAAGTGGGCCGCCGTCGCCGATATTATGCTGATGGCGCCGATGCGCTGGTATTGCGGCTTGGGCTTGGCCAGGATGTGCCGGGGTGAAGCCGGAAGCCCCGCGGGCCTTACCCGCGGCGCAGCGTCAAAATGGAATCCCCGGTTGCATCATCAATCATCCCAAGCACCTCATGGCCCTGTTCACGCGCCGTCAGGGGAATATTGCGGCGCGGTTCAGCCCCGCGCAGCCGTACCGCAAGCACTTCGCCGGCTTTCATGTGATCCAGCGCCAAGCGTACGAGAACAAAAGTCATCGGGCAGGTCTCAGCGGTGATATCAATATGACGATCGGGGGTCATGAGGGGGGACATGCCTTGGTTGTATTTCTCTTGTGATGCTCTTCTTCAGGCTGCAATGGCTTTTTCGATAGAACCATATTGTCCGATCATAAACAATGCTTGCTTTTCTTCGGAAATATCCTAATAGTTAATTTCAGATTCGTGGACATTTCGACCAGCAAAAAGCTAAACCAAGGGCCTTATTTTCATTCAAGTCTTTGCGATTTGTTGAAAATAACGCCCGATGCAGAAGGAACAATCCTACATGTCCGAGGCAAAGACTTCAAACAATATGCTGGCGCTCACGGCGCAAATCGTCTCGGCGCATGTCTCGCATAATACCGTACCCGCCGCCGGACTGCCTTCCTTGATTGAAGAAGTGCATCGCGCGCTGATGTCCATTGAAGCGCCGACACCCCCCAAGGCCACGCGCCCCGAACCGGCGGTGCCCATCGCAAAATCGGTCACACCGGAATTCATCATTTGTCTGGAAGACGGCAAGAAAATGAAGATGCTGAAGCGGCATCTGAAAACCGCCTTTAACATGACGCCCGATCAATACCGCGAACGCTGGGGCTTGGCGCAGGATTATCCCATGGTTGCGCCGCGCTACGCCAAGCAGCGTTCATCCCTCGCGAAGAAGATCGGCCTTGGCACCAAGCCCCGGAAGCGCCGCGTATCGCCGGGATAGACCATTGGTTTTGGCGATCGCGCAAATTATTCTATAAAGGCTTCGGCGGCAGATATCCCTGGGGCTTTCCCGGAACAGGGCCGACCTTTGACGGGATAATGAATGCCGATCAGCGAACATAAAGCCGCAGCGCTCGAAGCTGGCTTTGAAGAATTGCGTGCCGGCAATCTTGGCGTCCGTCTTGCTGTCGGCGCCGACGAATTGGATGCCGTTCAAGCGCTGCGCTACCGCATCTTCTACCAGGAAATGGGCGCGCACGCCGATGCCGCAACCGCCGCCAGCCACCGCGACCGCGATGATTTCGACGCCGTTGCGGATCATTTGCTGGTGGTGGATCATGACCGGGGCGAAGGCCCGGAATCTGTTGTTGGCACCTATCGCCTTATCCGGCGGGAGGGTGCGGCGAAGCTCGGGCGCTGGTATTCCGAAAGTGAATATGATGTCTCTCGGCTGGTAGCCTATGCCGCACCGGTATTGGAATTGGGCCGGTCTTGCGTGGACGCGGCCTATCGCAGCCGCGGCACGCTCCAATTATTGTGGGATGGCATTGCCGCCTATGTGTTCCGCCATGATATTGCGCTGATGTTTGGCTGCGCTTCCCTGCCTGGCACTGAGCTGGATGCGCTGGCCGATCAATTGACCTATTTGCATGCCTTCCATCTGGCGCCAGAGGAATTACGCCCCCGCGCACTGCCTGAGCGCTTTGTGGAAATGCGCCGCAAGGACCCGGCCAGCATTGACAAGCGCGCCACGCTGGCGGCCCTACCGCCCTTGGTAAAAGGCTATCTGCGGCTCGGTGGTTTTGTCGGCGACGGCGCTGTCTTGGATGAACAATTCAACACCACCGATGTTTCAGTGGTGGTGAAGACCGATCTGGTCACCCAGAAATACCGCAAGCATTACGAACGCAAGCACGCTGATCGGTAAGGGAATTGCGTGATCCCTCCAGCGGGATCACGCCATCACAGGATCAGAATGGCAGCAGGATATCCATCAATTCCTGCCCATAGCGCGGGCGCTGCACGTCGCTGATCGTGCCCCGCCCACCATAGGCGATGCGCGCTTCGGCAAGCCGATCATGGCGCACCGTGTTATCGGAACCGATATCCTGCGGGCGAATGATCCCACCTACCTGCAAGTCGCGAAGTTCCTGATTGACGCGCACCTGCTGGCGCCCAACCACGACCAGATTGCCATTGGGCAATACCTGGGAAACCGTGGCCGCAACGCGCAGATTGATCTGTTCGGACCGTTTAAGAGTGCCCGCGCCGGCGACATCACTGGAAGAGCTGGCTGAAACCGCCTTGGAAGGATCAAAGCCGGCCGGGAAAAGCCTGCCAAAGGATGATTCCAAGCCAAGCAGATTGGGAATACCCATGCTCTCGCTATTGTCGCGATTGCGCTTGGTGGAGTTTTCCATATCCGCCTCATCCTGGATGGACACCAGGACAGTCACCAAATCGCCCACGGATGCCGCCCGTTGGTCCCGCAAGAAGGTCCGGCTGCCCTGGCGCCAGAGGCTGTTATTCTGCAAGGGCGGGTCACCAGGATTGGGCATTGGCATGGTCACCGGCCGCCACCGCGGATCGGAGGTCGGGTTTTCAATCCCGGCCAATTCCGGGCCCTGACCAAGGCGCGAAAGCCGTTCGGCGCCGCTGCAGGCGGAAAGGCTGGCCGCAGCCAGCAAAAGAACAGGCAAACGCATCATCAACTCCTTTGCGCTGAGCGGATCGGACCCGCACCAAGGCTCACCCGTACACGGCCGGGTGCAATCGCTTCAGCCTCCACGACGTTGCGGGAGGAGAGGTTCATCACACTAAGCCGCCCGCCGCGCGGCGCGGCTTCCAAGGCACGGCCCTGCGTGGTCAGGGAAATCCCCGGGCCTTCCACAATCATTGTCACGGTCTCATTCTTGGCAATGATATGCGGCACAGTCAGATCCGCCGCCATGAAGGGCAAATCCGTGCTGATCGGGCGACGCAATTGCATCCCCACCACATCTTCCAGGCGCTGGGCCGATCCCGGGCGCACACGTTCGGCGCGAAGCTGCACCAGCTTGGCGTCCTCCGGCCCCACAACATCACCAACCGCAAGGCGCCGCGTGGCCACCACGGCGGGTGCTGTCGCGATAGCGCGGCCCGCGACGCGCATACGAGTGCTTGGTACGCCATCCGCCATGACGATCAGCGTCGCGGCAAATCGACCGGACGACGCTTCGTAATGACCGCCTTCGGCAGAAAGCCGGGGGATCGCGCTCAGCGGCAGAATGGGCGGGGTGAAGGCGGCAAGCTCAAGCTCCGCATCAGCAGGCAAGCCAAGCCCCAGAAGCTCCGCGCGCAAAACCTCGACCGCCGCTTCGCGGGAAAGGGCGCGGCCTGGGCGTTCAATCACGCTGCGCTCGGCGCCAGAGGTGGGGCGCCAGTCAACATTGAAGCGGCGCGCAATTGCGGAAAGCTGCGCGGCTTCGATCACGTAGCGCTGCCCCGGATTGGGCGAGGCTCCCACGACCACATCACCCTTCCCCGTACCCTCGAAGATATCGGCCACGCGAATGACCTGATCTTCGACCAGGCTATGGGACCGAAGCGCCACAACCTGGGCGCGCGCCCTGCCCGGCAGCACCAGCAGCGCACCCGGCAGAAGCAGAAGAAGCCGCCTATTCATCCGCGTAGCCTTGTAAGGGTGGAGAGCATTTCATCACTCGCCGAAATGACGCGTGAATTCATTTCATAGGCACGCTGCGCCGTGATCAGCGCCGTAATTTCCTGCACGACATTGACGTTGGAGGTTTCGATGAAGCCTTGCAGCACCTGCCCATAACCCGCGGCACCCGGCACACCTTGCTGTGCATCGCCCGAACCGGGTGTCGCCAGGAACAGGTTTTCACCGATGGCTTCCAAGCCGCCTTCATTGGCAAAGATCGCCAACTGAATCTGGCCAACATTCTGCGGCTGGACCTGGCCATCAATCTTCGCCAGCACTTCGCCCGTCGCGTTGATGGTGACATCACGCGCCGCCGGGGGAATGGTGATGGCGGGCTGTACGGTAAAGCCTTCAGCCGTGACAATGGTGCCCTCAGCCGAAAGCCCGAAAGTACCATCGCGCGTATAGGCGGTTTCGCCGGAAGGCAGCAGTACCTGGAAATAGCCATTGCCGCGGATCGCGATATCGAAGCGATTTTCGGTCTGTTGCAGATTGCCCTGTTCGCTGATGCGATAAACCGCCGCGGTACGCACACCAAGGCCAAGCTGTGCGCCGGAAGGCAGCAATGTGCCGGTATCGGCGCTTTGCGATCCGGTGCGGCGCAGATTCTGATAAATCAGATCCTGGAATTCGGCGCGCCGCCGCTTGAAGCCCGTGGTGGAGATATTGGCGATATTGTTGGAAATGACTTCGATATTCGTCTGCTGGGCCTGCATGCCCGTGGCGGCGATTTGCAAGGAACGCATGGTGGATCTGTCCTATTCTATCTTATGAAGACCGGCGGCGCATGATGCGCTCCACCGCATTGGTGATGCGTTCGCCTTCACGTTCGCTGAACATGCTGGCGTATTGGAATTCGCGCATTTCTGCGGTCAGGCGCGTCATTTCCATGATCGGTGAGATATTGCTGCCCTCAAGCGCGCCCTGCACGATCTTCGGACGCTCAACCGGCACCGGCGCCTCATTTTGGGCGTCGAACAGGCGATTGCCCTCGGCCATCAGGTTTTGCGGCTTGTCAAAGCGTACCAATTGAAGGGTGGCGATTGGGCCATTTTCACTTTGGATCACGCCGGTTTTGGTGATCTCGATCTGGGTGTCCTGGGCGGAAAAGGCGATTGGACGGTTGCGCGAATCGAGCACCGCATTGCCTTCCTGATCCACCAGCCGGCCATTGGCACCAATGGAAAACCGCCCGGCGCGCGTATAGCGTTCGCCCTTTGGGGTCTCCACCACAAAAAAGCCTTCGCCATCAATCGCCACATCCAGCTTATTGCCAGTGGTCTGCAAAGGGCCGGGGGTCATGTCGCGCCAAGTCGCACGATCCTGGGGGAAGGACATGGAGGAATCGCCAGGCAGGCCACCAGCCCCGCGCAGGCTCACCATCACCTGCCCGAAGACGGGCCGCATGGCGCGGAAACCGGGGGTATCGGCATTGGCAATGTTATGGGCCATGGCCTGGGTGGACCGCTCCTGCAGCGACATGCGCGACATCAGGATGTAACCGGGCGAATCCATCGTGGCTCCCTCATACGGGGACCGGCAACCGGACCCCAATGTTGCAAACCCAAGGGGCCAGCGTGACGCGCCGACCCCCAAGAAAACTTGACGAAAACCTTGGTGCAACCGGCGTGCCATCCTTTATAGTGGGTTCTCAGGGCAGTTCTTGCCGGTCAAACCTTTTTGGTCCCGGCAACCTCTGCCGCAAGGCTTCCTTAATCGGAGCCTGTCACACTACGTCGCGAAGGAGAGTTGGATGTCAGGGCAAATTGAGGCCAGTGAAGAAGCGCAGGAGGCGAAGAAGGGCGGCGGGCGCAAGAAGCTGCTGCTCCTCGCCTTGCCCGTTCTGCTGGTCGCGATCGGGGCCGGGCTATGGTTCGGTGGCATCCTGCCGCCGCTGCTCGGCATGGGGGCGCCCCCAGCTTCGGCGGAAGGGCGTGAACCAGGGCCGCGTGTTGTGGCCTTTCTGGACATGCCGGAGATTGTCACCAACCTGAACGCCCCGGGGCGTCGGGCCGTTTATGTAAAGCTTCGCAGCAAGCTGGAATTGGCCCGCGCCGAGGATAGCGCCGCAGTGCAAGCTTCGATGCCGCGCTTGATGGACCTGTTCCAAACCTATCTTAGGGAAGTCAGGCCGGAAGAACTGCGCGGTTCCGCCGGCACGCAACGCCTGCGGGAAGAATTGGTGGCGCGCGCCAATATCGCTGTGGCCCAAGCTGGCCGTGGGGACGCCCAACAGGCCCGCGTAAATGACGTGCTCTTCCTGGAGATTTTGGTCCAATGAGCGGCACGGGCGAAGAAGAAGACCTCGCTGCGGCCTGGGGGGCCGCGCTTGAGGAAGAAGGGTCCACCGAAGGTCAGGCTGCCCCGGCGGTCGCCGCAGACGCAGCACGCGTTCTGAATCAAGCTGAAATTGACAGTCTTTTGGGCTTTGGGGTCGGCCCGACGCGAGAGGCTGAGGAAAGCGGCATCCAGCGGATCATTTCCTCTGGGCTGATTTCCTATGAACGTCTGCCGATGCTGGAGATCGTGTTCGACCGGCTGGTCAGGCTGATGTCCACCACGCTGCGCAATTTCACCTCGGACAATGTGGATGTGTCGATTGATGGCATCGTGTCGCTGCGTTTCGGGGATTATCTGAATTCTGTGCCGCTGCCCGCCATGCTCGGCGTCACGCGGGCTGATGAATGGGATAATTACGGCCTGGCAGTAGTGGATTCCGCGCTGATCTATTCAGTCGTGGATGTGCTGCTGGGCGGGCGACGCGGCACCGCCGCGATGCGCATCGAAGGCCGGCCCTATACCACCATCGAACGCACCCTGGTTGAGCGCCTGGTCAGTGTGGTGCTGGATGATTTGACGTCAGCCTTCGAACCGCTCTGCCCGGTGCATTTCCGCTTCGAACGGCTTGAGGTCAATCCGCGCTTTGCCGTGATCAGCCGGCCATCCAATGCCTGCGTTCTGGTGCGGCTGCGCGTGGACATGGAAGACCGCGGCGGCAAGCTCGAAATCCTGCTGCCTTACGCGACCTTGGAACCCGTCCGCGAATTGCTTCTGCAGCAATTCATGGGCGAAAAATTCGGCCGTGACAGCATCTGGGAAACGCATTTGGCCGAGGAATTGCGCCACACGGATATCGGCCTGGATGTCGTGCTGGATGAGCAGATGATGCCGCTTTCTTCGGTGCTCAACCTGAAGGTTGGGGACCAGATCGCGCTCGGTGTCCCGCCTGGGGCGCCGGTCAGGCTGCGCTGCGGGGATGTGCCGCTTTTTGAAGGCGAAATGGGCCGCAAGGGCCAGCGGCTTGCGGTCAAGATTGATCGCGAAGTTGAGCGGCGGAAGGGGGCTTCGTCATGATGTCTCTCTCCTGGCTGGAATGGGGCCTGCAATTGGCGGTGCTTTTGCTGCTTGGCGCCGCCATTCCCTTCGCCATCCGGCTTGAGCGTGCCTTGCGTGAAATCCGCAAGGACCGAAGCGCCATGGAAACCAGCGCCCAGGGCCTTTCGGAGGCAGCAGCAGCGGCGGAATCGGCCATTCTCCGCCTGCGCGCGACGGCAGAACTGGCCGGGCGGCAAGTGCAGGAACGTGTGACAACCGCTGAACCACTCCGCGATGATTTGCGCTTCCTGATCGAACGCGCGGAAACACTCGCGGATCGGTTGGAATCCCTGGTGCGTACTGGCCGCCCGATGGCCGGCCATGAACCGCCCCCCGCCCCGGCGGCAACCCGCCCAACCCGAGAGCCGCCAAGCGATGCCGGCCCGCTGCGTAGCCAAGCGGAACGCGATTTGCTGCGTGCCCTTTCCATCGGTACCGGAAAGGGGGCCCGCTGATGTTCAAACCGCGCCTTTTGCCCTTGGCGATCATCGCCATGGGTGGCTTATTCCTTGTAAAATCAGAAAATATCATTCGCCCGCTGCTGCGCGGCGACCCTGCGCCTGTGCCTTCAGTCGCCCCGGCAAGGGCGGCAGAAATTGCCCCCCCACTCAACGTCGCCCCGGAACCGACCCGCCCAGCTGGTGGGTTCCAACGCCTCGGTGAGCGGCAGGATGGGGGCATTGCCGATGCGCCCAACCCGATCTCGCAGGCGGAACGCGCCTTGCTGGAACAGCTCCGCGCGCGGCGGGCTGAGCTGGAGGCGCGGGAACAGACCATCGCGTCGCGCGAATTGGTGCTGGCGGCGGCGGAACGCCGGCTTGGGCAACGCATTGAAGAACTCACGCAGCTTCAGCAGCGCCTTGAAGCCATGGAGCGCAGCCGCGGCGAACGCGAAGAATCGGGCTGGCGCGGTCTGGTGCGTACCTACGAAAATATGCGCCCGCGCGAAGCGGCTGCGATTTTCGAGGAATTGGAATTGCCTGTCGTGATCCAGATCCTGGATCGCATGGGTGAGCGGAAAATGGCACCGGTGATCGGTGCGATGCGGCCTGAAAAAGCCCGGGTTCTCACTGCCGAATTGGCGAGACACCGGGCCAATCGGCCGGGAAGCGAGTAGGCCGAATGATCCGGTCGGCAAACGGTGGAGAACCATGGATAAGAACATCAATGTCCTGATTGTGGACGACTATCGGACGATGCTGCGCATCATCCGCAACCTTCTGAAGCAGCTTGACTTCAACAATGTTGATGAAGCTGTGGATGGGCAGGAAGCCTTGGCCAAGCTGCGCGCGGGCAATTTTGGGCTCGTGATCAGCGATTGGAACATGGCGCCCATGACCGGGCTTGACCTGCTCAAGGAAGTGCGGGCGGATCAGCGTCTGAAAAACATGCCCTTCATCATGATCACTGCCGAAAGCAAGACCGAAAACGTCGTGGCCGCCAAGCAGGCGGGCGTTTCCAATTATATTGTGAAGCCCTTCAACGCGGAAACGCTCCGCGAAAAGATTGAAAAGGTGCTGGTCCATGCCTGATGGAACCCCCCAAGGGCCGGAAGGTGACCGGATTGAGGCGACGGTGCGTGCCGTGCTGACCAGCATGGCGGGCGATCTGACCGCCAAGGAATCCGCGCTGCTGGCCGAATTGGAAGGTCTTGGGCGCACCATTGCGCGCGCCAAGGCCGAAATCGCCGCCCTTCAGGTCGAAGATATCCGCGACGCGCATATCCCTTCCGCCACCGATGAGTTGGACGCGATTGTTGATCATACCGCGCATGCCACCAATGAAATCCTGGATTGCTGCGAAACGCTTGAGCAGATGCAAGCCGAACTTTCCGGTGACGCTGCTGACAAGTTGCAAGGCGCGGTCACTCGGATATACGAAGCCTGTTCCTTTCAGGACATCACAGGGCAGCGGATCGGCAAGGTTGTGACAGCACTCAAGGCAATTGAAGCCCGGATTTCTGCGATTGTTTCTGCGGCCAGCGGCATGCCTGGCCCAGAAGCGCCACCCGTGGTTGCTGCAAAACCACTCGATGAAAGCCGCACCGAAGGCCAGAAACTGGCTAATGGTCCGCAGCTTCCGGGTGCCGGCGTCTCGCAAAGTGAGATTGACCGGCTTTTGGCGAGCTTCGATTGATGCGGCTTGCGGGGGTCTTGCTGCTGATCTGGATCGCCTTTGGCGTTCCAGCCTTCGCGCAGCAGGCACCCAGTGTTGAGATTCGGGTTGGCAGCCACCCCACCTATGGCCGGGTGGTGATGGATTGGCCCGAACCGGTAACCTATCGGGCGGAGGAAACTGGCAATCGCCTTATCCTCCGCTTTGATGCGCCAGCGCGCTATGACCTAACCGGCGCCCTGCGCCTGCCGAAGAATGTCGAAAGCCTGTCGGCGGTTGAAGGCGGCATCTTGTTGCAGGCCCCGCCAGGAACGCGGTTCCGCCATTACCGTCTGGGCAATCGTGTGGTGATTGATGTGCTGGACGGGGCTGAAGCCAGCACCGCCACGCCCACTGCCCCAGCGGCGGCACCCGCCGCGCCGCCCCCTGCGGCAGCGGCGCCCTCTTCGCCAACCGCAGCAACACCGGCACAGCCAGGGGCCGCGCCGGCCCCCGCCCCCCCCGCGAGGCCCGCTGCTGCGCCGCCTGCTGCCCCGGCAGCAAGGCCGCCGCCAACAGCGCCGCCTCCGCGAGAGGCCACGCAACCGACAAGTCAGGCTGCCACCGCATCCGCCCCGGCCCCTTCCGCGGCGGATGTTTCGCGTCCCGGGTCTGAGCCGAATTCGGCCACAACACCCTCGGTTGCGCAGCCACCAAGCCCAGTGACACCGGCGGTTACGCC
The DNA here is from genome assembly GCA_020249465.1 of Roseomonas sp. Lineage (GTDB taxonomy): Bacteria > Pseudomonadota > Alphaproteobacteria > Acetobacterales > Acetobacteraceae > Neoroseomonas. Next base: position 1,319 of record JADCFP010000078.1, on the reverse strand, counting down.
TGCGCCGTCCCCTGCGGCACGGGCCTCGGCACCTGTTCAGGCACGGCCTGACGGGGCGGCGCGCCCATTGGTCGTGGTGCCACCCCGGCGCACCATCCCGGTCGGCCTTTTGGCGGAAGGTCGGGCCATTTCGCTTGATCTGGGGGCCGAGACCGGCGCCGCCATTTTCCGCCATGGCGATTGGGTAATCGCAGTCTTTGACCGACCGGAGGCGCTTGACCTGGCGCAGCTTCAGGGCAGCGCCATTTTCCGCAATATGGAGGCGCGCCAGACCGGCGATGCCACCATTCTGCAAATGCGCATGGCGCAGCCCGGCACACTCCGCCCCAGGCGCGAAGGAAATGCCTGGGTGATGGAAGCCTTCCGCGATGCGGTGGATGCCAATCGCGCGCTGACAGCCATCACGCCGGAATTGGAACAGGGGCCGCCGGTGCGTCTCGTGCTGCGCGTGGCGCGCCCCGGGCGCAGCGTGACCGTGCTTGATCCGGAAACCGGCAGCCCGCTTCTGGTCGGCACGCTTCGGGAAGCCGGACAGGCAGTTGCCATTGGTCGGCGCCAGCCGGAATTCCAATTACTGCCAGCCATGTTGGGTGTGGCCGTCCTGCCGCGCGGCGATAATATGCAATTGCGGGCGCTGAATGACCGCTTTATTTTACAAGCCTCGGGCATGGATTCTCTCAGGCTTGGCGCGGATGCCGGCCGCGAGCCCCTGGCGGAAGCCGCGACGCTCAGCCGGATCATGGATTTGCCCTCGGCGAGTACTTCTACGCTCATGGAACGGCTTCGCACCGCGTCAGCCAATATCGCCGCCGCCGGGCCACTTGGCCGTTCGGAAGCGCGGCGCCATGCTGCTGAAACCCTACTTGCGCTTGGCATGCCGCAGGAAGCCCAGGCCATGGCGACCCTTGCCTTGCAGGAAGACCCGCGTGCGGGCGCCGATGCGCGGCTTGTGATGGTGCAAGCCGCCGCAGCCCTGGTCGCAGGGCGAGAGGCGGAGGCACGGCAACTTGAAAACCCTCAAATGCCCTCAAGCGATGAAACCACACTTTGGCGCGGTTTCCTGGCGGCCGCCCGGGGTGATCATGCTGTGGCCGGCCCCGCCATTGCCGCCAGCCTGCCGCTATTGCTTTCCTACCCGCGCCCTTTGACGCAGCGCCTTTTCCCCATCGCCATGGAAAGCCTTGCCGCTGCCGGCGAACTGACCGCGGCGAATCGCCTTTCGGAAGCCGATCCTGACAATCCCAGCCTGCATCTTGCGCGCGGCATGATGGCCGAAGCGGATGGCCGGATTGAAGATGCACTGGCGTCCTATCGTCAGG
>JADCFP010000077.1 GCA_020249465.1 Roseomonas sp. | reverse complement strand
TTTCTGTGCTCATCACCACAGTGCCCGTGGTATTCCCCCTCGTCACTGCGCTCGGCTATGCCCCTAGCTGGTTTGGCGTGATTGTCACCATGCTTGTGGAAATCGCCCAAATCAGCCCACCCGATGGTACGGTGATGTATGTGCTGCAAGGCATGCGAAAACGCGCCGGCCCCATCACGGATGTCTTTGCCGGCGTCATGCCATTCCTTGCAGTATATCTTTTGGCGGTCGCGCTTTTGATGGTATTCCCCGGCCTCGCGCTATGGCTACCAAGCGTCATGAACTGACCCTTTCTCAACGGACCCTGACCTTGAGCACTGAAACCTCCTCCCGCCCCATCCGCATCGCCGTTGATATTGGCGGCACATTCACCGATCTGCAGATTCTTGATGCGCGGGTCGGTATCGCGCAGGCATGGAAGACGCCGACAACACCGGAAGACCCCTCTATTGGCCTGCTGGCCGGCGTGAAAGAAGCAGCGGAACGCTTCGGTTTTGCCTTGGCTGATGTTGGGCTTTTGCTGCATGGCACGACCATCGCCACCAATGCCGTACTGGAACGAAAACTCGCCCGCGGTGTGCTGCTGACGACTGCGGGTCTTGAGGATGTGTTGGAAATCAATCGCCATGTGCGGCGGGATATTTACGGCTTGTCGCAGGAGCCCTTCCCAACGCTGATCCCGCGCGACCGTCGGCTTGGCGTGACGGAACGCTTGCGAGCTGATGGATCGGCGGAAACACCGCTGAATGAAGCACAAATACCAACACTGCTGAAACAGATCGAAGCGTTGCGCGCAGAAACTCTTGCGATATCCCTGCTGCATGCCTATGCCAATCCCATCCACGAAAAGCGCCTCGCTGCGTTGATCCAGCAAGCGCGGCCCGACCTGCCGATTTCGCTTTCGTCGGAAATTTCGCCGGAAATCCGCGAATATGAACGCTGTTCAACCACAGTGCTAAACGCGCTGCTGATGCCGGTGGTCAAGGCTTATCTGGACCGACTTGAAAAGCGCCTTGGCGAGGATGGGTTTTCGCCCCTGGTATTCCTTGTGCAATCCAATGGTGGGGTTTCCAGTTTGCGTGTCGCGGCCGAACAGCCGGCGCGACTTTTGCTCTCTGGCCCCTCGGGCGGCGCACTGGCAGCGGGACGCATTTCGGAGATACTCTCACGCCCCAACCTGGTTGCCGTGGATATGGGCGGAACATCCTATGATGTTTCGGTGGTGCAGTCCGGGCGCGTTTCAGTGATTACACAAGGCGAGATTGACCGCCTGCCGGTGCGCCTGCCCATGGTTGAAATGCGTACCATCGGTGCAGGAGGTGGCTCCATCGGTTCCGTTGATGCCGCCGGGCGGCTCACCGTTGGTCCGCGCAGTGCCGGTGCGCGTCCGGGCCCGGTTGCTTATGGACGCGGCGGCACGGAACCCACCGTGACCGATGCCAATCTGGCACTTGGCAGGCTTGATCCGGAATTCTTCCTCGGTGGCGCGATCAAGCTTGATATGCCGACAACGCGCAACGCGATTGAAGCCCGCATCGCTGCACCGCTGAGCCTTTCGCTTGAGAAAGCTGCGGCAGGCATGCTCACCGTGACAAACGCCAATCTTGGTGCCGCCGTACGACTTTCACTGTTTGAGAAAGGGCTTGATCCGCGTGACTTTGCGCTGCTTTCCTTCGGCGGTGCTGGCGGGTTGCATGCAACCGAAGTCGCCGAAGAAATGGGCATCAGCGAAGTGGTCTTCCCGCGTGAACCGGGCACACTTTCGGCCTATGGCATTCTTTTTTCTGATCTGGTGCAGGATCTCGCCCGCACGCGCCTGACACGCGCTGAACCCGCCAGCCTACCACAGATGCGCGAAACCATCGCCGAATTGAGCAACGCCGCCGATACGCGCCTTGCACAAGACGGTATTGCACCCAACGAGCGCATTATCACCATCGCGGCCGATATGCGCTACCACGGCCAAGCCTTTGAACTTCTCGTGCAATGGGGTGCGGTGCAGATACCGACTGAGACTGATTTGGCAGCGCTACTCCAGCGCTTTCACGCAACGCATAAGCAACGCTTTTCCTATGCCAATCCGGATGAGGCGGTTGAAATCGTCACCTTCCGCGCCATTGCCACCGGCAAACTCGCAAAGCCCGCATTACGTGAGCCAACGCCAGCGTCACGCCCCGCCCAAAAGGCAAGGCGTCGCGCCTTTGATGGCGCGCAATGGTGTGAGGTGACCGTTTGGGACCGCGAAGCCCTAGGCGCTGATGATGTCATCAAAGGCCCCGCCATCATCGAAGAAGCCTTCGCTACCCATTGGATTTCCCGTGCCTGGCAAGCAAAGCTCGCAGCCGGCGGCGCCTTGATCGCAAGGAGGATCACACCATGAGCCTCGGCCCCATCGAAATTGAAGTGATCCGCAACGCGCTGACCGCAGCGGCGGCGGAGATGGATATCACCATCTGGCGCACCAGCCGCAGCACCACCGTGCGCGAATTGCTGGATTACTCCACGGCGGTCTTCGACGCTGAAGGCAATAATATCGCGCAATCGGCGCGCATTCCGCAGCACTTGAATTCCATGGGCGCGGCTTTGCGCACGCTGCTTGATCGCTTCGTGGATGCAAATGACTGGCGGGAAGGCGATGTGGTTGCGACCAATGACCCCTATTGCGGTGCGCAACATTTGAATGACATCCTTGTCTTCAAGCCGGTGTTTCACGAAGGGCTACGCGTGGCTTATGTCGGTGCGCTTTGCCATCATATTGATATGGGCGGCATGGCGCCTGGTTCCTATGCCGCCACGGCGACTGAGGTGTTTCAGGAAGGGCTGCGCATCCCGCCACTCAAGCTGATTGAGAGTGGCGTGCTGAACAAATCGGTTCACGCCATGATCGGGCAGAATGTGCGCAAACCCACGCTGATGCTGGGCGATTTGCAAAGCCAATTGGCGAGTCTTGAAGTTGGCGCCGCTTCCATCCGCCGTATCGCGACACGTTACGGCGCTAAGACACTGATCGAAGCCACTGGCCGCATCCTGGATCAAAGTGAAGCCGCGATGCGCACCGCCATCAGCGCCATGCCCGATGGCACCTATAGTTTTGAGGATTTCCTGGATGATGATGGTGTTTCCGGTGAGCCAGTGCGCCTCCATGCATCGCTCACCATAAAGGGCGATGAGATTGAAGTTGATCTGACCGCCTGTGCTGATCAGCAGCGCGGCCCCATCAATTGCACGCCGGCGATGTCAAATTGCGCTGTCTATTACAGCATTATTGCCGCAACTGATGGCGCAATGCCGGCCAATGCCGGTTGCTATCGCCCGATCCGTATTCGCCACCGCGAAGGCAGCGTCACTTCCTGCCGCGCGCCGGCTTCCGTTGCACATCGTGTGGCGGTTTGTCATCGGCTGGCCAATGTCATGTTTGGCTGTCTGCATCAGGCGCTGCCGGATCGCATGCCGGCGGCCTATTATGGCGGTTCCTATGTTGCGACTTTCCAAACCGAAGCCGCAGATGGTGGGCGTGAGGTTCTGGTCGAAATCGAAATCGGCGGTACCGGCGCCAGCCCTGCCAAGGATGGTGTGAATGCCTGGTCCTTTGGCATGCATAATAACAGCAATATCCCGATCGAAATGATCGAAAGCCAAATGCCGCTCACGATCACCCATTACGGCTTGAAGCCTGATTCTGGTGGAGATGGGCAATATCGCGGCGGGCTTGGGCTTATCCGCGAAT
>JADCFP010000076.1 GCA_020249465.1 Roseomonas sp. | reverse complement strand
TCTATAATCGCTTCAAGAATGTGATCAGCCAGACGCCCGTTGGTCAGCAGCTTATTCCAACGCCTCTGCCTGAAGTTAAGATCGATAGCGGCGCGCTTTATGAGTTTGAACCGACGGAAGAAGAGATTCTGGCGCGGCTTTTGCCCCAAAATCTCGGCATTCAGATCTATCGCGCCCTGCTCGACAATGCGGCCGGCTTCTATGGCAGCCAGATGACTGCCATGGACAATGCCACGCGCAATGCGGGCGAGATGATCAACAAGCTGACATTGAATTACAACCGCACACGTCAAGCGAACATCACCCGAGAGCTGATTGAAATCATCTCCGGCGCTGAAGCGCTCTAAGAAGGAATCACTGCCATGAAGAATAATGTTGGTCAGGTGACGCAGGTGCTTGGTGCCGTGGTGGACGTGCAGTTCCCCGCCGAGCTTCCCGCCATCATGAATGCGCTCACGCTGCAGATCGGCGAGCAGAAGCTCGTGCTTGAAGTGGCGCAGCATTTGGGTGAGCGCACCGTGCGCTGCATCGCCATGGACACCACGGATGGTCTGGTGCGTGGCACCGAAGTTGTTGACACGGGCGCTGGTATTTCTGTGCCGGTGGGCCCCGGCACGCTTGGCCGCATCCTGAACGTTATTGGCGAGCCGATCGATGAGCGCGGCCCGGTGCCCGCCACCATGCATTTCCCGATCCACCGCGAAGCGCCGGCCTTTGAAGAACAAGCCACCAGCGCAGAGATTCTGGTGACGGGCATTAAGGTTATTGACTTGCTCGCCCCATACCTGAAGGGCGGCAAGATTGGCCTTTTCGGCGGCGCGGGCGTCGGCAAGACCGTGACCATTCAGGAACTGATCAACAACATCGCCAAGGGACATGGCGGCGTTTCGGTCTTCGCCGGTGTGGGTGAGCGTACGCGTGAAGGCAATGACCTCTATCACGAAATGATTGATGCCGGCGTCATCAAGCTTGGCGATGGCAATACCGAAGGCTCCAAGGTGGCGCTGGTCTATGGCCAGATGAATGAACCGCCGGGTGCGCGTGCCCGCGTGGCGCTTTCGGGTCTTTCCATGGCGGAATATTTTCGCGATGAGCAAGGCCAGGACGTGCTATTCTTCATCGACAATATCTTTCGCTTTACCCAGGCCGGCGCGGAAGTGTCGGCGCTGCTGGGCCGCATTCCTTCGGCGGTGGGCTATCAGCCCACACTGTCCACCGATATGGGCGCGCTGCAGGAACGCATTACCTCCACCAAGAAGGGTTCGATCACCTCGGTGCAGGCCATCTACGTGCCTGCGGACGACTTGACCGATCCGGCGCCCGCGACGTCCTTCGCACACTTGGACGCCACCACGGTGCTCAACCGCTCCATCGCGGAACTTGGCATCTTCCCGGCCGTTGACCCGCTCGACTCCACTTCCCGCGCGATGGACCCGCGCGTGGTTGGTGCTGACCATTACAATACGGCGCGCGAAGTGCAGAAGATCCTGCAGACCTACAAGTCGCTGCAAGACATCATCGCGATCCTTGGCATGGATGAGCTGTCGGAAGAAGACAAGCTGATCGTTGCGCGTGCGCGCAAGATCCAGCGCTTCCTGTCCCAGCCCTTCCATGTGGCGGAAGTCTTCACCGGCACGCCGGGCGTCTTCGTAAAGCTGGAAGATACCATCCGGTCCTTCGCGGCGATCTGCCGCGGTGATTATGACCATCTGCCGGAAGCGGCCTTCTACATGGTTGGCACGATTGAAGATGCCGCGAAGAAGGGCGAAGAACTGAAGGCGGCGGCCTGATTACCATGGCGAGTTTCCAACTCGAACTCGTCTCACCGGAAAAACTGCTGCTCTCCCGCGCGGTGGAGATGGTGGTGTTTCCGGCAGCGGAAGGCGAAATGGGCGTGCTGGCCGGGCATGCGCCCATGATCGTGTCGCTGCGAGGCGGCGTCATTTCCGTGCGTGAAGGCGGCAAGGTGACGGAACAGCTTTTCGTGGCCGGCGGGTTTGCCGAAGTGGCGGCGGACCGTGTGACGATTTTGGCTGAGGAAGCAACCCCGCTTGCCTCTCTGTCGAAGTCCGAGGCTCAGCAGCGGCTGGCAGAAGCCGAAGCGGCCTTTTCCAGCGCAGCGAATGAAACGCCTGAAAAGCGCGAAGCCTCCATGGCGCGCGTGCTTTCGGCGCGGGCCATGGTTGAAGCGGCCTTGGCGGCCTGACGGCTTATCAAATCGCAATTTTCAGCGGGCGGTCCTTGGGCCGCCCGTCTGCTTTTGGGTGGGTTGCGCGCAAGCCTGCCTTGAAACCGCCGCATCTTGGCACAAAGACATAAACAGGACGGGTCGCGCGGACCCATCATGGCAAGGCGCTCGGGGCAGGCTCATGAAACATTGGCATATTGATGAGATTGGTTGGGATCGCTTTGATCCTTCCAAGGTTGATCCCGAGATTGTGCCGCTGATCAAGGCCGCCGCCATGGTGGAACGCAATGCCGCGGATTACGTGACTTACCTCACGCGCGTTTTCGCCGATGATCCGGATTTTTGCGCGGCTGCCGAACATTGGGGGGTTGAGGAAACCCAGCATGGTGATGCGTTGGGCCGTTGGGGCATGTTGGCTGATCCGGGCTGGGATTTTGCCGCGGCGTTTAAGCGGTATCGCGCCGGGTATCAGATTCAATTGGATGCGGAAGCGTCCATTCGCGGCAGCCGTACCGGCGAATTGATCGCGCGCTGCATGGTGGAAACCGGCACCAGCAGCTACTATACCGCGCTTGGCGATTCCACGGAAGAACCCGCGCTGAAGCAGGTCTGCCGGCTGATCGCCGCCGATGAATACCGGCATTTTAAGCTGTTTTATGATCACATGAAGCGCTACCTGGCACGGGAGAATCTCTCCTTCGCCAAGCGGCTGCGCGTGGCACTGGGCCGCATTGGGGAGACAGAGGATGATGAGCTCGCCTTCGCCTTCCACAGCGCCAATGAGCCTGAGGGCACGCCTTACGATCATGAACGCTGCACCACCGCCTATATGGGCCGCGCGATTGGGTTTTATCGCTTTCGGCATATCGAACGCGGCATGGGGATGATCTTCAAGACCATCGGGCTTGAACCGCGTGGGCGGGTTTCAGACCTGGCGGCCAAGGCTTCCTGGCGGCTGCTGCAATGGCGTCGGGACAAGTTCCGCGCGGCGCTGGCGAAATATGCCGATGAAGGCGCGGTGCCCTTGAAGCAGGCGGCCTGAAACGGACTTCACCCGAAGGCCATAAAACGCGTGTCGGATGCATTCAGCATCTTGTCGGCAAGCGCAAAATAAAGGAATGAACGGGCCTTGTTCGCCCTTGGGGCTGTCCATGCTCCTGACGCATGGCAGGCCCCGCAAGGATCAATTCGGGCGAAAGCCTGCGCAGCAAAGGAGAAACGGCAGATGCGCGTTTACTATGACCGCGATGCGGATGTGAATCTGATCAAGGCCCGCAAGGTTGCGGTCATTGGCTTTGGCAGCCAGGGCCATGCCCATGCGATGAATATGCGCGATTCCGGCGTGAAGGATGTGGTGATCGGGCTGCGTCCCGGTGGTTCCGCACAAAAGGCGGAAGCGGCTGGCTTCAAGGTGATGGCGCCGGCGGATGCGGCGAAATGGGCCGATGTGGTCATGGTGCTGACGCCGGATGAAGGCCAGGGTGACCTTTATCGTGAAAGCCTGCACGCCAATATGAAGCCTGGTGCGGCGCTTGCCTTCGCGCATGGCTTGAATGTGCATTTCAACCTGCTCGATCCCCGCGCGGATATTGATGTGTTCATGATCGCGCCGAAGGGCCCCGGCCATACGGTGCGCAGCGAATACCAAAAGGGCGGC
>JADCFP010000075.1 GCA_020249465.1 Roseomonas sp. | reverse complement strand
GGTGGATGAACTCCACCCGGTCAATCCGCCCGATGCCAATGGGGTCTCAAAATGGGCGGGTGAGCAGTATTGGCTCCTGGAAAACCGCGTGCTGCATCGCCCGGTGGTGTCGCTCCGCCTCACCAATTGCTATGGGCCGCGGCTCCGCATTCGCGATGCGCGCCAGACGTTTTTGGGCATTTGGATCCGCCGCGTGTTGGAAAATGAGTCGTTTGAAGTCTGGGGCGGCGCGCAGCTGCGTGACCTGACCTATGTGGATGATGTCACCAGCGCCTTTCTGATCGCCGCCGAGCAATCCGGGAAGCCAGATGTTGCTGGCCAGGTCTTCAATATCGGCGGCAGCCCGCCCATTTCCTTGCTTGATTTGGCAGATAAGCTGATCTCAGCCAATGCTGGGCAGGGCAGCTATGAATTGCGCGAATTCCCAGCTGATCGGGCGCCGATTGATATCGGGTCCTATGCCGCGGATGATCGCGCCTTCCGCAAGGCAAGCGGCTGGGCGCCGGTGATTGACCTTGATCAGGGGTTGAAGCTTTCCCTTGATTGGTATCGCCAGCGTCTGGCGGATTATCTGTGACCCTGAAACGAAAGAACGCGACATGAATGCGCCCGTCATCACCATGATCCCGCAGGCCGATCCCGGTGCCGGCTATCGCGCCCAGAAGGCCGAAATTGACGCGGCTGTGGCGCGCGCGCTCGCCAGCGGCTGGTATATCCTGGGCAAGGAAGGCGCGGCGTTTGAGGAAGAATACGCTTCCTGGCTTGGCACCCGCCGCGCGATTGGCTGCGCCAATGGCACGGATGCGCTGGCCTTGATCCTGCGCGGGCTTGGCATTGGGCCGGGCATGAGTGTCGCCACTGTTTCCCACACCGCCGTTGCGACTGTCGCCGCGATTGAAATGGTGGGTGCGACGCCGCTGCTCCTGGATATTGATCCCGATACCTACACCATGGACCCGGATGAGCTGTTGAGCGTGCTGGATCATCCGCCGCCCGGCCTGCCGCCTTTGCGCGCCGTAATTCCGGTTCATATCTATGGTCAGGCCTGCGATCTGGACCCGATGCTGGAAGCGACGCGCGCGGCGGGGATCGCCTTGATCGAGGATTGTGCGCAATGCCATGGCGCGACGCTGAGCGGCCGGAAGCTTGGCACGCTTGGCACGGCTTCCGCCTTCAGCCTTTACCCCACCAAGAACCTCGGCGCGCTTGGCGATGGCGGTGTGCTGGCCACAAATGATGAGGAATTGGCAGACCGTATCGCGGCCATTCGGCAATATGGCTGGAAGGAACGCTATATCAGCGACATGGTCGGCGTGAATTCGCGGCTTGATGAAGTACAGGCGGCGATTTTGCGCGTGAAACTGACGGCGCTTGATGCCGGCAATGAACGCCGTCGCGCCATCGCTGGCGCCTATGATGCCGCTTTGGCTGGTGGGCCTTACGCGCCGCCGCAGCGCCGCGCGGGGGCGGAGCATGTCTTTCATCAATATGTGCTGCGCGTGCCGGATCGTGTGGCAGTGCAGGCGAAGCTGAAGGAACAGGGCATTGGCACGGGCATTCATTACCCAGTGCCGGTGCATTTGCAGCCCGCCTATCAGGGCCGCGTGCCGCTGGGTCCTGCCGCCTGCGCCGAGACCGCCGATGCCGCGCAGGAGGTGATGAGCCTGCCCATGTATCCCGAATTGACCGATGCGCAGGTGGAACGTATTTGCGCTGGGCTGCGGAGCCTGAAAGGCTGAATACTGCGGCAGCCTTGGCGCGGGTTTGCGTTGTCAGCGTTGCCTATAACAGCGCTGATGCCTTGCGCGGGATGCTGGCCTCCGTGCCACCGGGCCTTGGCGTGATTGTGGTGGATAATGCAAGTGCCGATGACAGCGTGGCAGTGGCCGAAGCCGCCGGGGTGCGCGTGATCCGCAATGGCGCCAATCTTGGTTTTGGCGCGGGCTGCAATATCGGGATGAATGCTGCGGAAACGGCGTTTGTGCTGCTCGCCAACCCAGATACGCGCTTGGATGGGCAGGCGATTGCGCGGCTGGTGGCCGCCGCCGATGCCTTTCCCGATGCCGCGATCCTGGCACCCATGCTTTGCGATGAAACCGGCGCGCGGGTCCGGTCCTGGGATGTGGAGCAACTCCATAGGCGCAAGCTTGCGCGTAAACGTGATGCCGAGCCCTGGCCGGAAGGGCCGCTTTGCGCCGAATTCCTCTCCGGCGCTTGCCTATTGCTGCGCGCGTCCGAGGGGCTGCGCTTCGATGAAGCCTTTTTCCTATTCTATGAGGATGACGCGATTTGTGCTGCCGCCCGCGCCAAGGGGCGCGCCTTGGTGCTGGTGCCGGATGCGGTGATGCATCACGCGGGCGGCGGTTCTTCCGCGCCATCGCGGGCACTTTCGGCCTTCAAGGCGCGGCACATGGCCTGGAGTCGCTTGCATTACATGACGCTGATGCAGGATGACTTGGCGGCACGGCGTGAGGCCTGGGCGCGGGTTTGGCATCATCTGGGCAAGGCATTGGGCCACGGGATCACGCTGCGCTTTACAAAGCTCCGCGCTGACTTGGCCGGGCTTCGGGGAATATTCGCCTGGCTGCGCGGGCGGCGCGCGTCATGATCCCGGCAAGTGAAGCGATGTTGGCGCGCGCACCAACATCATCAGGCAGCGCTTGGCCCCGAAAACACGTTACGGCGGCGGTATCTCGGCGGCCAGCACCTGCCCGGATTGGCTCTCCGTAATCAGCAGCGTCACGCCATCTGGCGCGAAGCAGCAATTGGTCGGCATGCGCCCGAAAGGCCGGCAGTCCAGCGCGAAAAGCGGCACGCCATGCTGATCCACACCCCAGACCATGCCATGGCCGGGATTGGCGATGAATAGGCGATCATGCACATCAACCGCCATGCCATCCGGCCCTGACATGCCAGCCGGGGTGCGGAAGAACAGATTGGCCTTGCCTACAATAGCGTCCGCGCGAAGGGCGAAGCGCCAGACCTCACAGGAACGGGTCATGGCCACATAGCAATGCGTGCCCGCCTTGTTCAGCGCAATGCCATTGGGGCTGGGGCCGTTTGAGATCAGCCGATCAAGCCGCCCATCAGCGGCAAGCCGATACACCCGCCCACGCGGGTCCTGCAGCCCGGTCTGGCCTTGGTCGGTGAAGAAAATCGCGCCTTGCGGGCCAAGGGTCACATCATTCAGGCCGAGAAACCCCTCACTGCCCACGGTTTCCAGCAAGGGCGCGATGGAACCGCGCGCGGGATCGAGCGTCAGCAAGCCATGGCGATAATCCGCGATCAGCAGCGCATCATCGGCGCCGAGGGCCAGGCCATTCGGCCAGCCCTCATATTCCGCCAGCACGTCCCAGCCATCACCAGGGCCGACCAGCAGGATGCGGCCATTGGGGATATCGGTGACCAGGAAGCGCCCCGCGCGATCAAAGCAGGGGCCTTCCAGGAAACTGTCTATCGGCGCGCCGGCGCGATTGGCATCAGCCCAACTTGTCCGGCGCAGATTCCGCAAGCGATCCGGCAAACGGGCGAAGGGGCGGAGCGGAAGCTCCTTGGGCGAGGGAAACCACATGGGCTGATCCTAGAATTAAATCCTGGTCTGCCCCGCATCCTGCTGCGGGTTCTGGTGGATATGCTTCAACCGCCAGCCAAGGCTGATCATGATCGCACCCATGATGATCGCCTCCAGCGCCACCATCCAGATCACCGCGAGCAAACCCGGCCCCGGGCGCAGCAGCATCCAGGCGCCGATCAGGATATTCACCGCCCCCAGCAAGCCGAGCAGTACCGAGGATAGCCGGAAGGCCAGCATCAGCCGCGCCCCGCCCGAAAGCAGGAACCAAGCAGCGGTCACAATCAGCAGGCCAATGGCGGATACCCCCGGCGCAAACAGGATCACCGCTGCCGTCAGCAGGGAAATGATGCCGTCAATCCAAAGCCAGGTTCGGCTGCGCTCTCCGGTCGGGTGACCGCCTTTCACGGCCTGGTAGATGGAACCAATGCCATCAAAAGCCATCCAGGCGCCAAGAAAGGCCAGGATGAAGGCAAGCCCGAGCCCCGGAAACAGAAAGACCAGGATACCGAAAATGATCGCGGCCACGCCGCGCAGCACGAAAACCCACCAACTGCCCGCTGCCTGACGCACAAGCTGGGCGCCAAGCCTGCCCGACAGCAGCATGGATTCGGGCCCTGGGGGTGTTGCTTGTCCTGACATGAAACTTAGTCCCTTCCTTCTTTATGCACTCAACCTGACAGGGAGACGCGCCCGAGGCAAATGGCCGGCCCCATGACAATTCGTCGCACCCGATGCTTTCCCCCTTTCCATCCTGCCCCAACCTGATGAATGATAGGTGCAACGCAAAACAAGGAGTGCCCCGCCATGGCAAAATTCGGCCTCAGCCAATCCATTCGTCGTGTGGAAGACCCCAGGCTTTTGAAGGGCGATGGGCAATATACCGCCGATATCAGCCTACCCGGTGAGGCGCATGGCGTGGTGCTGCGCAGCCCCCATGCCCATGCGGCGATCAAGGGTATTTCCACCACTGCCGCCAAGGCCATGCCGGGGGTGCTTGGGGTTTACACGGCGGTTGATCTGGCGGCTGAAGGGCTGGGGCCGCTGCCTTGCCTTATCCCGCTCAAGAATAGCGATGGCACGCCGCTATCCTCCACGCCGCGCCCGGTGCTGGCGGATGGCACGGTGCGCCATGTGGGGGACCCGGTCGCTTTCGTGGTCGCCGAAAGCGCCAAGGCCGCGCGCGATGCCGCTGAGGCGATTGAGGTGGATTATGAGATCCTGCCCTCGGCCACCGATCTTGCGACCGCGACCAAGCCTGGTCAGCCGCAGGTTTGGCCGAGTGCGCCGAACAATACCTGCTTTGATTGGCATGTCGGTGACAAGGACAAGACCGATGCGCTTTTCGCCAAGGCCGCGCATGTCACGCGCCTGACGGTGGTGAATAACCGCGTGGTGGTGGCCAGCATGGAAGCCCGCGCGGCGGTGGCGGATTATGATGCCGCCAGCAACAAATGGACTTTGCACACCAATACCCAGGGGTCTTGGTTGGTGCGGAAGCTTCTCGCTGGCAGCGTCTTCAACCTGCCGGAAGATCATTTCCGCGTGGTCACGCCCGATGTTGGCGGCGGCTTTGGCATGAAGCTGTTTCTGTATGCCGAACATGTGCTGACCTGCTTCGCCGCGCGCAAGCTGAAGCGCCCGGTGAAGTGGACGTCAGAGCGCACGGAAGCCTTCCAGTCCGACACGCATGGGCGTGACAATATCACCGCCGGTGAATTGGCGCTCGATAAGGATGGCAAGTTCCTTGCGCTGCGCACCAAGAATTGGGCGAATATGGGCGCCTATCTGAATACCTTCGCGCCCTTCATCCCGACCGGCGCGGGCACCAAAGTGCTGGCGAGCGTTTATGATTTCGGCGCCATCTACGCCAATGTTGTCGGCGTCATCACCAATACCGTGCCGGTGGATGCCTATCGCGGTGCTGGCCGACCAGAGAGCAATTATCTGGTGGAGCGCCTGATTGACACCGCCGCGCAGGAAATGGGCCTGGATCGTGTGGCGATCCGCAAGCGCAATATGGTGCCGTCATCTGCCATGCCCTACGTCTCTGCCATGGGACAGCGCTATGATTCGGGTGAGTTCGCGAAGCTCATGGATACCGCGCTTGAGCGGCTGAATTGGTCCGGCTTTGCAGCTCGGCGGGCTGAGAGCCAGCGGCGCGGCAAAAGGCGCGGCATTGGCTTTGCCTATTACCTGGAAGCAACCGGCGGCGATGCCACGGAAAACGCGGCGGTGCGTTTTGCCGATGATGGATATGTTGATGTCTATGTCGGCACGCAAAGCACCGGACAAGGGCATGAAACCGCCTATGCCATGTTGACCAGCCACGAACTCGGCATCCCGATTGAAAAAATCCGTGTGAAGCAGGGCGATTCCGAAAGCCTGCCCTCGGGCGGCGGCACGGGCGGTGCGCGCAGCCTTTATTCCGAAGGCCAGGCCATTCTGGTCACCGCGGCCTCGGTTGTGGAAAAGGGCAAGAAGGCAGCGTCCGAGCATTTGGAAGCGGCGGTAGCGGATATTGAATTCACCACGGCCAATGGCCGCTTCGGTGTGGTTGGTACCGATAAGGGCATCGGCATTCTGGAATTGGCGGCAGCCCAGAAGGCGCGCGCGGCCAAGGGCCAGGAAGTGACGCTATTGGATGCGCTGGAAGTGGCACAGATCAAATCCCACACCTTCCCCAATGGCTGCCACGCCGCGGAGGTGGAGGTAGACCCCGATACCGGCATCATCAAGGTTGCGAATTACGTGGTGATTGATGATGTGGGCCATGCACTTAACCCGCTGATCGTGCGCGGCCAGGTGCATGGTGGGGTGGCGCAGGGCATTGGTCAGGCCATGCTGGAACGCACGGCCTTTGATGCGGAAAGCGGCCAATTGCTGTCGGCTTCTTTCATGGATTACGCGCTGCCGCGCGCCGATGATCTGCCGAATATTGATGTGGATTTCATCGAAGTCCCGTGTGAGACCAATCCGCTTGGCGTGAAGGGTGCCGGTGAAGCGGGTGCGGTTGGCAGCCCGCCGGCGCTGATCAATGCGGTGGTGGATGCGCTGGCCGGCGATGGCGTGAAGCATATTGATATGCCGGCCACACCGGAAAGCGTGTGGAAGGCCTTGGCAACTTCCAAGGCGGCCTGAGGCATACCGCGCGGGGGGTTTTCGCCTCGCGCGCCCTTCACACGGGTTTCAGATGTTCCAATAGGCGCGGCATCAGCTCAACTAAATTGCAGGGGCGGTGCCGCGAATCTAATTGGAAGCGCAATATGTCATCCCAGCCATCCTTGCAGGCGCCCGTTGAACCAGGCAGCGCAAAGAGATAGGTGCCGCCCGCAACACCGCCCATGGCACGCGATTGAATGGTGGATGTGCCGATCTTCTGAAAGCTGATCCAGCGGAACAATTCGCCGAAGCCTTCAATTTCCTTTTCCAAGACGCGCTTGAAGGCTTCCGGCGTCACATCCCGCCCTGTGATGCCGGTGCCGCCGGTGGTGATCACGCAATCCACGGCCGGGTCCGCAATCCAGCGCCGCAGCACGGCTTCAATCGCGTCCGGATCATCCTTCACAATCTCTCGCGCCACGCAATGATGCCGGGCGGCTTCGATCCTGTCTTGCAGGGTTTGGCCGGAACGGTCGGTCGCCATGTCGCGCGTGTCGCTCACGGTCAGCACGGCGATATTCACGGGCAGGAATTTCAGGCTTTCATCAATTGGCATGGCGGCGTCTTTCCTGGGCTGGCATTCTTATCCATAACTGACATCAGATAGGACCAAGGCGCGGGCTCGGCACCGGCGCTGCCTGCCCGACCTCTGAATGGACCCAGAGCGTATTGCGTTCACATGGGTTCACGCAACCTGCTCTACGTCGCTGTTTTTCGAGCATCTTCACGCGTCCGGATTTTCCATCTGACCGCGATCTGCGCGGCCTTCCTGCCGCGGGGCATCAAGCGGCGCCAGAAAACGCCCATTTTCCATTGGCAGCGGAGTCAACAAAAAAGCCGGCACCCGAAGGCACCGGCTTTGAAACATACGGAAGTAAACGCCAATCAGCGGCTGTAGAATTCGACCACCAGGTTCGGTTCCATCTGCACCGGATAGGGCACATCGGAAAGCTTCGGCGCACGCAGGAACTTGCCCTTCATCGCGCGGTGATCAATTTCCAGATATTCCGGTACATCGCGTTCCGTGCTCTGTGCGGAATCGAGCACGGCGGTCAGCTGCTTCGACTTTTCCTTGACTTCAATCACGTCGCCATTCTTCACCGAATAGGACGGGATGTTGAGCCGCTTGCCATTCACCAGCACATGGCCGTGATTGACGAATTGCCGTGCTGCGAAGGGGGTGACGGCCAGCTTCATCCGATAGATAACGGCATCCAGGCGCCGTTCCAGCAATTCCACCAGGTTTTCGGAAGTGTCGCCCTTCCGGCGCACGGCTTCCTCGTAATATTTGCGGAACTGCTTTTCGCCGATATTCGCGTAATAGCCCTTCAGCTTCTGCTTCGCCATCAGCTGCACGCCGAAATCGGTCGGCTTCTGCTTGCGGCGCTGGCCATGCTGACCGGGGCCATATTCGCGCTTCGCGACCGGCGATTTCGCACGGCCCCAAAGGTTCACGCCAAGACGGCGATTGATCTTGTATTTGCTTTCAGCGCGCTTCGTCATGCGCATATTCCACCGCGCGAACGCGATGGCCTTTCTTGCTATGCCCCAAAGGGCCTTGTTGTCCCGGTAGTCCCTGGCCGGATGGCCAGGGCGGGCGCGGACCCCGAAGGCCCGTCCACATTCCCAGGAAGAGCGTGCGTGATATTCCGCGCCATGGGGCTTGTCAAACCCCGCGCCCGGCCCCATCCCCGGGACATGAGTGTTTCACGCGAAGAAATTCTGGTCCTTGGCCTGACAGCCGGGGTGGTGGGCAGCCTGGTGGGTGGCCTGACGCTTTACGCGGGCCTGGCCCTGGTCGTGGCTGGGTCCCATGCTGGCTGGCTGCTCGCCCTGCCGGCAGCGCCCTTGGGCGGCGGGCTTGGCTATCTTCTGGCCCGCAAGCTGGCGGCGCGGTTGAAAGCCTGAAACGCAAAACCGCGGCCCACGGGTTGACCCGTGCCGCGGATTGCCGATTTCAAACCCGGTTTAGGGTAATCAGAAGCCTTCGCGTTCGATCCGCTTGCGCTCAACCTTGCGGGCGCGACGAACAGCTTCCGCAGCCTCACGGGCGCGGCGCTCAGACGGCTTTTCGTAGTGGCGACGGATCTTCATTTCACGGAAGACCCCTTCACGCTGCAACTTCTTCTTGAGCGCCTTCAGCGCCTGATCAACATTATTATCACGAACGACGACTTGCACGCGGCACAACCCCCTTCATGGATCGCTGGTTCAAAGCAAAAGACGCGCAGCCGGTTGCCCGGAGCCCGACAAGAGAGCGGGTCTTTAGCACAGTGATTCGCCGCGCCGGAAGCCCCTTTCAAGCCTTTTTCAGGGCAATTATATAAAAACCTCCCTTTTTTGGTGCGGGAATATCATGGCCATTCTGAAAATCGCCAGGCTGGGCCATCCCGTGCTGCTGCAACGGGCCGAAGCGGTGGCGGACCCGACGGCGCCCGAGATGCGCCGCCTGGTCACCGATATGGTGGAAACACTGGAAGATATTGGCGGGCTTGGGCTTGCCGCCCCGCAAGTCCATGTCTCCCTTAGGCTTTTCATCTGGCGCACCGCAGCGGGCGGGCATTCCGCCCTGTTCAATCCGGAAATCCAGCCGATTGGGGACGAGATCGAGGAAGCCTGGGAAGGCTGCCTTTCCATCCCCGGCCTGCGCGGCGCGGTGCAGCGCCCGGCCCGAATCGCCTTTCGCGGCCAGGATATCGCCGGCACCTGGATTGAAGGCGAGGCCGCCGGCATGGCGGCGCGGGTCATGCAGCATGAACATGACCATCTTGAAGGTATACTATACCCTATGCGGATGACGGATCTGTCCCGCCTTGGGTTTGTTGAGGAATTGGCCCGGTTCAACCCGCCGAAACCCGTTGAAAATGAAAGACAAAAGCCATGATGGATGCCGGCCCGGATCGTGACGCGCGGGATGCCGCCCTGGATGCCATTCTGCCGCTGGTGCCGCTTTATGGCTGGCAGGGCAGCGCCATTGCCGAGGGGCTCAAGGATGCCGGCATGGCGCCGGAAGACGCCGAATGGATGTTCCCGCGCGGCGCCATTTCGGCGATTGAAGCCTGGATCGAGCTTGCCGATCGGCGAATGGAGGCCGCTGGCATTGCTGCCGATTTGGCCAGCATGCGCACCCATGAACGCGTGCGCTTCCTGATCAAGGCACGGCTGGAAGCGGCCGAGCCGCACCGTGATGCGCTGCGTGCCGCGCTTTCCCTACTCGCTTTGCCCTGGAATGCGCCGATTGCCGCGCGCAGCCTGGCCCGCAGCGTGAGCGCCATCTGGTATGCTGCGGGCGATAAATCCGCTGATTTTTCCTGGTATACGCGCCGCGCGACGCTCGCTGCCATCTACAGCTCCACGCTGGCCTATTGGCTGAGTGGGCGCGGCGATGGGCTTGAATCGGCGCTGGAATTCCTCGACCGGCGGCTGGCCGACCATGCCTGTTTCCAAAAGGGCCTGGCGCGCTTCAAGCCCCGCGCTGCCTGAACGCGCCTTTTGGTTTCCTTCCTGCAGGCGAACCCCTATATGCGCCCCAGGGGTCATTTGCGGTGGCCGATTCGCCGCCCTTTGACGATGAGAGGAAGAAACCCATGGGTTTGAAGCGCTTGCTGTTAGCGGCGATGGCGCCGGTTCTGGTGGCCGGGCCTGTTTTGGCGAATACCTGCCTGCGGCCTGATGAACGACAGGCGGCCGATACCTGGGCCATGAACAGTTACCTGCGGGTGATTGGGATGCAGTGCAAAGTCGATCGCGCGCGGATGATAGATGCTTTTCAACCACATAGCCGCGAACTTTCGGCGGCGGCCAATGTGATCCAAGGCTATTTCCGCCGCGCTTATGGCGGGGCGGGGCAGACCCGTTTTGATCAATACTACACCAATATCTCGCAAGATCATGCCATGGATGCGACCCGCGCTGGGTCTTACTTTTGCCGTGATGCCGAAGTGATCTTGCAGCAAATTAGGGCTCTGCCCCCCGGGCAATTGGCCAAATTCTCCGTCAATCAAAATATCATTCAGCCGATTTCGGCACCTGATTGCGGCACGGGTGCTGTAAGCGCGCCGCGGCGCTAAGCCGCCGCTATCGCAGATTCCCTCTGGCCCATTGGCAAAGCCTGGGGCATGACCATTTTCGGGTCATAACAGGGGAGTCTCCGATGTCTTTTTTCAGCCTTTCCAGGCGGCAGGCACTGCTGGCCGCCCCCGCGATGCTCGCGGCACCCACCATTGCGCGGGCGCAGTCGCGCGCCATCAAGCTTGGCATCATCCAGCCCGTGACCGGCGCGCTGGCGCAGGATGGCGAATATGGCCGCCTGGGTGCGGAGCTCGCCATTGCGGATATCAATGCCGGCGGCGGCATTAAGGCGCTGGGTGGCGCGCCAATTGAAATAGTGTTCGGCGATGCGCGCTCCACCCCCGATGGTGGCGTGGCCGAGGTTGAGAAAATGCAGGCCGAGGGCGTGCTGGCGATTGTGGGCGGCTTTGCAAGCCCGATTTGCCTTGCCGCTTCGCAGGCCGCATCGCGCTATGATCTGCCCTATATTGTGGATGTCGGCGTGTCGGATCAGATCGTCTCACGCGGGCTCACCAATACGTTCCGCTTCGGGCCTGGCTTTGGCACCGTGACGGCAACGGCCTTGGACAATCTGGTCGCGATCAATGATGCCGCCGGCAAGCCTTCCCGCACCGCGGTGATTGTGCATGAGGATGGCTTGTTCGGGTCCGGCATGGCCCGGCTGTTGAATGCCGAATTGCCAAAGCGCGGTTTTCAGGTGCTGGAGACTATCGCGCACCCAACACCTTCGCGTGACATGTCCAATGTGGCACTGCGGATCCGGGCGCTTAATCCTGATCTGATCATCCCGTCATCCTATTACGCGGAATTCGTGTTGCTGTCGCAAACCTTGCAGCAGCGCCGCATTCGCCCAAAGGGGATTTATTGCATCCTGAATGGCGCGGCTTCCAATTTCCGCTTCGTGCGGGAATTCCCGGAAGCGGCCAATCTGGTGATGGATTGCAACCATTGGGCCGATCCACGAAAAGCCAAGACCGCCGAATTGCGCCGGCGCGTGGAAGCGCAGAACCGCTTCTGGCTTTACAATGTGCCGCTGAATTATTCCGCCGTGATGCTGTTCGCCGATGCGCTGGAACGCGCGGGCCGGGCGGATCGTGGCGCGCTGATCCAGGCGCTAGCTGCAACGGGCGCGGCTTTTGATAGCCACATCATGCCTTATGGGCCAACGCAATTCGTCAATGGCCAAAACCAGGGCGGCAGGCCGGTGAATACTCAGGTGCAAAGCGGCGACATCAAGGTGATCTTCCCGCGCGATTTTGCGGACGCCCAGCCGATCTATCCCGTCACAGGCTGAGATGGGCTACCCGCCCGAAATATTGCTGGAGGCCGTGGCAAACGGCCTCCTGATGGGGGCCGTTTATGGGCTGGTGGCGCTGGGCCTCACGCTGGTCTACGGCGTGCTGCATATCATCAACTTTGCCCATGGCGCGCTGCTGACGCTGGCGATGTATGCGGCCTTTGTCGTGCATGGTGCCTTTGGGCTTGATCCTTATGCGGCGATGGTACCCCTGGCGGGGCTTTTTTTCGTGTTGGGCTATTTGGTGCAGCGCCTGGTGATCGGCCCCGCGAGCCGTGGCGATGATTCCAATATGTTGCTGGTGACACTTGGCCTTTCGATCATTATCGAAAACGCCATGCTGGCGATTTTCCGGTCGGACACCATGACGATCCGCCTGCCCTATGCCATGTCCATGGTGGAACTTGGCGATGTGCTGCTCTCCGTCCCGCGCCTGATTGGCTTTGGCGTGACGCTGCTGCTGGCGGCGCTGTTGTTCCTGTTGATGACACGCACCGATACGGGTCGCGCCATTCGGGCAGTCGCGAAGGAACGCACCGGCGCGGCTTTGGTCGGTATTGATGTCGCGCACATCTATGCGGTCACCTTTGGCATTGGTACGGCCTGCCTTGCCATCGCGGCCTGTCTATTGCTGCCGTCCTTTTATGTCTCGCCCCGTGTGGGCAATGCCTTTGTGCTGGTGGCTTTCACCATCGTGGTGCTGGGTGGCATGGGCAGCGTGACGGGGGCGCTGCTGGGCGGGCTTTTCATCGGCGTCGTGGAAAGCCTGAGCGGCCTTTATTTCGGCGATAGCCTTGGGCAGATCGGCATTTTCCTGATCTTCATCCTGGTGCTGCTGCTGCGCCCGACTGGGCTGTTCGGGGCGCGCGCATGACCGCACGCGACACCCTGCCGATTCTGGGCTTTCTGGTGGCCGCCGTGCTGGTTTCGCTATTCGTGACCAGCAATGTGGTGCTGAATTTTCTGGTATTCACGCTGATCCTGGCCATCGCGGCGCAGGGTTGGAATTTGCTTGGTGGTTATGGTGGGCAATATTCCTTCGGCCATGCGGCGTTTTTCGGCATGGGCGCTTATGTCAGCGCCATTCTGCAACAGCGCTTTGGCGTGAATGCCTATCCCGCGGTGGCCTTCGGCATCGCCGCCGCCGCCCTGCTTGGCTATGCGATAGGTGCCATGGTGTTTCGCGCTGGGCTGCGCGGTTCCTATTTCGCGCTGGTGACGCTGGCCTTTGCGGAGGTACTGCGCATTCTGGCGAATGCGACCGAGATCACGGGCGGTGCGGCGGGTTTGCTCATCAGCCTCAATCTTGGTGCCGGCAATCTGCAATTCGCCAATCGGTCAAGCTTTTTGATTCTGGGCGCAGCGCTGCTGGCGCTTGCCATGCTGATCACGCTGGCTTTGGAGAAAAGCCGGATTGGCGCGCAGCTTGTCGCGGTGCGGGAAAACGAAGCCGCCGCCGCCGCGCTTGGCGTGGATATTCTGGCGGTGAAGCTGCGCGCCATCAGCCTATCCGCCGCACTGACCGGCGCAGCGGGCGCGCTCTATGCGCAGTATTTCCTCTATATTGACAGCAATATCGCCTTCGGCACCTGGATTTCGGTGGAGGCGCTGCTGGCACCCATCATCGGCGGCGCGGGCACGGTCTTTGGCCCGCTGATTGGTGCGCTGATCCTGCAAGGCCTCAGTGAGGGGACGAAGATGCTGATCGGCAAAATCCCCGGCGTTGATCTGATCATCTTTGGTGCGCTGCTGATCCTGGTGGTGCGCTTTCCGTTGCACCGCATTCCGGGCGTCATCGCTGCGCGCTGGCGCGGCAAGGGGGCGCCATGACAGGGCAAGGGCGGGACCCCGCTTTCCTCGCGGTGCGTGATCTTACCAAGCGCTTTGGCGGGCTTACGGCGGTTTCTGAAGCAACCTTCGATGTGCGGGAAGGTTCCATCACCGGGCTCATCGGTCCGAATGGTGCGGGCAAGACAACCCTTTTTGCCATGATTGCGGGTTTTGAGCAGCCAAGCGCTGGCCTTGTCCTGCTGGACGGTGAGGAAATCACCGGCCGCAAGCCGCATGATTTGGCGAAGCTTGGACTGGCGCGCACCTTCCAGATTGTGCAGCCCTTCGCCGGGCTTTCCGTGCGAGAAAATATCGCGGTTGGAGCCTTTCTGCGCCTGCCAAAACGTCGTGATGCCTTGGCGTTGGCGGAAGAAGTAGGCCAGCGCCTTGACCTTGGCCCGCAGCTCGACAAGCCTGCGGCAGCGCTGACGGTGGCGGGACGCAAACGCCTGGAAGTGGCGCGCGCCCTCGCCACGCGTCCGCGCATTCTGTTGTTGGATGAAGTATTGGCGGGGCTCAATCCATCGGAGCTTCGCGATTTTCTGCCGGTGCTGCAGGATATTCGCGCGGGTGGTGTCACCATCCTCATGATCGAACATGTCATGCAGGCGGTGATGAGCCTTTGCGAATATGTGCATGTGCTTGCGGGTGGGCGCATCATCGCCTCGGGCGAGGCGGCGGAGGTGGTGGGCAATCCCGCTGTGATTGAGGCCTATCTGGGCCATGGCGCCGCGCAAAGGTTGGCCGGCCATGCTTGAAATCAAATCGCTTGAAGCGGGCTATGGCGAAACCTTGATCCTGCGCGGCATTGATCTGAACGTGCCGGAAGGCGCCCTGGTTGCGGTGCTCGGCGCCAATGGTGCGGGCAAGACGACTTTGAACATGACCATCAGCGGTGTGGTGCGCCCGCGCGACGGAGAAATTCGTTTCGCGGGGCAGAGCCTGGCTGCGCTATCCCCGCCTGAGATCGTTTCGCTTGGCCTGATCCATGTGCCGGAAGGGCGCAAGATTTTCCCGAATTTGAATGTGCGCGAAGTGCTGGAACTTGGTTCCTATCGTCGCGCGCGGGCCAATCGTGCGCGCAATCTGGAACGCGTCTTCGGCATTTTCCCACGCCTGAAGGAACGAACCCGCCAGGCCGCCGGCACGCTTTCGGGCGGCGAACAGCAAATGCTCGCTATCGGGCGCGGGCTGATGGCAGAACCGAAATTATTGATTCTGGATGAACCATCACTCGGCCTTTCGCCGTTGTTGGTTGAAGAGATGTTCACGCTGATCCGGCGCCTGCATGCGGATGGGCTCACCATCATGTTGGTGGAACAGAATGTTGCGCAAAGCCTGGAAGTGGCGGATCAGGCGCATGTCTTGGAAAATGGCGTGATCAGCCTGAGTGGTGCCGCGCGCGATATTGCCGCCGATCCGGAATTGCGCCGTAGCTATCTTGGATTGTGAAATGACCGAAGCTGTAACGACGCGCCTTGATGCCGTGACCCTGGCCGTATTGAAGGGCCGGCTTGAACAAATCGCCGATGAGATGGATGCAACGCTGTATCGCAGCGCCTTCAACCCCATCATCGCCGAAGCGCGCGACGCCTGCCATGGCGTTTATGATGCCATCACCGGCGATACTTTGGTGCAGGGCACCAAGGGCTTGCCAATTTTTGTCGGTGCCATGTCCTTTGCCGTGCGGTCCGTCATTCGCAAGGTGGCGGCGGAGGGTGGGTTGGAACCTGGCGATACCTTCCTGTTCAATGATCCCTATGATGGCGGGACGCATTTGAATGACTTCCGCCTAGTGCGGCCAATCTTCCGTGAGGGCAAGCTATTTTGCTGGGTGGCAAGTGTTGGGCATTGGCTTGATATCGGCGGCAATGTGCCGGGCAATTACAATCCACGCGCAACAGAAAGCCATCAGGAAGGCGTGCGTTTCCCGCCGGTGAAACTGATCCGCGCGGGGCAAATGCAGCAGGATATTCTGGATATTCTGGCGGCCAATTCGCGTGTGCCGCAATCCAATTGGGGCGATCTGAATGGGCAGTTGAACGCGCTCGATCTCGGCGAAAAGCGGCTGCTGGAATTGCTGGATGATTATGGCGATGCGCGCATTGCCGCCGCCTTCGCGCAATTGGCGGACCGTGCCGAAGCGCTGATGCGTGCGGAAATCGTAGCCTTGCCTGATGGCCGCTATAGCTTCGATGATTTCCTGGATAATGACGGTGTGAAGGATGAGGCGCTGCGGATTGCGCTTGATTTGACCATTACGGGTGATCGGCTGATTTTGGATGTGTCGCGATCCTCACCGCCTTGTGCCGGTCCGCTCAATATCTCCGTCGCTACCACCGTGGCAGCCTGTTATGTCGCGCTCAAGCATGCTTTCCCCGATGTGCCGGCCAATGCGGGAGTGTTGCGCCCGGTGGAGGTGATTGCACCGCCAAGTACGTTGCTGGGTGCCGAGGCTCCACGCCCGGTTGCAGGCTATACGGAAACCATCCTTCGCCTGATTGGCGTGATTTTCGGCGCGCTGGGCAAGGCGCGCCCCGCCACCGCCACTGCCGCGCCCTTTGGCACCATCAATGCGCTGGCGCTGTCTGGCCAGCGGCAGAACGGCACGCGCTGGGTAATGTTTTCCTTCTTCGGTGGCGGGCTTGGCGGCAATCCTGCGACCGATGGCTTGCATCACGCGAATAACCCGATCTCAACGGCGACGATCCCGCCCGTCGAGATTCTGGAAGCCGCCTATCCGGTGATGTTCACGCAATGGGCGCTTCGCCCTGATAGTGGTGGCGCGGGCGAGCATCGCGGCGGCGTTGGCGCGATTTATGAGATTGAGGCGCGCGCCCCTGGTCGCACGGAAGTGGCCTTGCTTGGTGAACGCGGGCGTTTCGCGCCCTTTGGTGTGGCGGGCGGCGCTGATGGCGCACTTAATCGCTTCACTTGGGGGGAAGCGGGTGAAACACCGCCGATGGCAAGCAAGATTGTCGGCGTTTCCATCGGCCAGGGTGAACGCGTGCGGCTGGAAAGCCCGGGCGGTGGCGGTTGGGGCGATCCTGCGGCGCGGCCCTTACACGCCATCGCGCGCGATATCCGCTTGGGTTATGTCAGCGCCGAAGCGGCGCTGCGCGATTACGGAAAGCGCGTATCATGAGCGGCGCGATTGTCGGTGTTGATGTCGGTGGCACCTTCACTGATCTGTTTCTGTTCGATCCCGCCACGGGGCGCTTTCAGACCGCGAAAGTGCCAAGCCAGCGCGGTGATGAGGCATCGGGTTTTCTCGCGGGCTTGCGCGCGCTTGGTGGCGCTGCCGGCATGGCGGCAGTGGTGCATGGCACGACGGTTGGCACCAACGCGCTATTGGAACGAAAAGGGGCGAAGCTTGGCGTGATCACCACCGCCGGCTTTCGCGATGTCTTGGAAATGCGCCGCCGGGATCGCCGCCATACCTGGGGGCTTTGGGGCGATTTTGAGCCGATCGCTGAGCGTGATTTGCGCCTGGAAGTGCCGGAACGCTGCCTGGCTGATGGCAGTATCCACACGCAGGTTGACATCGCGGCGGTGGAAGCAGCCGCGCGGCAATTGCTGGCCGCTGGCGCTGAAGCTTGCGCGATTATTTTCATCAATGCCTATGCCAATCCCGGAAATGAACAGGCGGCGGCGGAAGCGGTTCGGCGCATTTGGCCCAATCCGCATGTTTCGGTTTCTTCCGAAATCCTGCCAGAAATTCGCGAGTTTGAGCGGGCTTCGACGACGGCACTCAACGCCTATTTGCAGCCGCTTGTGGCGGGTTATCTCGGCAAGTTGGAAGGCGCGCTTGCCGATGAAGGTTTCGGTGGGCGGTTTCATATTGTGCAATCCAATGGCGGGATCATGTCTACCGCCACTGCGCGGCGCTTTCCGGCACGCACGGCGCTGTCAGGCCCGGCAGCGGGGGTCATTGCGGCGGGTGCCATCGCCAAGGCCGCCGGCTTCAGCCATGTGATCACTTGCGATCTGGGTGGCACTTCCTTTGATGTGTCTTTGATTGCCGATGGGCAGATGGCCCTGGCCGCGCAGGCGACGATTGATTTTGGTCTGGTCATCCGTTCCCCGATGATTGAAATCACCACCATTGGCGCGGGTGGCGGTTCCATCGCGGCAGTGGATCGCGGTGGCTTGCTGCAAGTGGGGCCGGAAAGTGCGGGCAGCCGGCCGGGCCCGGTCTGTTACGGCCAGGGCAATGATCGCCCGACACTGACGGATGCGAATCTGGTGCTGGGGCGGATCAATGCCGCGCGGCCGATTGGTGGCGCGCTCGCCAGCCTTGATGTGGATGCCGCGAAGGCCGCGATTGAACAGCATGTCGGCCTGCCTTTGGGGCTGGATGCCATGGCGGCAGCAGAAGCCATTCTGCGCGTCGCCAATGCGAAGATGGCTGGTGCCATCAGGCTTGTTTCCATCGAACGCGGGCTTGATCCTGCGCGGTTTGTCGCACTTCCCTTCGGTGGTGGTGGTGCGCTGCATGTTGGTGCCTTGCTGACTGAGGTCGGGTTGAAGGCTGCTTTGGTGCCGCGCTTTCCGGGTGTTACCTCCGCGCTTGGCTGCATCATTGCGGATGTGCGGCATGATCAGGTGCGCACGCTCAATCTGGATTTGGACAGCCTCGAACCCGCCGCGCTGGATGCGCATCTGGTGCGCGAAGCAAGCGCTGCAGTGGCGGTGGTGCGCGATGCCGGCCTGCCGGTGGAGGCGATTGAAACCCTGTTCACGCTTGATATGCATTACGCTGGGCAGACGCATACTGTTGCGGTACCTCTGCCCGTGACCGTGGCAGGCAATAGCTCCGGCGTGACGCAGGGGATTGTGCGCCAGGCTTTTGAGGCCGCCTATCAACGCGCCTTCAGTCGCTTGCTGCCCGGCTTGCCCGTCAGGATCGTTTCCTTAAGGACTGCCGCAATTGGCCGACGCCCTGCTTTTGATCTGGCGGCACTCGCGCCTGGGCCTCAGGCAAGCCTTGAAACAGCAGCGCGCGGCGCGCGGCAGGTTTGGTTCGATGGCGCCTGGCATGAGGCTCGCATTTATGCGCGGCTTGATTTGCCGGTGGGCGCAGAAATCCCTGGCCCCGCCATTCTGGAACAACCTGATGCAACCGTAGTGGTGGATCCTGGCCTGATGGCGCGGGTGGATCGCTTTGGCAATCTGATCATTGAAAGGGCGTGATGATGGCTGGCGCCATTCCCATCAGCGAAACCGCTTTGCTGCTCTGTGATTTGCAGAATGATTTCATCCACCCCAAGGGTGCTTATGCGCGCGGCGGGCAAGGTGACGCGACCATCGCAGCACTGCCTGCACGCCTTGCGCCGCTTTGCCAGGCCATCCGCGACAAGGGCGGCTGGATCGCCTCTACTCATTTCACCCTGGTGCCGGGCAAGGGCGGCGAGCCTTTCATTGCGGAGCACCTCAAGCAAATGCGGCCCTTTTTGCGCAAGGGGGATTTCGCACCGGCATCCTGGGGCCAGGCTTTGGTGGATGAATTGGCGCCATCCGATCTGATGGTCGAGAAAATCGGCTATGACGCTTTCTGGAATTCGGGCCTGGAATGGGCCTTGCGCAAGGCTGGCATTCGCAAGCTATTGGTGGCGGGCATTGTCACCAATGGTGGCGTCGCTTCCACGGTGCGTGGCGCGCATGTGCGTGAATTTGACGTCACGGTATTGGAAGATGGCTGCGCGGCGTTTTCCGCCGCAGTGCATCAGGCGGCGATTGAAGGGCTGCGTCCCGTCGCACGCATCAGCTCTATCGAACAGGCTTTGCAGGAAATAACGGGGAAGTAGGTCATGGATAAGTTCGGCATTGGTCAACCGGTACGGCGCAAGGAAGATGTGCGGCTGCTGACAGGGCGCGGTACCTATACGGACGACATGAACCGCCCAGGCCAGGCGCATGCGGTGGTACTGCGTTCACCCCATGCGCATGCGCGCATCATCTCCATGGATGTCAGCGAAGCACGCACTGCCCCTGGCGTGCTGGCGGTGCTGACCGGGCATGACGCGATTGCGGATGGCATTGGCGCGCTACCGGTGCAGGTGGAAGTCCCCGGCAAGGACAAGCCGCTTTTCGCCCCCACGCGCCATATCCTGCAAACCGAACGCGTGCGCTATGTGGGTGACCCGGTCGCGCTGGTGGTCGCGGAAACCCGTGATCAGGCAATGGATGCGGCCGAGCTGATCCAGATTGATTATGAAACCCTGCCGAGCATCACGGAAACCGGCAAGGCGCTTGATGCTGACGCGCCGGTGATCTGGGAAGACCAGGGCAGCAATCTGTGCGTCCATTGGGATAGTGGCCGCGCCGCAGAAGCGGATGAGGCGTTTACCCGTGCCGCGCGCATCGTCTCAGTTGATCTGGTGCAGAACCGCATTGTCGGCAATCCGATGGAACCGCGTGTTGCCCTCGGCGATTGGGATGGGGAACGCTGGACGCTGGTTTCGCCATCCCAGGGCGCAGTCAAGGTGCGCGATAATCTGGCGAAGCTGGTCTTCAATGTGCCGCTTGAGAAGATCCGAGTCATTTCGCCCGATGTCGGTGGCGGTTTCGGCTTGCGCGGCAAGCTGTTTCCGGAAAGCGCCATAGTGCTTTGGGCGGCGCGCAAACTTGGCCGGCCGGTGAAATGGCGCGCAGGTCGGACCGAGACCTTCCTGTCAGACCCGCATGGGCGTGATCATGTGACGCATGCCGAAATGGCGTTTGATGAAAACGCCAAGGCGATTGGTGTGCGTATCCGCACACTCGCGGCCATGGGTGCCTATTTGCTGGATTTCGGCCCGCGCGTGCCCACCATGGCGGGTGGGCGCATCAATGGCACCGTCTATGACCTTCAGGCCTTGAATGTGCAGGTGCGCTGCGTCTTTACCAATACGGTACCGACCGATGCCTATCGCGGCGCTGGCCGACCGGAAACCGCTTATGTGCTTGAAAGATTATTCGACCAGGGCGCCGCAGCCTTTGGCATAGGGCGGGAGGAAATTCGCCGCCGCAATTACATTCGCCCGGATCAAATTCCCTATCGCAATGTCGCCGGCAATGTGATCGATTCCGGGCGCTTCGCGGAAACCCAGGATATGGCGCTGGCCTTGGCGGATTGGCAGGGCTTTGCTGCGCGCCGTGCGGAAGCGGCGAAGCAGGGCAAGCTCCGCGGTATTGGCCTTGGCTATTTCATTGAAGCCTCAGGCGGCCAGCCTTTTGAATGGGCGCGTGTGGCGTTGACGTCCGAAGGTCGTGCCAAGCTCACCGTTGGCACTTTCAGCCATGGGCAGGGGCATGAAACGGCCTTTGCGCAAATCCTCTCGGAAAAACTCGGCCTGCCGTTTGACGCGATTGATCTGGTGCAGGGCGATTCTGATGTAGTGCTGAAGGGCGGTGGCACGGGTGGGTCGCGGTCTTCGCAAATGGGCGGGGTTGCCACCAGCCGCGCTGCCGCGCTGGTCATTGAAAAGGCCAAGCGCATCGCGGCGCATCTCTTGGAAGCAGGTGTGGCGGATATTGAATTCCTAAATGGCCGTTTCAGTGTGGCGGGTACGGATATCGCCACAAGCTGGCCCGCGGTGATTGCCGCCGCGCATGACCCCGCGCGCTTGCCGCCGGGTGAAACCCCCGGGCTTGACGAACAACTGACCTATACGCGCGACACGGAATGCAATTTCCCCAATGGCTGCCATGTCGCAGAAGTTGAGGTTGATCCCACCACCGGCGAAGTCTCCATCGCCAATTACGCGGCGGTGGATGATGTTGGCGTACCGATCAATCCCATGCTGGTTCATGGCCAATGCCATGGCGGCATCATGGCCGGCATTGGTCAGGCCATGCTGGAACATGCGCAATATGACCCTGAAAGCGGCCAATTCCTGACCGCAACTTTCCAGGATTACTGCATGCCACGCGCGGGGGATGCCCCTTCCTTCAACCTCGATCTGAATGTGGTGCCTTGCCCATCCAATGATCTTGGCGTGAAGGGCGCCGGTGAGGGCGGCGCTTGCGGTGCGCCGCCTGCCATCATCTCAGCGGTCTGTGATGCGCTTGGCGTTGCGCATATTGATATGCCGATCACGCCAGAAGCGGTCTGGCGTGCCTTGCGGTCAAAACAAGCCGCCTGATTTAGTGTGTTGCCCATTCACCTTAGTTCATGGGCAACCCACTAAAGACTTGTTTGATCGCATTTTCCGAGCAGCCAAGCGATTCCACTTGGCTTGAAAATGCTCAGCCAACAGGCCGCACGCCCCAGGGATAGGGCATGCTGCCCTGCGCCAGCCCGGTGATGCTGCGCCGCCAGGCGCTGCGGATGCGGAATTGGCCGAGCGGGATGGTCGCCACATCATCCTGCGCAAGCTTATTGATCTCATCCGCCAGCGCCTTTTGCCGCGCGGCATCCGGCGCATCAAACCAGGCCTGGATGCGTTCCTGCATCGCTGGGCTGTCATACCAGCCAAACCAGCCGGTCGCGCCCGGCCCCTTAACCAGCGAACTTACCGCCGGATTCAGATACGCCAGCGATGAACCATAAGTGTGGAAAATGCTCCAACCGCCGCGATCGGCAGGTTCGGTGCGCACGCGCCGTTGCACTACCGTGCCCCAATCGGTTTCCGCCAGTTCCACATTCATGCCAATGCGGCGCAGCCGATCCGCCGTGACTTGCCCATGCGGGCCGATCAGTGGGAAATCGGTCGGGTTGATGATGACCACCTTCTCGCCATTATAACCACTTGCCTGCAGCGCGGCGCGGGCGCGGTCCAGGCTGCGCGGCGGGGCATTCAGCTCTGACAGATTCTCAACGCCATAAGGCGTGCCGCAGGGAAACAGGCTCCGGCATTCCTGCCAAACGCTGCGATCATCGCCAAGCGTGGAGCGCATGTAATCCGCCTGATCCACTGCCAAGGCCACAGCCTGCCGCACGCGCAAATTATTGAAGGGCGCTTGCAGATGATTAAGCCGCATGATGCTCATGAGCCCTGTCGGGTTCAGCACGCCCACTTCAATATTGCGGTTGCGTTGCAGTGTTGGCACCAGATCGGCGAGCGGCTGTTCCAGCCAGTCAATCTCGCCTGATTGCAAGGCGGCTGCTGCTGTCGCGGGGTCCGGCAGGATATGCCATTCAATGCGCGGGAAATGCGCGACCTTGCCGCCGGACGCCCAATCGGATGGTTCATCGCGCGGGCGATAGCGGTCATTGCGCATATAAACCACGCGGCTGCCGGAGACGAATTCATCGCGCATGAAGCGATAAGGGCCGCTGCCGATGACTTCGCTGATTTGCGTGCCGGCGTCGGTCCGCGCCAGACGCTCCGGCAGGATGAAGGGCACGTTGGAATCGGGCTTCGCCAGCGCATCCAACAAAAGCGGGAACGGGCGCTTCAGGCGAATCTCCAGCGTGCGATCATCCGCGGCGCGCCATTCATCCACCTGCGCGGCCAGGATTTGCCCGAAGGGATCACGCCGCGACCAACGCGCGAGTGATGCCGCGCAATCCGCCGCACGCACAGGCTCCCCATCATGAAAGAACAGCCCTTCACGCAGCCTGATGCGCCACACCCGGCCATCGGCGGAAACCTCATGCCCCGCGGCCATTTGCGGGCGGGCGCGCTGCTGGCCATCCACGGCATAAAGCGTGTCATAGACATGATAGCCATGCATTTGCGTGACAATCGCACTCGTCCAGATCGGATCCAGCGCGGTCAGATTGGCCTGCGGCACGAAGCGCAGCGTGGTGGTGCGCGCGGGCTGCGCCAACACGGGCGTAGCAAAGCCCGAGGCCCCGGCAAGCGCCACGGCCCCCTGCAGCAAATGACGACGTTTCATGGGTGTTTCCCTTGTTGTGGTTTACGCTTCGGCGATTGCCGCACTCCAGGGGCTCATCACATCGGTAATGCCGGCGCGTGTGCCGTCGGCGCCGATGCGGATCAGATTGGGGCAGGCGAAATTCACCGGCAGCACGGCGTGTTCCACCTCTGTCACCGTATCTTCCGCCGCAAGGGCCGCCAGCGCCTCTGCCCCGAGGCGTATATCGGCGGTGACACCTTCGGGCGCCGAGACATCAAGGCGCGGATGATGCGCCGCCTGTTCCGGTTCCATGCCGAAATCAGACACGAAGGACAGCATCTGGAAGACCGAGGCCATGATGCGCCGCCCGCCGGAAGCGCCAGTGGCAATCACGGGCTTGTCACCCTCGGCAGCAATAACGGGGCACATATTGGTTAAAGGCCGCTTGCCGGGGGCCAGCGCATTGGCGGCTTCCGGGCGCGGGTCGAACCACATGACGCCATTGTTCATCAGCACGCCCGATTTCGGCAGCACCACGCGGCTGCCCATGCTGGACAGCAGCGTGGTGGTCATGGCGACCATCATGCCGTTCTTGTCGGCAACCGTCAGATGGGTGGTGCAGGATTCGGCTGCTTTCGGTTCCGCATCGCCAAGCCCCGCCAGGCGTTCCGCATAGGCCGCGCGCATGACGCGGGCCAATTGCGCATACCAAGCCGCTGAAGGCGCCTTGCCGGAGAAATCCGCATCCCGCATGCCTTCCAACACCCGCATCAAGGTGGGCGCGGCGGTCAGCCCATTGGCCAGGAACAACCGCTTGCCGCGCCAGGCGGCTTCCAGTGCGGGCAGCACACGCGCCTTGCACTGCGCCAAATCCTCAGCGCTCACAAAGGCGCCCATTTCCTTGCAATCCGCGGCAATGGCGGCGGCAATATCGCCCGTGTAGAAATCAGCGAGCCCGGCATGGGCCAGACGTTCCAAGGTGGCGGCCAGATTGCCCTGCTGGAAGAAGCCCGGCGATCCCTGATAGGGCGCCACAGGCGGCAGCCCACCCGGCAGGTAGATGCGCGCGGACTCTGGATAAAGCTTTAGCACGGATGCGGAATTGGCCACTTTCAGCGTAGTGAACCAATCCTGCGCCAGGCCGCGCTTCGCCAGCGCCACCGCCGGCGCCAGCACATCCTTGATCGGCATGCGGCCATGGCGCGCATGCAATTCCATATAGCCCGCAACCGCCGAAGGGATGGCAAAGGAAAGCGGGCCATGCACATTGCGGTCTTCCAAGACCTCTGGCCAGGTGAACAGATCCGCCTTCATCTTGCCGGTCATGGGGAAGGCGGAAGGCTTCAAGCCGCGCGGGGAAACCGGGCCGAAATCAAAGGTCTCGGCCGTGCCACCGGGGGACATGACTTGCGCAAAGCCAATGCCGCCCAGGCCGCTATTCCAAGGCTCCAGCGTCGCCAGCGCAAAGGCTGTCGCCACCGCGGCATCGGCCGCCGTGCCGCCGGCTTCCAGAATGGCGACCCCCGCTTCGGCGGCGCCGCGCGCCTGGGACGCCACCATGCCCTTGCGGCCAAAGGCTGCGGGCTTCGTGACATGCCAATGCTGAGAGGTGTGACGCGGCGGGGTCCAGGCCATGATCGGGTTTCCTCAAGTTTTTGCGCCCCTAGCCTCGCGCCGCCTGCCGCTTCCCGCAACCCCCCGCCGGTTTGCCCCGCCGTCCCTTTCCTTTTATGGAACCCTCTGGGTTCTACGGGCGGGCCAAGACCCGCCCCCTTCTGCGGGAGCGTTTGGATGTCTGCATCAAAGGGGCTTTTTGTTGCCCCCATTCTGAAGAATTTCATTGAAAACGAAGCCCTGCCCGGCACGGGCGTGGAGCCGGCGCGCTTTTGGGACGCGATGGAACGCACCCTGCGGGAGATGGCGCCAACCAATGCTGCGCTGCTCGCCAAGCGCGACGCCCTGCAAGAAAAGATTGATGCCTGGCACCGCGCCAACCCCGCCAAGCCGATTGATCAGGCGGCCTATACCGCCTTCCTCAAGGAAATCGGCTATCTGCTGCCGGAACCTTCGAGTGTGACCGTCGCGACCACCGATGTGGATGCGGAAATCGCCTCCATGGCCGGGCCGCAGCTTGTCGTGCCGGTTTCCAATGCGCGTTATGCGCTGAATGCGGCCAATGCGCGTTGGGGCAGCCTGTATGATGCGCTCTATGGCACGGATGCCATTCCGGGCAGCCCATCTGGCAAGGGCTATGACCCGGAACGCGGCGCCAAGGTGATCGCCTATGCGCGCGGCGTGCTGGATAGCGCCGTGCCGCTCGCCAAGGGATCGCATGCCGATGCCACGGGATACCGGATTGAAGGCGGTGCCTTGGAAGTGACGTTGAAGGATGGCAGCAAGACGGGCCTTGCGCGGCCTGGCCAATGCGTGGGCTATCTGGGCGAAGCGCATGCGGTGTCTTCACTGCTCTTTGTGAATAACGGCCTGCATATCGAAGTGCGGCTGGACCGCGCGCATCCCATCGGCAAGACCGATGCCGCGGGCATTGCCGATGTCGCCTTGGAAAGCGCGCTGACTACCATTCAGGATTGTGAGGATTCCGTCGCCGCCGTAGATGCAGAAGACAAGGTCGCGGTCTATCGCAATTGGCTCGGCCTGATGCGTGGCGATCTGGAAGCGAGTTTTGAGAAGGGCGGCAAGACGATGGTGCGTCGCCTCAATCCGGATCGCGTGTTTCAGCGCCCGGCGGGTGGCGGCATGACGCTGCATGGCCGTTCGGTCATGCTGGTGCGCAATGTCGGCCACCACATGATGATTGATGCGGTGAAGCTGGATGGGGCAGAGGTGCCGGAAACCATTCTGGATGCCTTCTGCACGTCAGTCATCGCCATGCATGATATTCGCGGCAAGCGGCTCAATTCACGCGCCGGCAGCGTTTACATCGTGAAACCCAAGATGCATGGGCCGGAAGAAGTGGCCTGGGCGGATACGCTTTTCGCCCGCGTGGAAGATGCGTTGGGCTTGAAGCGCGCCACACTCAAGATGGGCATCATGGATGAGGAACGCCGGACCACGGTGAATTTGAAAGCCTGTATCGCAGCCGCCAAGGATCGCGTGGTCTTCATCAATACCGGCTTCCTGGATCGCACCGGCGATGAAATCCACACGGCGATGGAAGCGGGCGCCGTCATTCGCAAGAATGACATGAAGGGCGCGGCCTGGATCAAGGCCTATGAGGATTGGAATGTGGATACCGGCCTTGCCTGCGGGCTGCGTGGGCGCGCGCAGATCGGCAAGGGCATGTGGGCCATGCCGGATGCCATGGCGGCGATGCTGGATCAGAAAATCGGCCACCCCAAGGCGGGCGCTTCCACGGCCTGGGTGCCATCACCCACGGCGGCGACCTTGCATGCGCTGCACTACCATCAAGTCAGCGTGGCCGATCGCCAGGATGAAATCACCAAGGGCGGTCGGCGTGCGAAGCTGGATGATATCCTGACCGTGCCGCTGGCGCGTGACACGAACTGGTCCCCCGCCGATGTGCAGGCGGAATTGGACAATAACGCGCAAGGCATTCTGGGCTATGTGGTGCGCTGGGTGGATCAGGGCGTGGGTTGTTCCAAGGTGCCGGACATTAATGATGTCGGCCTCATGGAAGACCGCGCGACTTTGCGCATCAGCAGTCAGCATATCGCCAATTGGCTCCGCCATGGCGTGGTGAGCGAAGCGCAAGTCATGGAAACCATGAAGCGCATGGCCGCCGTGGTGGATCGGCAGAATGCCGGTGATGCGGCCTATCGCCCCATGGCGCCGGCGTTTGACGGGCCGGCCTTCAAGGGCGCTTGCGATCTGGTGTTGAAGGGCCGCGAACAGCCCAATGGCTATACGGAATTTGTGCTGACGGCGCGGCGGCGGGAAGCCAAGGCGGCGGGGTAATATCTGCGCGCCGCTTGTCTTTCCGGGCAAGCGGCGCAAGCATGATGCGAAGCGGGCGCGGTTCTGCGCCTGGGCAGGAGGAACGCATCATGGATTTTTCAGGCAAGGTCGGCATTGTGACAGGCGGCGCCAATGGCATCGGCGCGGCAATGGCGCGTGGTTTTGTGGCGCGCGGCGGCAAGATCGTGATTGTGGATCGTGACACTGCCGCCGGTGAGGCTTTGGCGGCATCCCTTGGCGCAGCCGCGCTGTTTCGCGCCGCTGATGTTACCAAAGCTGCCGATGTCGCAGCCTATGTGAAGGCCGCACAGGATCGTTTCGGCGCCATTGATTGCTTCCACAATAATGCCGGCATTGAAGGCCGTGTCGCGCGCCTCGCGGAATATGAGGAAGCGGTGTTTGATCAGATCATGGCTGTCAATGTGAAAGGCGTGTTTTTGGGCCTGCGCCATGTATTGCCGGTGATGATTGCCGCCGGGCGCGGTGCGGTGGTGAATACAGCCTCCATCGCGGGGCTGGTCGGCTCACCCGGCATGGCCGCCTATTCCGCTTCCAAGCATGCGGTGAATGGGCTGACGAAGAGTGTTGCGGGAGAAGTCGGGCCGCATGGCATTCGCGTCAATGCCGTCTGCCCCGGCCCGATCGCAACACGGATGATCGAAGAAGTCTCCCGTCAGGTTTCACCCAATAATCCGAAGAGTGTCGAGGAACGCTATGCGGCGGGCATACCGCTGCGCCGCTACGGGACAGCGGAGGAAGTTGCCAATCTGGTGCTGTTTCTGCTGTCGGACCTCGCCAGCAATATGACAGGCGGTGAATATACCGTGGATGGCGGGCGTACGGCTTCGCCCGCGGGGGTTTCGGGCAGCACCACGCAATAGGGGGGCGCGGGATCTGCCGCGCCTTTACCCAAGCCGCTTGAGCGCAAAATCATAGGTAAGCTTGCGCCAACTTGATGGCATCTCCTTGCCGTCGGGGCCCTTTCCCGGCGGGTGTTGCGTGAATTCGGCGATCAATTCCTGCTTGACGCCAAAGACGGCATCACTATCCAAATAGGGGTCGCCCGCGACAAAAACATGCGTCACCAGGGTTTCATGCCCCGGTGCCGCAATCATAAAATGCACATGCGCCGGGCGCATCGGGTGGCGGCCTGTCGCACGCAGCAGCTCCCCAACCGGGCCATCATCCGGCACGGGATAGGAAGTGGGCGTCAGCGTCCAGAAATGAAAGCGCCCTTCGCTATCGGTGCGAAAGCGCGCGCGCAAATTGGCATCTGGCTGATCGGTGCGCTGCACATCGTAATAGCCATCCTCATCCGAATGCCAGATATCCACGATGGCGCCGGCAATGGGGCTGCCGCCAGCGGTTGAAACGCAGCCAGACACATGCAGCGCTTCGCCCTTCATGGCGCGCGCAACCTCTGCGCCCAGCGGCAATTCCGGCGCGCTTTCAACATAGAACGGGCCGAGCACCGTGGTGGGCGTGGCGCCTTCCGGCATCCGGTGATTGATCGCATCAACCAGCATGGAAACGCCAAGCGTATCCGACAGCAGGATGAATTCCTGGCGCTTGCCATCACACATATGCCCGATGCGTGTCAGGAAATTGATCGCGGTTTGCCATTCTTCAAAGCTTGGCTCCACATCGCGGACAAAGGCATGAAGATGCTTCACCAGGCTTTGCGCGACCTGCCGCAGCCGCGGATCCTCAGCGCCAGCGAGCCGTTGCAATACGGCATCGGTAATGGAGTTTTCATCAAAATCACGCATCGGAGATTTCCCTGTCATTCCCTGTTTGATCGGGTGGGCCGCAACAAATGGACTAATCCAGCCCCATCAGCCCGCGCGCGAAATCCCGCGCCGCGAAGGGGCGCAAATCCTCGGCCTTTTCGCCAACGCCCACCACATGCACGGGCAAGCCGAATTCCTGCGCGAGCGCCACCACCACACCACCCTTGGCCGAGCCATCAAGCTTGGTCACGGCAAGCCCGGTGACATCCACCATTTCCTTGAAAACCTTCACCTGCTGCACGGCGTTTTGCCCCGTGGTGGCATCCAGCACCAGCAGCACGGAATGGGGTGCCGCTTCATCCACACGCTTGATCACGCGGATGATTTTGCGAAGTTCTTCCATCAGCGCGGATTTATTGTGCAGCCGCCCGGCGGTATCCACCAGCAAAAGATCAAGCCCATCAGCGCGCGCTGTGCTTAGCGCATCAAAGGCGAGCCCGGCCGCATCGGCGCCTGGCTTGGCGGGCGCGAAAAACCGCGCCGAGGTCCGCCCAGCCCAGACCTGCAATTGCTCTACCGCCGCGGCGCGGAAGGTATCGCCGGCGACAAAGCCGATTTTCATCCCCTGTTCGGCGTAATGACGGCCAAGCTTGGCGATGGTTGTGGTCTTGCCGGTGCCATTCACGCCGACCACCAGCACCACATGCGGCGCGCGGGCACGGATGATTTCCATCGGCTGCGCAACGGGTTCCAGAATGGCGGCGATTTCATCCGCCAAGGCCGCCTTCACTTCCTCATCGGTCACTTCCTTGCCGAAGCGCGTGCGGCGGAAGCCCTCTACAATCCGGCGTGACGCCGCGACACCCAGGTCAGCGGTGATCAGGGTTTCCTCCAGCTCCTCCAACGCCTCATCATCCAGCCGCCTTTTATGCAGCAGGGAGACAACGCTTTCCGTGAGCTTGGCGGTGGAACGCGACAGCCCTGCCTTGAGCCGCGCAAACCAGCCCGTTTTGGCAGGCGCTTCTGCCTCAGGCGGCAGGGTTTCGGCAGGTGGCGCTAGGGCTTCAGGCAGTGGCGCGTCCTGCAACGGCGCTGGCGCATCCGCCTGTGGCTGTTCAGGCGCTGGCTGCGGCGCGCTACCGCCACGCAAACGGCCAAAGAAATCACGCAGCGCCATCAGGCTGCCTCCGCCAAAAGGCCATCGGCATCAGCACCGATCACACGCAGCCGGCGGATTTCCCCCGGGTGGCCCGCAGCGCCCAGCAAGCGGAGCGGTGCGAAATATGCCGTATGGCCGCGATCGGGATGTTCCAACAAAACCTGTTCCTCCTGCCCCAAGCGCGCCGCGTAGTAACGCGCCGCCGCCGCCGCCCCGGCTTCGCGCAGCCGCGCCGCGCGGGCCCGACGCTCTGGCAACGGGATTTGCGGCATGCGCGCCGCCGGCGTGCCTGGACGTTCCGAATAGGGGAAAACATGCAGGAAAGAGAGGTCGCAATCTT
Organism: Roseomonas sp.; assembly: GCA_020249465.1. GTDB lineage: Bacteria > Pseudomonadota > Alphaproteobacteria > Acetobacterales > Acetobacteraceae > Neoroseomonas. The sequence goes on along the minus strand of JADCFP010000075.1, from coordinate 9,859 downwards.
TCACCAGATCAAGACTTTCCTGGAATTGCGCTTCGGTCTCCGTCGGGAAGCCCGCAATCAGATCAGCGCCAAACACGATATCGGGCCGCAGCCGCCGCGCCTTCGCCGCCAGCGCAATCGCATCCGCGCGCAAATGCCGCCGCTTCATGCGCTTCAGGATCAAATCAGACCCGTGCTGCAAGGAAAGATGCAAATGCGGCATCAGCCGTGGTTCTTCCGCAATCAGGCGCCAGAGGTCTTCATCCACCTCCACCGGATCAAGCGAGGAAAGCCGAAGCCGCGGCAATTCCGGCACCAGCGCCAAGACGCGGCGGATCATCTGCCCAAGCGTCGGGCTGCCTGGCAGGTCTGGACCGTAGGAGGTGACATCAACCCCGGTCAGCACCGCTTCCCGATACCCCGCCGCCACCAGGGCGCGCAGCTGTTCGACAATGACGCCAATCGGCACGGACCGCGACGGCCCGCGCCCGAAGGGAATGACACAAAAGGTGCAGCGATGATCGCAGCCCTGCTGCACCTGCACAAAGGCCCGCGCGCGCCCGGCGAATTCCGTCACCAGATGGGCTGCCGTTTCGCGCACAGCCATGATGTCCGTCACCGGCGCGGGCGGCGCATCCAAGGCGGCCCAGGTTTCCGGCTTCAGCTTATCGGCATTGCCAATGACGCGTTCCACCCCTGGCAGCCCAGCCCATTTATCGGGGGCGATTTGCGCCGCGCAGCCGGTCACGATGATGCGTGCCCCAGGATTATCCCGATGCGCCTTCCTGATCGCCTGCCGCGCCTGACGTTCCGCTTCCGCCGTGACCGCGCAGGTATTGACGATAATGGCATTGCCCTGCCCGGCCTTGCTGGCCAGGTCGCGCATTGCCTCACTCTCATAAGTATTGAGCCGGCAGCCGAAACTCAGCAGCCGGGGGGCTTCCGTGGCACTCATGCGGCCAAAGCCTTGGGGTCAACCTGCCCGATGAAGGCGGTGGCGACAGGGCCGGTCATCAGCACATGCCCATCCTGGCGCCATTCCATGAACAGATCGCCGCCTGGCATGGAAATCCGCGCTTTGCGCCCGGTCAGACCGCGCCGATGCGCATTCACCATGGCCGCGCAAGCGCCCGACCCGCAGGCAAGCGTCAGCCCGGCGCCCCTCTCCCAAACGACAAGGCGCAAATGCTCCGGCGACATCACCTGCACAAAGCCGATATTGGCGCGGTCAGGGAAGATCGGGTCATGTTCCAGGCGCGGGCCGATATCGCTGATCGGCGAGGCATCCAGATCAGGCACAAAAAACGTCGCATGCGGATTGCCCATGGAACAGGCTGCAGGGTCCGCCACCGGGCCGCAGGACAGAGGCAGGTGCAGCGTATCCACCCCCCGCGCCAGCGGCACATCCCGCCAGCCGAGTCGCGCTGGCCCCATATCCACCTGCCAAAGCGCATCGGGGCGGGATTCACTCGGCAAATCGCCTGAAATCGTGCGCACTACCACCCGCGCCTGACCGGTTTCAGCGGCGATCAGGGAAGCGATGCAGCGTGTGGCATTGCCACAAGCGCCGGCTTCCGACCCATCCGGATTATGGATGCGCATGAAGACATCAGCGCCGGGCGGCGGCGGTTCCAGGATGATCAGCTGGTCGCAGCCAATGCCAAGCCGACGATCCGCCAGCGCGACCATTTGGGCGCGCGTGAGCCCAAGCGGCGCGGCGCGGCCATCCAGCACCACGAAATCATTGCCGAGCCCATGCATCTTGCGGAAGGAAAGCATGGGCGGGATATAGACTTCCCAGCGCGGAACCGGAACCCGCTTATGGGTCCGGTGAAAGATTTACCCGTTCAGCAGCCGGTCAATCTCATCCTGTGCCAGATCGGGACCGGCCTTTTTCGGGTCTGCCACGGTCTGCACAACGCCCTTCAGCTCGACCTTGGGCCGAGAGGCATTGGGGCCGGGTTGGGCGTTGTCGGGCAGGATATCTTCCAGGATGGATTCCACCTGCTGCAAGTCACGGATGGCGCGGCGGATCCGCTGGCCGGTCAAATCCTGGAAGGAACAGGCCTCAAAGATCGCATTCACCCTTTCGGTGATGGCGGGCAGCGCATCCGGGCTGCCCGAGCCCTTTTCCAGCCATTCCTGAATGGCCTCAGCCGCTTCCAGAATGGTGTTGGCAGCGGCTTCGGTTGCCTGCACCACCGCTTCCAATTCCTGGCCAGAGGTCCGATTGCCCGGCTGCGGGGCGGAAATCATGCCGGCGATACGCTCATGCACAGAGGATATCTGGCTGGCCAGGTTTTCCTCGCTCATGCCAAGAAGCTGCACGCTGGCAGAGACCTCGGCGCTCACTTCAGCGATGCGGCGGTCCATAAAGGCGCGCAAATCGCCGAAAAGGGGCTCCATAGCGGCCCTGAGCACTTCTGGGTCCGGCAGCGTATCCGCTTGCGAATGCGACATGAGACTTCGTCCTGAATCCAAAGGGCGGCCAAACCGCCGGGTGATCACAGGCGCATTAAACACCCATAAAGGTGAAATCTCCGTTTCTGCGGCGCGGGTCTTGTGTGGAAAACTTTCGGGCGCTATAGCCCCGCCTCCCGTGCCGTGGCCCCATGGACATGCCCGGCCGGAACCCCCTTCCCGCCGCATGGTGCGGCCCCGGCAACGGGTGCAAGGCGGAAGGGCTGACCCCATAGGAGGGCCAAATGTCCAAGATGAAGACGAAATCAAGCGTGAAGAAGCGCTTCCGTCTGACCGCGACCGGCAAGGTCAAGGCAGGCGGTGGATTCAAGCGCCACATGCTTTCTTCCAAAGCTTCCAAGATGAAGCGCCAGAACCGCGGGACCTTCGTGCTGGACAAGCAGGATGGCGATACCGTGAAGCAATGGCTGCCCTATGGGCTGGACCGGTAAAGGGAGGATCGCAGAATGGCTCGTGTAAAACGCGGCGTTACCAAGCACGCCCGCCACAAGAAGGTTCTCAAGCTTTCTGAAGGTTATGTCGGCCGGTCTGGCACCGCCTATCGCCCCGCTTTGGAGCGGGTGGAAAAGGCGCTGCAATATGCCTACCGCGACCGTCGCAACAAGAAGCGCGATTTCCGTGGTCTTTGGATTCAGCGCATCAACGCTGCCGTCCGTGAGCATGGCCTGACCTATTCCCGCTTCATCGCCGGCATCAAGGCGGCGGGGATTGAGATGGACCGCAAGGTCATGGCGGCGCTTGCCTTTGACGAACCGGCGGCCTTCGCGGCGCTGGTGGAAAAGGCGAAGGCGGCCGGCGCCGCCTGATTACCGCCGCCCCGGCGATCCGGGGCGGAGACCCAGCATCACGCAAGGGCCGCTTCCTGGTTGGACCGGGGATGCGGCCCTTTGTTCATGTGGACCTGCCATCATGACCGATGATCTTGCTGCCCTTAGGGCCGAAACCGAAGCCGCCATTGCCGCCGCTGCAGATCCGCGCGCGCTGGATGCGGTGCGTGTCGCCGTTTTGGGCAAATCCGGCAGCCTGACCGCGCTGCTGAAGGGCCTTGGCGCCGTCGCGCCCGAAGCACGCAAGGAACGCGGTGCGGCGCTGAACCAGGTGAAGACCGCGATTGAGGCCGCCCTGGAAGCGCAACGCGCAGTGGTGGAAGCCCGTGCGCTGGATGCGCGATTGGCGGCAGAACGCATGGATGTTTCCCTGCCGCCGCGCCCCTTCGCGCCCGGCACGGCAGCCGAAGGCGGCATCCACCCCATCGCGCGCACCATGGAAGAACTGACCACGCTGTTCGGCGCCATGGGCTTCAAGGTGGCGGAAGGCCCCGATATCGAAAGCGATTGGCATAATTTCGGCGCGCTCAATATCCCCGATCACCATCCCGCGCGGCAGGATCACGATACTTTCTATGTGCGCGCGGTGGATGGGCGCAGGCCGGTGCTGCGCACGCATACATCGCCGGTGCAAATCCGCACCATGCTGAATGAAGCGCCACCCATTCGCGTGATTGTGCCGGGCCGCACCTATCGCGCCGATCATGATGCGACGCATTCGCCGATGTTCCATCAGGTGGAAGGTCTGGTAATTGATCGAAACATTCATCTTGGTCATTTGAAGGGCTGCCTGATTGATTTCCTGCGCGCCTTTTTCGGCATTGCCGATTTGCCGGTGCGGTTCCGCGCTTCCTATTTCCCCTTCACGGAACCTTCCATGGAAGTGGATATCGGCTGGAGCCGTAAAACCGGTGAATTGGGCAAGGGCGGTGATTGGCTGGAGATTTTGGGCTCTGGCATGGTGCATCCGAAGGTGCTGGCGAATTGCGGCATTGATCCGCGCGAATGGCAGGGCTTTGCCTTCGGCATGGGCATTGAACGCATCACCATGTTGAAGCACGGCATCCCTGATCTCCGCCCCTTCTATGAAGCCGATATCCGCTGGCTGAGGCATTACGGCGCCGATCCGCTTTCACCACCTTCTTTGGTGGAAGGAGTGTAAGGCGATGAAATTCACCCTTTCCTGGCTGAAGGCGCATCTTGAAACCACCGCCACGCTGGATGAGATCCTGGCGGCGCTGAATACCATCGGGCTTGAGGTCGAAGGTGTGGAAGATCGCGGTGCAGCACTCGCGAATTTTCGCATCGCCCATGTGGTGGAAGCGGAACAGCACCCCAATGCGGATCGGCTGCGCGCGCTGAAGGTTGATACGGGCGATGGCAAGCTGCTGTCCGTGGTCTGCGGTGCACCCAATGCGCGCGCGGGCATGAAGGGTGTCGCGGCTTTGCCGGGTGCCTTCATTCCCGGCACCGGGATTACGTTGAAGGCGGGCGAAATTCGCGGCGTGAAATCGGAAGCGATGATGCTCTCCGCGCGTGAAATGGGTCTGGGTGATGATCACACCGGCATTGTGGACCTGCCCGAAGATGCGCCGCTTGGCGAAGCCTATGTGCGCTGGGCCGGGCTGGATGACCCGATCATTGAAATCAGCGTGACGCCCAATCGCGGCGATGCGCTTTCCGTCCATGGTGTGGCGCGGGATTTGGCGGCAGCCGGGCTGGGGCGGTTGAAGCCCCTGCCCTCACCTGTGATCAAGCCTGCCTATGCTTCGCCCCTTTCTTGGGAAATCGCTGATCCGCGCGCCTGCGATTATGTGCTGGGCCGCGCCATTCGCGGCGTGAAGAACGGGCCTTCGCCCAAATGGTTGCAGGATTGGCTGACCGCGATTGGCCAGCGTCCGATCAATGCGCTGGTGGATGTGACCAATCTTTTCACCTTCGGCCTTGGCCGGCCCTTGCACGTGTTTGACGTTGCCAAGGTGCAAGGCAAGACGCTGACCATGCGCATGGCGCGTGAAGGCGAAAGCCTGCTGGCGCTGAATGGCAAGACTTATGAATTGACGCCAGAAGATGGCATCATCGCCGACGCCGCCGGGCCGGAAGCGCTGGGTGGCATTATCGGTGGCGAGGCCACCGGTTGCGATGAAGCCACCACCGAATGCTTCATTGAATGCGCGATTTTCGACCCCGTGCGCATCGCGCTATCAGGCCGTCGCCATGATGTGCGCACCGATGCCCGAGCGCGGTTTGAACGCGGCGTGGATCAGGCCCTGCCGCGCGTTGCACTTGACCTTGCGACACAAGCGATGATCGAAATTTGCGGTGGCGAGGCCAGCGAAGTGGTCGGCGCCGGGCCGGAACCCGCCTGGCAACGCCAAGCCAGCCTCCGTTTTGAGCGGCTTGCAAGCTATGGCGGCGATGATGTGACGCCAGACCGCGCCGTGGAAATCCTGCAAAGCCTTGGCTTCACCTTGGCCACGCGGGATGCGGCGCGCGTCACGGTCAATGTACCAAGCTGGCGCAATGATGTCGCGGGCAAGGGCGCCTTGGCACAGGCGGCTGAATTGTCGCCGGAGCGCGCCAAGGCGGCGGCGGAAGGCTGTGCCGAGATTGAACCCGAATGCGATTTGATTGAAGAAGTGCTGCGCATTCGCGGCCTCAATACCATTGCACCGGTATCGCTGCCGGTGAGCGGGATCATCCCCGCGCCCGCCTTCACGCCGAAGCAGGCGCGCGCATCCCTCGCGCGGCGCGTGCTGGCGGCGCGCGGCATGCACGAAGCGGTGACCTTCGCCTTCATGGAATCAAAAACGGCTGCGCTATTCGGCGAAACACCAGCCGCGCTACGGCTGGAAAACCCGATTGCGGAAGATTTGGACCAGATGCGGCCAACGCCGGTGGCGTCCCTGCTGCTGGCGGCGGGGCGCAATGCGGCGCGCGGTTTTGCTGATGTCGCGCTGTGTGAAATCGGCGCTGCCTATCAGGATGTGACGCCGGAAGGTCAGGCGGCCGTGGCGGCCGGGGTGCGCCATGGCGCCACCGCGCGCCATTGGGCGGAAGCGTCACGCAACGTGGATGCTTTGGATGCCAAGGGCGATGCCATGGCGGTGCTGGCCGCACTCGGCCTGCCCATGGCGGCCCTTTCCGTGACCGCCGATGCGCCGGGCTTCTATCATCCCGGCCGTTCGGGCCAGGTGCGTCAGGGGCCGAAGACGGTGTTAGCGCGCTTTGGTGAAATCCATCCACGCGTGCTTGCCGCACTCGACCTGCCCGGCCCCGCCGTGGCGTTTGAGGTGTTCCTGGACGCCATCCCGGAACCCAAGCGCCGCAAGAAGGGTGCGCCTGATTTGCCGGCCTTCCAGCCGCTCCGGCGTGATTTCGCCTTCCTGGTGGATGAGGGCGTGGCCGCCGAGGCGCTGATCCGCGCCGCGCGGGGGGCAGAACGCACGCTGATCACCGATGTCGCGCTGTTTGACCGTTATGCGGGGGATAAGCTGCCAGCCGGCAAGGTCAGCCTTGCCCTGCAAGTAACCCTCCAGCCGCGTGAGGCCACGCTGACCGATGCGCAAATCGAAGCCGTGGCGGAGAAGATCGTCGCGGCGGTGGCGAAAGCGACCGGGGCCGTGCTGCGCGCCTAATCCTCCTGGCCCCGAGAACGCCGGGGCCAGGCCATTGCCTGTTTGACTTCCGGCCCTGCTGCCTTATCTCCGCTTTTGAAAAGGCCAGCGCTACTCCGCGCCGGCACCCCCGGGACCATCATGACTGACACGCCGCTTTCGCTGATCCGCAATTTCTCGATCATTGCCCATATTGATCACGGGAAATCCACACTTGCTGACCGGCTGATCCAGCAGACCGGCGCGCTTTCCGCGCGCGAGATGAAGGAACAGGTCCTGGATAATATGGAGCTGGAGCGGGAGCGCGGCATCACCATCAAGGCGCAGACCGTCCGCCTGACCTACCCGGCCAAGGACGGCAAAACCTATGTGCTGAATTTGATGGATACGCCAGGCCATGTGGACTTCGCCTACGAAGTCAGCCGGTCGCTTGCCGCCTGTGAAGGTTCGCTTCTGGTGGTGGATGCGTCCCAGGGGGTTGAGGCGCAAACACTCGCCAATGTCTATCAGGCGATTGATGCGGGGCATGAGATTGTGCCCGTGCTGAACAAGATTGACCTGCCGGCGGCCGAACCCGATCGCGTGAAGCAGCAGATCGAAGATGTGATCGGGTTGGACGCATCCGATGCGGTGATGATCAGCGCCAAGACGGGGCTGAATATTGAAGGCGTTTTGGATGCCATTGTGGAAAGGTTACCTCCGCCCAAGGGCGATGCATCCGCCACCACCAAGGCCTTGCTGGTGGATAGCTGGTATGATGCCTATCTTGGCGTGATTATCCTGGTGCGCGTGAAGGATGGGCATTTGCGCAAGGGCCAGCGCATCCGCATGATGTCATCCGGCGCGGTGCATACCATTGAACAGGTTGGTGTCTTCACGCCAAAGCTGGTGCCGGTGGAAAGCCTAGGCCCAGGTGAAATGGGGTATCTGACGGCTGCCATCAAAACCGTGGCGGACACGAATGTTGGCGACACCATCACGGATGACCGCAACCCGGCAGCCGAGGCTTTGGCAGGCTTCAAGCCCTCCATCCCCGTGGTGTGGTGCGGGCTTTATCCGGTGGATGCGGATGATTTCGAAAAGCTGCGTGAATCGCTTGGCAAGCTGCGCTTGAATGACGCGTCCTTCCATTATGAACCGGAAACCAGTGCGGCATTGGGTTTTGGTTTTCGCTGCGGCTTCCTCGGCCTTTTGCATCTGGAAATCGTGCAGGAACGGCTTTCACGCGAATTCGATCTTGACCTGATCGCGACCGCGCCTTCGGTGGTGTACAAGGTGCACAAGACGAATGGCGAAATGTTCGAATTGCACAACCCTGCCGATATGCCCGATGGCAGCGTGCTGGATCACATTGAAGAACCCTGGATCAAGGCGACCATCATGCTGCCTGATGATTATTTGGGTTCTGTGCTGGCGCTGTGCAATGAACGCCGCGGGCAACAGGTAGAACTGACCTATGTCGGCTCCCGCGCCATGCTGGTCTATCGGATACCGTTGAATGAGGTGGTGTTCGATTTCTATGATCGGCTGAAGTCAGTATCCCGCGGTTATGCTTCCTTCGATTATCAGATGGATGGTTATGAGGAAGGCGATCTGGTGAAGATTTCCATCCTGGTGAATAATGAACCCGTGGATGCGCTTTCCTTCATGGCACATCGCGCGCAGGCAGAACGGCGCGGGCGGCAGATTTGCGAGAAATTGAAGGAACTGATTCCCCGCCAATTGTTCAAAATCCCCATCCAGGCCGCGATTGGCGGGCGGGTGATTGCGCGTGAGACAATCTCGGCCCTGTCCAAGGATGTGACGGCGAAGTGCTATGGCGGTGACATCAGCCGCAAGCGCAAGCTTCTGGAAAAGCAGAAGGAAGGCAAGAAGCGCATGCGGCAATTCGGCAAGGTGGAAATCCCGCAAAGCGCCTTCATCGCCGCGCTGAAGATGGATAGCTGACGGGGGCATTAGCGCGGCGGCCAGAAGCGGGCGCTCAGCACCTCAGCGCCCATGACGGAGCCATAAAGGCGTGTTTAGCCTTGGTCATTAGACTTTGTATATGACCCGTTCTTGGCGGTGGCATGGGCTATGCTGGCAGTCTGGCACCACGTTTGAGCGTGTTGCGTTCACCTCAGCAAGGCTCGTCGGTCAAGGCGGATCGGCGCCTACCCCCACCATAATTGCCAGAACCTCGACGGCCAGCGATCAACGCACGGGAAGCGCCTCACCAATAGCTACATGCAGGACGCGCGTTATCTTGGTTGCCGGTTGTTTATATTGTTCTTCGTCTGGCGATAGCACTTCACTCCAAAAGCTCTGATGCAAAAATCAGGGAAGTCGCCAGCAATTACCTCTCTACTCAATGCCACGCAGGCGGGCCGGTACGACGCAGGCATGGGTTCTGGTCTGCAACGCTACGTAGCGCCGTCGGTAAGGGCGCGACATTATCTGCTGCCGCCATCTGCGCCTTTCCCTCATTGGACCAGCTTGCTGGTGCGAAATCTGGGTTATCAAAGCGTCCATGAATACGGACGGGTACATCCAAAGCGAAAAAACTCGTCGTTTCTTCCTGACTTCCAATCGTTAGATTCATAATGTGGTTATTGATATCAAAACGCTCAGATCCTGCAATCGTTCCTGTTTCAGCACGGATACGGAATGGCGCAATTTGTCCAACGCCGGCACGCATATCCGATACCCCCAAAAGGCAATTAAGGGAGGCATGACCGTCTGTGAACCGCCCTGGGTAAGCCATCGGCTCCAACTTCCAAATAGGATGGAGCTGTTATGAGCAAGACGACGAACAAATTCTCCCCTGAGGTCCGTGCCCGGGCGGTTCGGATGGTGCTGGATCACGAGGGGGAACACCCCTCTCGCTGGGCTGCGGCGTTATCGATTTCGGCCAAGATTGGCTGTTCGGTGCATACGCTGCTGGACCGCGTCAAGCGGGCGGAGGTGGACAGCGGC
>JADCFP010000074.1 GCA_020249465.1 Roseomonas sp. | reverse complement strand
CGAGCGCGGTGCAATCGGCAATACCTTGCAGATCGGCTCGACACCGTGAACCCCGCGCTGATCATCAATAAAGGCGATCATGGCTTGAACCGGCGGTCGAGCTCCATGAGGGTAAATCGCGCTGCGCGCAGGCAAAATAATCCAACCCCTTGCGCAAGATCTCGTTAGCCTGGCGAAGCTCGCGGTTTTCCCATTCCAGCGCTTTCAGCATCTCGGCCGAAATCGATAACGCCGCAGCCGAGCGAGAGGGATGTTCCCCCCGTGATCCAGCACCATCCGAACCGCTCGGATACGGACCTCAGGGGAGAATTTGTTCGTCGTCTTGCTCATAACAGCTACATCCTATTTGGAAGTTGGAGCCGACGGCTTACCCGGGGCGGCTCACTGCCCATGCTTGGGCAACCCGTTGTGGTAAAGAATAAAACCGGCGCCGCCGGCACCATCGTCGCCAATGAAGTGGTGCGCGCGCGTCCTGATGGCATGACGCTGCTTTTACCCCGGTGGGGCCGATCGCAATCCAACCGAGTTTCATGCGCAATGCCGGGTACCGTGCAAGTGATCTTTCGCCGATCTGTATGGTAAACCGCGCGCCGCTGATCATGATGACCCAACCTGACTCCGGCATGCGAACGGTAGCCGATGTTGTTGCACGCGCGCGCGCGCCGCACCAGCCCCCATGCCTTTTGCCAGCACCGGGCCAGGTACCACGCCACATCTTTCCATGGTCACTTTTACGCGTATTGCAGGCGTTCCAATGAACCATATCGCCTATCGCGGCCCAGGCGATGTCATGGTCGCTATGCGGACAAAGGATATCGAGAATTTCAACGACCATCCTTCATCCGTACGCGCCAATAATCTTCAGGCTGTGGCCGTCCTGAACCCAGAGCGTGTGCCCGAATTTCCTGATGTGCCCACCATGCGCGAACAGGGATATGATGTGAATTTCGCCATTTGGCATGGTCTTTTCGCACCATCCAATACGCCGCCGGCCATCATTGCGCGTTACGAAACCGCCTGTGAACGCGTAATGGGCACGCCCACGATGCGTGAGGGTCATGAACGTATTCAGACACCCATTACCTTCCAGAATGTGCGTGATTTTGGCGCAACTGTCACGCGTGATGCGGAGTCTTTCCGTTACATTATCGAGGAGAATAATCTGCGGCAGGCGGAATAGGCGTTAGTTTTTTTCTATCTGGCTGAGAAATGGTCAAGGCGCGGCATCGCGTGCGCCTTAGACACATCATCCCCGCGCCGGCACCACCTGTCCTGCGCGTTACAGTGCGCTGCGTACACATGGGTTCTCGCAGCTCGGTCTATCTCGGTGTTTAGCGAGCATCTTCGTCCGTTCAGATTTTCCATCTGAACCCATGTTACTTCTTTTTTGTGACTGTGCGAACCTAAATAATCTGACCCTGCCCGATATGCGTTTTGGCACGGGTCAGATTATATCGCGGCAATAGGCGTTCGTCAGGCCGCTTTTCGCAACGCGACACCAAGACCTTCCAATCCAACGCGGATGGCGGCCTGGCGTGCTGCATCTGGCATCGGCATCGGAGCCCGCGAAAGTCCGGCAGCGACTCCTTGGCAGGCGAGCGCATATTTGACATTGGCTGGCAGATTTTCTGCCGATAATGCATTCCAAAGAACGAGAAGCCGCTCATGCAGCGATTTTGCAGTGACGTGGTCACCGCGCTGGACGGCATCCCACAAGGCAACATTGGCGTGAGGCGACGCTGCCGGTAAGGCCGAGATGGTCCCGCGTGCACCAAGCGCATAGCTTGGATACAGCAGCGCATCGATTGCGGTAAAAATCAGATCCTGTGGCCGGGCCTGCAATACGAGATCAGCGAGCAACTTCAGATCACCCGAGCTTTGCTTCACGCCAACAACACCCGGCACTTCGCGCATGATGCGTAGCAACAAAGCAGGCGTTAGGTAGTTCCACGGAATGACATTATAGATCAGGATTGGTAGGCCTGTGCCTTCCGCAACTGCGCGGAAATGCGCAACAGTTGCTTCTTCATCTGGCTTGAACAGGTAATGAACGGGCGTCACCTGTAGGCCTTGCGCACCTAGATCACGCGCGATGCATCCGCGAATAATGGCTTCCTGCGTTGAATTGACGATGAGACCGGCCAGTAAGGGCAGCCGTCCGCGATTTGCCTTGGCAACGGTTTCGAACATACGGGCGAATTCTTCACGTTCGAAGGTATGGCCTTCACCGGTACTGCCGCCCGGTATCAACCCATGCACACCAGCCGCTATCTGAAATTCGACAACCTCGGTGAGCGCCGAGTGGATCACATTGCCTTGCGCATCGAAGGGGGTGGAGATCGGCGGGATTACGCCGCGAAGATCGGAGAGCATGGTCGTTCCTCTTGCTTGTATGATCCCGCCCGCTGATCAGGCGGCGAAAACATGGTATCATTGCCATATGGCCAGGGGAACCTCTGATTTTCCCCCTATCTACCGGATATCCCCGCAGTTCCGGACTGTGTTATCCAATAGCCTTCCGCATCGTTATATAGGCGATGAACTCCAACGGCCTGCCAGTTTCCGGCCTTGCCATCACCTATTCAGTGATCCATTCAGCTGAGGTAATCCCTGTACAACCACATTCTCTCATCGCCGGCGCAGCACGGCTTCGCGCGCCAGCGCCATCACTGCGGCGCGCGCAATCGCCTGATCGGGCATGCCGGTTGTCTTGGTTTGGCGTTCGGCTTCCAAAAGCGCGTCACCGGCGGCGGCGAGGGCTGGCGCAGGCCATAAGCGCAGCGCCCGTTCGAAAGCCGGGCGGCTTTTGAAAAACACAGGTGGGCGCAGCGACGAAAGCGCATCGCCAGGGCTTGATCCCTTCGTCACCGCAAGTGCCGCCAGGTGCAACCGCTGCACATGTCGCAAAGCGGCGCGAACCACTTGCACCGCCGCCGCCCCTTCGGCAAAGGCCTGATCAAGTGCGCGATCTGTCAGCGCCGCATCGCCCGATGTTGCCGCAAGCAGCGCCTGGTCAAGATCAAGCGTTGAACCTTCTGCGATGCAGGCAATGGCGTCTTCTTCCGTCACGCGCTTGGTGGGGCCGACATAGAGCGCCAGTTTTTCCACTTCCTGGCGGATTTGCAGACGGTTTTCGCCCAGCCGCGCGGCCATGAAGGCAAGCGCGCTGCTATCCGCCGCAACGCCGCGTTCCTTCAGCATACGGCCAATGCTGGCTTCAAGTTCCGCGCCGGTCTCGGGATAGCAGGCAATCACCGCTGCTGCGTCATTGGCGCGCTCCAGCGCAGGCCGAAGGCCCTTATTGCCGGCAAGCGTGCCCGCTTCGAGCAATACAATCCCAGGGCCGGGACCAGCCAGCGCCGCCTTGGCAGCATTGGCAAGGCCATCTGTCGCATCACGCACCCGCACCAGGCGCCGGCCGCCGGTGAGAGCAGGTTGCGCGGCCTCACCGGCCAGGATGGTCGCGTCACGGCTCGCGGCGTCGCGCGGTACTTCGACTAAGCCGAAAGGATCATCACCCACAACGGCACGCGTGAGCTGATCTGCCCTTTCGCGCACTAACCCCAGGTCATCGCCATAGATTAGGACAACGCGCGTGTTGGCCGGCGGATCAGAAAGGAAGCCCGCAATGCGCCGTGCATCAATCTTGGCCATGGTCAGGCGGGCGTTACGCCCTGGGCTTCCTTGCGAAAATGCATGGCGAGCCTGGCCACGATCTGTTGCGCCAATTGTTCGATCAATTGGCGTTCCATGGTATCGCGCGCGACATCAGCAGCGAAAAACTGGTTTTCCGGAATATCGTAAGCATCAAAGGCGCGTTCCGTTCCGCGCGTGATTTCGCGCGGTGGCGCACCAACATCAAACAGATACCATTGCGCGGTTGCACTGAAGCGTATGCGGCTTGGAAAACCATCACGGCGAAAGCCCTGAAGTTCGAGACCATAGCCAAGCCCGACGCGCAGATCATATTTTGCGGTGACGGCGCCACGCCCCATCGGGGCCAAGCCTTCGTCTAACCGCCGGCGCATCAATTGCCCTTGCCGTTCTGTAATCAGCCCCACCTTCACGGCCGCAAGCGATGCCGCGACTTGTGTATCTGCTTCAGACCCTCGCCGCGCGTGCATTGGCCGAAAGCCGCAGCCTGTGGCCAGGAACGGCAGGCCAAGCGCGATAAGGGCGCGTCTAGTGGTGCGATCCATGCTGACCCTTCCCCTTCCCAAAATGCCCCCACGTACCACTAGCTATATGTTTGGCGGGCCGATTCACGCTGCTATCGGGAACCGAGAGCAGCGATCGGACCATTAGATAACAAAATTCACCACCCTGCCGGGCACATGGATGCGCTTTTTGATCGGCTTGCCAGCAAGCGCGCGCTGCACGTTTTCCTCGGCTTCGGCAGCCGCGAAAATCGTTTCCTCGCTCGCACCCACCGGCACTTCGATAGTGGCGCGGAGCTTGCCCAATACCTGCACGGCAAGCGTCACGCTTTCCGCAACCAACAGTGCGCCATCGGCTTCCGGCCAGGGGAGTTCAGCGACCAGCGCCGCATCATTTGGCCGCAGCAAGGACCAAACTTCTTCTGCCAAATGCGGCATCATCGGCGCAGAAAGCCGCGCCAGCATCTCGAGCGCTTCCCGCTTTGCCCCAGCGGGCGCATCCTTCGCCGCTTCAATGGAATTGGCGAATTCATAGAGCCGCGCGACCGCGACATTGAAGGCGAAAGTCTCCAAAGCCTCGGTCACGGTGGCGATGGCGCGATGGGTCGCGCGCCGGAGTGCCTTGCCGGATGCCTCCGGCGCCGTGCCTGCGGGCGGCAGGCCGGGCAGGGCCGCTTCCACAATGCGAAACACGCGCTGCGTGAAGCGATAAGCGCCAGCAACACCGGATTCGGTCCAT
>JADCFP010000073.1 GCA_020249465.1 Roseomonas sp. | reverse complement strand
CCTTTGGACGCTTGAAGGCATTCGCATGATCCGGGATGCATTTCCCGATATCCAGATGATTCTTGGGTTGTGCAGTATCTCATTCTGGCTCAACCCCGCGGCGCGGCATGTGCTGAACAGCGTGTTCCTGGATCACGCCGTGAAGGCGGGCATGACGGGGGCGATTGTGCATGTCTCCAAGATCAAACCCTTGCATCAAATCCCTGCGGAGGAAGTGAAGGTTGCGGAAGATTTGATCTATGACCGCCGCACGGAGAATTATGACCCTCTGCAAAAGATGTTGGAACTTTTCGCTGGCCGCAAGGCCGCCGATGCCACAGCGAAAAAGCGCGCGGAAACGGTGGAAGGGCGCCTTAAGGACCGCATCATTGATGGCGATCGCAAGGGGCTGGATGATGAATTGGCCGATGCGCTCGCCAAGGGCATCGCGCCGCTTTCCATTATCAACGATGTTTTGCTGGATGGCATGAAGGTGGTTGGTGAGTTATTCGGCGCCGGCAAGATGCAGCTTCCCTTCGTGCTGCAATCAGCCGAGACGATGAAGGCCGCCGTCGCCTATCTGGAACCCTATATGGAAAGGGTGGAAGGCCAAGAAAAAGGGACCATCGTCCTCGGCACCGTGAAGGGTGATGTGCATGATATCGGCAAGAATCTCGTGGATATCATCCTGACCAATAACGGCTATCGCGTTGTCAATCTCGGCATCAAGGTGCCACTGATCGAAATTGTCGCGGCAGCGCGCGAACATAAGGCGCATGCCATTGGCATGTCGGGCTTGCTCGTGAAATCAACCGTCGTGATGCGCGAGAATTTGGAAGAAATGTCGCGCCAGGGCGTGGATATTCCCGTATTGCTCGGCGGTGCGGCGCTGACGCGCAATTACGTGGAAGATGATTGCGTGCGCGCCTATGCTTCCGGGCGTGTCGCCTATGCGCGGGATGCCTTTGATGGCCTGCATTTGATGGACAAGGTCATGGGCAATGGCTTTGATGATTACCTGGCGGCGCTGCAAACCAAGCGTTCCGGCAAGGCGCGCAATGAAAAGCGTACCCTTGGCACGGCGGACCCGCGCGGCTTCGCACCCGTTGATGTGAAATACGCGCAAACCCGCCGCCGCCGTGTCGCCGCCGAAAGCCCTGTGCCGACGCCACCTTTCTGGGGCGCGCGCGTGCTGGAAGCCGCCCCCAAGGCGCTGGTGCCCTTCATCAATGAACGGAGCCTCTATCAATTCCAATGGGGTTTCCGGAAGGCGGGGCGTTCGCTTGAAGACTTCCTGGGCTGGGCCAAGCAGGAATTGCGCCCGGTCTTGAAGCGCATGCTGGCTTTGGCGGAAGACCAAAACATCCTGAAGCCCCAGGCGATCTATGGCTATTGGAAGTGCGCGGGCCAGGGCAATGATCTGATCCTGTTTGCCGAAGATGGCGTTACGGAAGTGTGCCGCTTCAATATGCCGCGCCAGCCCAAGGAAGATGGCGATTGCATCGCCGATTTCGTACGCGATGTGGATGATGGGCCGAATGCGCGCGATGTGATCGGTCTGCAGGTGGTCACTGTCGGCCAGAAGGCATCCGATATTGCGCGCGATTGGTTTGAGGAAAACCGTTATCAGGATTACCTCTATCTGCACGGGCTTTCGGTGGAAATGGCAGAAGCGCTGGCGGAATATGTCCACAAACGCATCCGCGCTGAATTGGGCTTCGCTGCCGAGGATGATCGCGATATCGAAAAAATGCTGCAACAGGGCTATCGCGGTGGGCGCTATTCCTTCGGCTATCCGGCCTGCCCGAAGCTGGAAGATCAGGAAGGGCTGCTGCGATTGCTGGATGCGGAACGCATTGGCGTTTCGCTCAGTGATGAATGGCAGCTCCATCCCGAACAATCCACCAGCGCCATTGTGCTGCATCACCCGCGGGCGAAGTACTTCTCGGTCTAGCCCTGACCGGCTAAACCCCCGCCATGGTTGAAACCCGGCATTCCAACGCCGCGCAATTGGCCGCCTTCAGCGTGGCCATTGCTGTGGCGGTATTGGCTCTCAAGGCGATTGCCTGGTGGGTGACGGGCTCCGTCGCGCTTTACGCCGATGCTTTGGAAAGCATTGTAAATGTTGCGGCAGCTTGTGCAGCGCTGCTGGCGGTGCGGCTTTCAGCGCTACCCGCTGATGCGAACCACCCTTATGGGCATTCCAAGGTTGAGTATTTCTCGGCCGTCTTGGAAGGCGCGCTGATCATTGTAGCGGCGCTGCTGATTTTGCATGAAGCCTGGGGAGCCTTCCTGGCACCGCGTGCGCCGGATCAGGTGGGTATTGGGCTTGCGGTTTCCGCGGTGGCGAGTGGTGTGAATGCCGCCTGGGCGCTTTATCTCGGACGGCGCGGCAAGGTGCTTCGATCCCCGGCGCTGATGGCCGATGCGCGGCATTTATGGGCGGATGTGGTGACCTCGGTTGGGGTGCTGATCGGTGTTGGGCTTGTCGTGCTCACCGATATTTTATGGCTCGATCCGCTGCTGGCGGCGCTGACGGCGGTGAATATTCTGATCTCGGGCGGGCGCTTGCTGCGCGAAAGTGTCGGCGGGCTTATGGATGAAGCCGTGCCGCCGGCCACGATGGAGCGCATTCGTCGCATTGTGGCCGAACAGGCATCCGGCGCGATTGAGGCGCATGATTTGCGGTCCCGCCATGCCGGGCGGCATACTTTTCTGGAATTCCATCTGGTGGTGCCGGGTGATATGCGTGTCATCGAAAGCCATGAGATTTGTGACCGGATCGAAGCCGCGCTGAAGGCGGAGCTTGAAGGGGCGATTATCACCATTCATGTCGAACCCGAAGGCAAGGCGAAGCAGCAGGGGGTGCCGGTGCTGTGAAGGCCGCGCCGCGCGGTTTTGGGCTGGGCGCGTCACTCATGCTGCATGGGCTGGTTGCGGCGCTTTTGATCCTATGGCCGATGATTGAGGAATTATCGGCGGACCAGGCAGAAGCCCAGGGCGTTGCCGTGATTTATGAGGGCGCGCCAGATATTGGCGAGGTGGAATCCCCTGCCGCCCCGCCCGAAGTGGCGGCCGTGCCGCCCGCCCCTGATGTGCCGCCACCACCGCCGATGGTTGCCGCACCGCCTCCGCCGCCGCCAGTAATCGCAGCACCGCCGCCCGCGCCATCGCCACCTTCGGCGCTTGCGGCACCGATCCTGCCGCCCACGCCGGTTGAGGAAACGCCACCGCAAGTCGCGGAAGCACCACCGGCGCCGGAACCCGTGCCGGAACCGGAACAGCCCCGGCAAGTGACTGAGGCGCCACCTCCGCCGGAACGTCGCCCCCCGCCGCGGCAAAGCCCTCCACAAACCGCGCCACCCCAGCCGGTACGGCTGAATGCCGCTTTGCAAGGGATGGAAAGCTTCACCCTGGAAGGGCGCACAGCGCCGCCCGAAGCGCTTGATGCGGCCCGCAATCGCCGCCCCGCCTATCCGGAAGCAAGCCGCCGTCGTGGGCAGGAAGGAACCGTGCAGCTGGAATTGAGCGTGGATGCAAATGGCCGAGTTGTTGATGTGCGCGTCACGGAAAGCTCCGGCTTCAGCGCTTTGGATGCGGCGGCAGTGGAAACGCTGCGCGAATGGCGCTTTCGTCCGGCGCAGCGTGCGGGGCTGCCGGTGGCGGGTAGTATCACCACCGCCGTGCATTTCCGCCTTGAAAACGCGCGTCGCTGAGGCGACCTGAGACACTCTGTAAGGAAACAAAAATGGTCAAGCTTGATGTGATCACCACGCGCGGTGGGGATCAGGGGGAAACCTCGCTCGGTGATGGGGCGCGGGTACGCAAGGACGCTTTGCGCGTTGAAGCCTATGGCACGGTAGATGAGGCGAATGCCGCGCTTGGTGTGCTGCGCCTTTCTACGCGCGACGACGCCGAAGCCGATGCGATGCTGGCGCGCATCCAGAATGATCTTTTCGATATCGGCGCTGATCTTTGCGTGCCAGGCGAAGCGGGCGCGCGGCTACGCGTGGCGGATACGCAATCCGCTCGGCTGGAAGCGGAATTATCAGCGATGAATGGGCAAATGCCCGCGCTGAAATCCTTCGTGCTGCCAGGTGGTGCGCCAGGTGCGGCAGCAGCGCATATTGCACGCACCGTGGTGCGGCGCGCGGAACGGCTGGTGGTGGCGCTGGCGGCGGAGGAGGAAGTGAACCCCGCCGTGATCCGCTATTTGAACCGGCTATCGGATCATCTTTTCGTGCTCGCGCGGCGGCTGAATGGCAATGGCGCCGGCGATGTGCTGTGGGTGCCGGGGGCGACGCGGGGCTAACCCCGCGCAGCTTCAAAAAACGCCCCGTAGGCCGAGAATTGCGCTGCGGCCAGGAATGACAAACCCATTGGCCGGTTCGTAGCGCCGATTGCCAAGGTTGCGCGCTTCAATGAAGGCGGTGATCTGCTGCGCAAGCGGCAGGGACACGGTCATGTTGAAGACGAAGCCTTCGTCATTATAGCCATTGCTGCCAAAGCCGCCATTGTCAGGATAAACATAATCCCATGCCTTGCCGACATAGATGAATTCTGGCGCGATGATCAGCCGTGCATTCGGCACATCCACCCAATCCACCTTGGGCGCGATGCGTGGCGATAGGCTCGCGCTATTGCGTGGGCGGCGGGCCAGGGGAGTGTCTTTCGCCTCATCACGCGCTTCCTGCACGGTCCAGGCGGCGCGCATGGAAAAACTGTCGGAATGCCGCCAATTCACGCCAAACTCGCCGCCCTGGATATGGGCGCGGGCAATATTTCGATTGCTCCTGAAGTCCGACGTGCTTTCAATGAGATCCCTTATCCTGCTTTCGAAATAAAGCGCGGAAAGCGTGATGCTTGTGGTCAGATCGGTTTCGATCCCGGCTTCCCAGGCGGTGGCATGTTCCGGGCGCAGCTCCGGATTTCCCCTGAAGCCAAAATTATTGATGCCATAGCGTTGATAGACGGATGGCGCCTTGAACGCGGTTCCGCCCGAGGCAATGAGGCGTGAGGCAATCTCTGGCAGGCTCAGCACACCACCAAGGCGCCAGGTGGTGGCACCATCAAGGCCATCCGGCGCATCCTGGCGGAGCGCAGTGGTCACATCCAATCGCTCCGCCAGCCGATGCTGAGTGCCAATATAGGCGAAGCTATTTTGTTGCGATTTATCCACATTTTGCCTAAAACTCCCAAGCACCGAATTGGTGAAGGCAGACTCGTTTTCCGAACCCGCGCCGAACACAAGATTATTCGCAGTCAGGATGCCAAAGTCCGAGAGCCTGACTGTATTATCCCAGGAAAGGCGGTCGCGCCGGCCGCGATAGAGATCATCGGCGGTGCTACGGTTCAGGCTATCGGGCCAATTGGTGTAGCGGCGCCGATCCTCGGTGGCGGAAAGCGTCAAACCCGTGGTCCAATCGCCGCCAAGTAATTCCGTGGCGCTGCG
The DNA here is from genome assembly GCA_020249465.1 of Roseomonas sp. Lineage (GTDB taxonomy): Bacteria > Pseudomonadota > Alphaproteobacteria > Acetobacterales > Acetobacteraceae > Neoroseomonas. The sequence goes on along the minus strand of JADCFP010000073.1, from coordinate 16,797 downwards.
CAAGAACCCCATCCAATTGCGATCATCGCCACTGTAATTCGGATCATCATTCGGGATGTTATCCAAACCGAGCCTGTTTTCCCGCATGGTCACCAAGCCATCCAGCCGCGTCATGCCAAGCAGGCTGGCGGGTGCGGTTTCACCAAGATTGACGCCACCGCGCGCCGTGATCACCGCTGATCGGAAGCCATCGTGTTCGCCCTGGTTATTGTAAAAGCGGGGTGCCACTGCGTTTGAACCGCGTGTTGAAAGGCTTTGTCCCGTCACGCCGTAATCCGTATTGCCGATGGTGCCCGCGACACCTGCCACACCACGCGCGGTGTAATTGGTGCCGCCGGCCAGTTCCCCGTAGGATTGTGCTCGCCGATCGGCGGGCGCACGGCGTGTGATCAGATTGATCACGCCACCAATCGCCGAAGTGCCGTAAATCGCGGAAACCGGGCCGCGCACCACTTCAATGCGTTCAATATCGCCGAGCAGCGTATTGCCGAAATTAAAGGCGCCGCTTGGGTGGCTGGCATCATTCATCGGCACGCCATCACGCAAAACCAGCACGTGATTCGAATTGGTGCCGCGCATGAAGCCAGATGTTACCTGACCCATGCCGCCGCTTGGTATGATGTTGAAGCCAGGCACGCTCACCAGCGCATCGGCCAGCGTGACATAGCCGCGTTCTTCGATGATCTGCCGATCAATCACCGTGGTCGCTGCCGGCAGGCGTTCCTGCGGCGTGGGTATCCTTGTTGCTGTGACAATGGTTTCAGGGATGCTCGCCGTTTGCGCCGAGATCGGGGCAAGGGGGGCAAGCGCCAATAACACGAATATCCGGTGTTTCATCCGGCATTCCTCCGCGCAAAAACAACAACGCGCCCCAAAGCCTTGCGGCCAAGGGGCAAGCTTGCGCTGTTCGCAGACGGAGATGCGCGGGCGTGCCCGCACAGCCTTGGTCCGTTGCATCGGTGCACCCCGCCCGATACGCGCGAGACAACTATGCGACGGCCGGTCTCCTGGCTCGCGACCTGGGGGATATCCCCCTCTCTGCCCGCCTTCTCGCATAAATGATGACATCCGCTTCGCGGCTCTCATCATCCCTTTTTTGAGCGGCTGATTCACGGCTTCGGTGTTCCACCTCAGCGGATCAGACGCTGATGAAAACCGCTTCGCGGCTTTCATCATCCTTTTTTGAGCGGCTGATTCACGGCTTCGGTGTTCCACCTTCGCCGATCAGACGCACATGCAATGGCATATGGGCCAGATATAGTCGCCTACAGTTGCGGGGGCAGCTGCGGATTGGCGGTGGGTTTCACCGTGTCACGCATTCCCGTTTCAGCCCTTGCGGGCCACCGAAGCATTTGGGAAGGCTAATCGGCCGGACCGCAACTGTCCAGTAGAATTGACATCAAATGATATAGCCAAGTGCTTCAACGCCAAACCAGACTATGGCAATCAATACCGCGGTTGCGAAAATATTGGCGAGGATGGTCGCAACAATGCCAATCCCGACCACCTTGCTGTCATTTTCCACGACACCAAGCGACATGACGATGGTACCAAAAGCCGGCGGGCCATTGGTGCCAGGCCCGGGCAGGATCAGCATGAGCGCGGCATAGGCCGTGAGCCAGCCAACAACCTTATCCGCGGTGTTATTTGTGAAGGGGCCAGGGCGCGGCCTGACATAGCGTTCAACGCGCGCGAGCATCTTGGAAGAACCGCTGGAAAGCCGCATCACATCGGTGCGCTTCAGGCTTTGCCGCGCAATGAAGCCCGGCAGTTTCGGCTTACGAAAGCCTAGACCCATCTGCACACCCAAGATCAGCATGGGTGTGCCGAAGATGGAAGCCATGCCGGGCAAAAGCCCCGGCAGGCAAAGCAGCAGGATCAGCAAGCCAAAGGCGCGGTCGCCAAACGCCTCGGCCATTTCGCCAAGGGTGATGCGTTCTCCGGGGCAACGTTCCACCACCTCCGCAATTAGGCGGGAGATGGGCGCATTCTGATGATTTCCGGCAACCGGGGGCAGCGCGTCGTCCATGGAGGGCTGAAGACGTCCTGGGTTTGGGGTTACCGAAGCGCGTTACATAGCGTTTTGGCCAAGGGACGCAACTTACCTTTGGTTAAGCTTGTACCCACCCAGGGCTCAGCGGCCCTGAAAGGCCGGTTTACGCTTTTCCATGAAGGCCTTACGGCCTTCCTTGTAATCGGCGCTGTCGAAACAGGCATTCAAATCAGCCTGGATCGCCGCCATGTCCCGATCCGCCTTGTCCTGCAACACCGCCTGCACCGTGCGCTTATTGGCAAAAAGCGACAGCGGCGCATTCTGCGCCAGCGTTGCGGTGAGCTTGGCCACTTCCCCAGCCAGCGCTTCCGCCGGCACCAGCTTGTTGATCAGGCCAACCCTTTCGGCTTCGCGTCCGTCAAAGCGTTCGCCGGTCATCAGGATCATATGCGCATGGGCGGGACCGACCAGACTGACCAGATGCTTCACCATGTCAAAGCCATAGGCGATGCCAAGCTTGGCCGCCGGAATGCCGAATTGGCTGCCCTCGGCCGCGATGCGGATGTCGCAGGACATGGCAATGCCAAGCCCGCCCCCCATACAAAAGCCGCGAATTTCCGCAATTACCGGCTTCGGATAGGTGGCAAGCTTCAAGCGCCCAACCGCTGTCTGTCGGCCATATTCCTTCTGCGCATCAGCATCCGAGCGGATTTTGTCGAATTGGCTGATATCCGCGCCGGAGACAAAAGCCTTGTCGCCCGCGCCCGTCAGCACCACGCAGCGGACCGAGGCATCCGCCGTGAACACATCCAAGGCCTGGCCCATGCCATCCCACATCGCAACCGACATGGCATTGCGCTTTTCCGGCTGATTGAAGGTAATGCGCCCAACGCCATCCTTGATGTCGGCAAGAATCTTGCCTTCCGCGAATTCCATCTGTCTTATCCTTCGCTGATCACGCCAAGCGCGCGCAATTGTTCAATCTCTGCCGCGCCATAGCCGGCTTGTTGCAGAATTTCAGCGGAATGTTCGCCAAGCCGCGGCGGGATGCGCCGGACGCTGCTTTCAATCCCCTGCATATTGATCGCGGTGCCAACGATATGGGTCAGGCCGCGCTTGGGCGTCGTCATGGGCAGCGCCATCGCCAGATGCTTCACCTGCGGGTCTTCAAACACCTGGTCCACGCGGTTGATCGGGCCACAGGGGATGCCGATGCGTTCCAGCAGGTCAATCCAATACTCGCTTGGCTTGGTGCTGGTCACTTCGCTGATGGTCTTATTGAGCCTTGCACGATCAGCGCTGCGGCCCTTCAGCGTCTTCCATTCTTCAACCTCCAGCCAATCCTTCCGGTCCAAGGCTTCGGCGAATTGCACCCACATCTTGGGCGAAGACGCGGCGATATTGATTGGCTTATCGGCGGTCGGGAAAACGCCCATCGGGATATTCACCGGATGGTCATTGCCGGCCTGGCCTGGGATTTCGCCATCCATCAGCCAGCGCGCGGCTTGCAAATCCAGCATGAAGACCATGGCTTCCAGCAGGCTGGTATGCACATAGCGGCCCTTGCCGGTCTTCTCCCGCTGGAACAGCGCCATCATCACCGCAAGCGCGAGCAGATTCCCCGCCGTGAGGTCCACAAAGGGAATGCCCGCGCGCATCGGCCCACGGCCTGGCTCACCGGTGATGGTCATCATCCCGCCCATGCCCTGGGCGATCTGATCCACGCCGGCACGCTCCCCATAAGGCCCGGTCTGCCCGAAGCCTGAGATGGAGGCATAGATCAGCCGCGGGTTGATCCCCTTCAGATCATCATAGGCGATGCCCAGCCGATGCTTCACCTTCACGCGCATATTCTCAACCAACACATCGGCATTGGCGGCGAGCTTCATGAGCGCGGCCTTGCCTTCCGGTGATTTCAGATTGAGCGCGATGGACCGCTTGTTGCGATGCAGATTCTGGAAATCATAGCCTTCTCGATCACCGCCAAAACCATCGGCATTGGCCGGCGGTTCAACCCGAATGACCTCGGCCCCCCAATCGGCCAAATGGCGCACACAGGTGGGGCCAGCGCGGGCGAGCGTCAGGTCCAGCACGCGCACGCCAGCAAGCGGCAGGGCGGCCTCAGTGGCGAGTTTGGTGTCTATCGGGCTTTCGGGCATGTCATTCCTCCGTCCCGGCAAGACTAGGTCCGGCGCGGAGGCAGGGCTAGGGGGGCGCCTTGCCCCCTATCTCAGGCACTCAAAAAAACCGGTTTCCTTATCAAGCTGCCCATATTCCTTGGCCCGGAAATCATAGCGGGAGACAATCCCAACCACCTTGCCATCGCGCACCACCGGCAAATGGCGAAAGCCGCCATCGGCCATCATATGCAGCGCATCCATGGCATTGCCTTCGGGTGGCAGGCAGATTGGGTGGCGCGTCATGGCGTCTGACAGGCGGATTCCCGTGGCGTCCTTCCCATGGGAGAGGAAATGCACCGCATCCCGACCAGTGAAAATGCCAAGCAATAGCCCCGCCGGATCGGTCACCAGCACGGCGCCAACATGGCGGCGATGCATCGCCGCGCAGGCTTCCTGCACGGTTGCCTCTGGCCCCATGGTCAGCGGGTTCTGGTCGCGGACCATTTCACCCATGCTGCGGTTTCGCATGGCATCCTCCTGTCTTGTAGCTGCAAGATAACGGCAATGACGGGGCGCTGTTATTGACGCAGCGCAAGTTTGATTGTGGGATGATGGTAGGATGCAGCGCGTTGATCTTGCCCTGGTCTTGGCCGTGGATGCCTCATCTTCCGTGGATCGGGCAGAATTCGACTTGATGATCGGCGGCTATGCCGCCGCCTTCCGGGATGCGGAGATCGCCGCCGCGCTGCTTGCCGGGCCGGCTGGGGCATCAGCGGTGGCGATGCTGTTCTGGTCCGGGGAGCGCGCCCAGGAAATCGCCATCCCCTGGCAGGTTCTCACCAGCCCCGCCGATGTGGTGGCGCTGGCCGAGGCGATTGAGGGCCTGCCGCGCCTGGTCCCGCCCGGCGCCACAGCCTTGGGGGAGGGGATGGCGGCGGCGCTCGCGCTATTCGCCTTGGGGCCGGAACTGGCGCGGCGGATGGTTTTGGATGTCTCGGGCGATGGCGCGCATAACCAGGGTCGGCCACCGGGGCCGATCCGCGATATTGGGGTGCAGGCCGGCATCACCATCAATGCGCTGGCGGTGCTGAATGAAGAACCCGATCTGATGGCGCATTACGCCGCTGAGGTGATTGGCGGCCCCGGCGCCTTTGTCATGCATTGCCCGGATTATGAGGGTTTCGCCGCGGCCATTCGTGAAAAACTGCGGCGCGAAATTGCGGGGGTTTTCATCGCCTGATGGGTCTGGCATGGCTTTGCGCATGATGCTGATGATCCCTGGCCCCGTGCAGACCCGCCCCGAAACCCAAGCCGCCATGGCGCAGGATATTGCGCCCTGGGATCATGGCTTTCGCCCGACCTATGCGCGCCTCCGTGAACGCGTGCGCGCCATCGCGGGCGGCATTGAAGGGGAGCATGTGACGCTACCGCTGCAAGGGTCTGGCCATTTCATCATGGAAGCGGCGATGCGCAGCCTGGTGCCAGTTGGGGCGAAGATATTGATCCCGATGAATGGCGCCTATGCCGATCGCATGGCGCGGCTGGCGCGCGAAGCGGGGCGTGAGGTGGTCACACTTGACCTGCCCAATACGCGCGGCGCGCGGGCCGAGGATATCGCCCCCGTACTCGCGGCTGATCCCGCCATTGGTCATGTGGCGCTGGTCTACAGCGAAACCGGCAGCGGCATTGTGAATGACGTGCCAGGCATTGGCCGCGCGGTGCGCCAGGCCGGGCGGCGCATGTTGGTTGATGCTGTTTCCGCCTTTGGCGCGCTGCCTTTCAATATGGCCGAGCATCCCGAATGCGATGCGCTGATGTTCACTTCCGGCAAATGCCTGGAAGGCATGCCGGGCATTGGCTTTGCCGTGGCGCGGATGGATGCGATCAGGGCCGGCGCCGGGCAGGCAGGGTCCTGGTGCATGGATCTGGCCGATGTACTGGTGCATGCGGAACGCTCGGGCCCTGGATCCTTCCGCTTCACGCCGCCGGTGCAGGTTCTGGCCGCCTTTGATGTGGCGCTTGACTTGTTCGACGCCGAAGGCGGGCAGCCGGCGCGCCATGCGCGTTACCGCGCCAATGCCGATACGCTTTACGATGGCTTTGTCGCCATGGGCATCAAGCCTTATGTGAGCAAGGCGGAACAGGGGCCGATCATCGTCACGGTGCATCAGCCATCCGATCCGCGCTTTGATTTTGCGCGCTTTGTGGAGGCGCTGAAGGCGCGCGGCATATTGATCTGCAATTTCTGGACAACGCGGGAACCGACCATCCGCATTGGCGCGATTGGCGCGCTGACGCCCGAAGACATGCAGCGCGCGCTGGCGATTTTCCGCGAAACTCTGGCCGAAGCCTTGCCCGCTGCGGCATGAAGGTTTTTATCGCCACACCCACCATCGCCAGCACCATGCAGGTGGAAACAACGCTTTCCATCGTGAACATGGTGAATGAGCTGCGCGATGCCGGTCATGGTGCGGATTGGTTCAACTATGATGGCGCATATGTGACGCGCGCGCGGCATATCCTGACCAGTCTTTTCCTGGCGCGGTCGGATTTCACCCATCTGCTGTTTCTTGATTCCGATATTGGCGTGCCGAAGGGCGCCATCACGCGGCTATTGCAAACGGGGCATGAGGTGATTGGCCTGGCCTGCCCGCTGCGGCATTTCGATATTGCCCGCTTTGCCGAAGCCGCGCGGGAAGCGCCCGAGGGTCCGCCGGACGTCGCGCGATTGAATGCGCTGGCCCGGCGCTTCAACATCGAACCCGATCCGGCGGACTTGGTGATCCGCAATGGCTTGCTCCGCGTGAACCGTATCGGTTTTGGCTGCATCATGATTGCGCGGACTGCCTTGGAAAAACTGATCGCGAGTGGCAGCGTCGCGCGGCGCAAATCCGAAAGCTTCCGCCAATTCGGCCTGCAGGATGAATACTGGGCCTTCTTTGATGAAATGAACCTGCCCGAGGGGTTTGTTTCCGAGGACTATGCCTTTTGCCGGCGCTGGCTTGAAGTGCCGGGCAGTGCGATCTGGGCACTGACTGATATGCCGGTCGCGCATGTGGGCGCCTATGCCCATCGCGCGGCCTATCTGGACAAGTTTCGCCCGCCACGGCCTTGACAGTACCGTCCCGCCATGGCGTTGCGTGGGTCTCTCGCCAAAGGAGTTTCAGGGATGGCCACTGATCTTGATATCGCGCGCGCCGCGACGCTGAAGCCGATTGCGGATATCGCCGCGCGTGCCGGCATTCCGGCGGATGCCTTGGAACCCTACGGCAAGTACAAGGCCAAGATCGGGCTGGATTTCATCCGCGCCCAGGCAGACCGCCCGGATGGCGCCTTGGTGCTGGTGACCGGCATCAACCCCACGCCGGCCGGTGAGGGCAAGACCACCACCACCGTCGGGCTTGGTGATGCACTGAATGCGCTTGGCACGCGGACCATGATCTGCCTGCGCGAACCATCGCTTGGTCCCTGCTTTGGCGTGAAGGGTGGGGCGACGGGCGGCGGCTATGCGCAGGTGCTGCCGATGGAAGACATCAACCTGCATTTCACCGGCGATTTCCACGCCATCACCAGCGCCAATAATCTGCTGGCGGCCATGCTCGATAATCACATCTATTGGGGCAATGAACTTGGCCTGGATGCGCGCCGCATTTCCTGGCGCCGCGCGATTGACATGAATGACCGTGCGCTGCGCGCCATCAATTCCTCCTTGGGTGGTGTCGCCAATGGTTTCCCGCGCGAAGACGGGTTTGACATCACCGTTGCTTCCGAAGTCATGGCGGTGTTTTGCCTCGCGCGCGATTTGCCGGATTTGCAGCAGCGGCTCGGCCGCATGGTGGTGGGGCAAACGCGCGATGGGCGGCAGATCACCGCAGCTGATCTGAAGGCCGATGGCGCCATGGCAGCGCTGCTGCGTGACGCTTTCGCGCCCAATCTGGTGCAGACGATTGAAGGCTCACCCGCGCTGGTCCATGGCGGGCCCTTCGCCAATATTGCCCATGGTTGCAATAGCGTCATGGCAACCAGGCTTGGGCTGAAGCTTGCGGATGTTGTCGTGACGGAAGCGGGCTTTGGCGCTGATCTTGGCGCCGAGAAATTCCTGGATATCAAGTGCCGCCTGGCGGGGCTGAACCCCTCGGTCTGTGTGATTGTGGCAACCGTGCGCGCGCTCAAGATGCATGGCGGGGTCGCGAAGGCTGACCTCGGGCGGGAAGATGTGGCGGCGGTGACGCGCGGGATCAGCAACCTTGCCCGCCATGTCGAGAATATGGGCAAGTTTGGCCTGCCGGTGGTGGTGGCGCTCAATCGCTTCACCTCCGACACGGATGCGGAAATTGCTGCGGTGCAAGCGGCCATTCAGGCGGCGGGGACGGAAGCGATCCTTTGCACCCATTGGGGCGATGGCGCCAAGGGCGCGACGGAGCTGGCGCGCGCCGTGCAGGCCCGCATCGCGGCGAAATCCGCGCGCTTCGCGCCGCTTTATCCCGATGCCATGCCCTTGGCCGACAAGATCCGCACCATTGCGCAGCAGATCTATCGCGCGCGCGATATTGCGCTGCCGGCGGATGTGGCAAAGCGCCTCGCGCGGTTTGAGGAATTGGGCTTCGGCCATCTGCCGGTTTGCATCGCCAAGACGCAATATTCCTTCAGTGCCGATCCCACGAAGCTCGGCGCGCCGGTGGATCACGTGCTGCCGGTGCGCGAGGTGCGGCTTTCCGCTGGCGCCGGCTTCATCGTCGCGGTGTGCGGGGACATCATGACCATGCCCGGCCTGCCGCGGCGCCCGGCGGCGGAGACGATCGGCCTGGATGGGGAAGGGCGGATTGAGGGGCTTTTCTGACGGGCCGCGCCTGGCCTAGCCTCCAATCCGGAGGAATTGGCCATGCTCAACATCACGCCCCTGCACCCGCTTTTTGCCGCGCGCATTGAAGGTGTTGATGCGGCGCAGCCGGTCGCCGCGCCGGTCATGGCGGCGCTGCGTGATGCGCTGGACCGCTACGCGGTGCTGGTGCTGCCCGGCCAGCATTTGGATGACGCGGCGCAGATTGCCTTCAGCCAAGGGTTCGGCGCCTTGGAAATGACGCGCGCTGGCGCCTTGGGCGCGGGCAGTCCGGTGATTGTGTTGAGCAATATCGGCCCCGCCGGAGAGATTGTGGCGCCAAGCGACAAGCAGCTGCTGAACAATAAGGCCAATCGGCTATGGCATCATGATTCCTCCTTCAAGCCGGTGCCGGCACGGGCTTCCTTGCTCTCAGCGCGGCAGATTCCAAGCGCGGGCGGCAATACAGAATTCGCCTTCATGCGCGGCGCCTTTGCCGCGCTGGATGCGGCGGAACAGCAACGCCTGAAGCGCCTGGCCGCCTGGCATGATTTCGGCTGGTCACGCTCGCGGGTTGATGCTGCCTTGGTGAGCGATGCGGAACGCGCGCAGCACCCGCCGGTGCGCCAAGCCGTGGTACTGGAAGAAAACCCCTATGGTCCTGCGCTATATCTGGGGGCCCATGCGCGCGGCATTGATGGCATGGGGGAAGCCGAAAGCCGTGGCCTGATTGAAGCCCTGATGGCGCATGCCACTGAAGAGCGCTTCATCTACAGCCACCGCTGGTCGCCGCATGATCTGCTGATCTGGGACAATCGCGCCGTGCTGCACCGCGCGACACCTTTCGCGAGCACATCAGAACGGCGCCATATGGTGCGCACAACGGTGGCGGGGCAGGGGCCGACAATCGCGGCCGCTGCCTGAGTGTTCAGGCTTTCCGCCGCGCGCCCACAATCACACCATCGGCTTCCAGCGCCGCAATCTCAGCCTCGCTAAAGCCCCGTGCCAACAGCACTTCCCGCCCATGTTGGTTGAAGCGCGGTGGGCGCGTGCGCGCACCACCCGGCGTGCGTGACAGCTTGATGGGTGTATTCAGCGCGCGGAAATCGCCGATATCGGCAACCATGTCGCGGAAAGCCGTATGGTCTGCCGCCATGGCTTCATCCACATGCAGCACCGGCCCGGCCGGTAAGCCAACCGAGAGCATGCGCCGCGTGAGGTCATGGCCATCTTCGGTGGAAAAGCGCTGTTCCAGAATCTCCGTCAGCGCATCGCGATTGATCACGCGCGCGCCATTGGTGGCAAAGCGTTCATCCTTCGCCACATCGGGAATACCGAGAAATTCGCAGAATTTCCGAAAGGCCGGGTCATTGCCGGCGGCGATGAAAATCTCGCAGGTTTTCGTCTTGAATTTGGAATAGGGCACCAGATTCGGGTGCGGATTACCCGTCGCCTTGGGGCGCTTGTCGGATAGGAAGTAATTCGCGGCATGGGGATGCAGCAGCGCCATGCCGCAATCATGCAGCGTCATGTCGCAATATTGCCCCTTGCCGGATTTTTCCCGCTCATGCAGTGCCATCAGAATGGCGATGGTGGAAAAAAGCCCCGTCGCAATATCGACAATCGGCGTGCCAAGCCGCGTTGGGCCCGAGTTTTCCGTGCCATTGATGGACATCAGGCCAACCATGGCCTGCAACACCGCATCATAGCCTGGGAAGCCACCAAGCGGCCCTTCACCGCCAAAGCCGGAAACGCGGCAATGGATCAGGCGCGGGAAGCGTTTTGAAAGCACCGCTTCATACCCAAGCCCCCATTTTTCCATGGAACCAGGCTTGAAGTTTTCCACCAGCACATCGGCACCTTCCAACAGGCGCAGCAGCACTTCCTTGCCAGCGGGCTTGGACAGATCAAGCCCGACGCTGCGCTTGTTGCGGTTCACGCCAACGAAATAGGAAGCATCGCCCGCGCTATCGAAGGGCGGGCCCCAATCACGCACCTCATCGCCCTGCGGGGGCTCGAGCTTGATCACCTCGGCGCCGTGATCGGACAGCACCATGGTGCAATAAGGCCCACCCAATACGCGCGTCAGGTCCACCACGCGCAGCCCCGCCAAGGCGCCGGCGGAGCGCGCCAAGCCGCGCGTTGCAATGCTTGCGTCATTCATGCCGCTTGTTTCCTGCCAAAGACCCGGGCGCAGAATTCCGGGTAGGTTTCCAGCATTTCATCACAGATCGGCCCGCGCAGCAGCGCGAGTTCCTCCGCGGTCGGGTCCGGCGTATAAGGCACATTCCCCGTCACATCAAAACTGAAGCCCGTAGCATCGCGCACGCTTTCCACCGTTTCGCCGGGATGTACGCTTTCCAGCGAAAACCGCGCACGATCGGGATGGAAGCGGAACACGCAGCGCCCCGTCACCAGCGCCTGCGCCGTCCCGCGACGAAATACGCCGGGCGGGGAGACACCGGGGGCGGAGATATTGTCCACCTTCTCCACAAAAACGCGCGGCGTGTGTTCTTCCCGGAACAGGATGGTGCGCGGTGTCATGAAATACATGAAGGCGGAACCGAAGCTGCCGGGGAAGCGCACGCCCATGCCTGGCCATTCGCCGGTGCCGACCAGATTTAGGTTGGCGCTGCCATCAATCTGCCCGCCGCCCAGGAAGAACAGATCAATCCGCCCCTGGCCGGTCAGGTCAAATAATTCGCGCGTGCCTTCCGTGAACGGATTGCCGCTGCGCTTATGCAGCAGCGAAAGTCGTACGGGGTTCCCTTGCTTTTTCACGAGCCAACAGGCCGCCGCCGGCATGGGGGATGCGGCACCAACCGCGATATGGCGCGCGGGCGGCGCGCTCGGGTCCAGGATCAGCTTCGCGAGTGCAACCGCGATGCGTTCTTCCAGTTTGATCTCGCTCATTCTGCTGCCTGCGCCTTCTGGCCATAAACTTCACGGGCGCACCAGGCAGCAAAGCCTTCTTCGCTGCGCGCCATGCGGGCATATTCGCTGACATAGGCACCATCGAAACCATATTCATCCAGCAAGGCGACCGGATGCGCACCGCGTTCGGCAATGGCGATGCCGGCAATATAGGTCGCGTTGATGGCCCCGGAAGCGAGGCGTTCATCTTCCAGGAAATTGCCGGGCACCACGCGCTCCACCGTGACCAAGGCGCGCTTTGAAGCATGCGCAATCGTCGCGCATTCACGCCGCCGCCCGACCCAGACATTGCCTTCCTCATCGGCCATCACGGCGTGGAAAAACACGAAATCCGGGTTGAGCGCCGGCAGCAACACAATCGGGTCTTCGCCTTCCGCCGCGAAGGGATTGGGCACCACTTTCCAATCCGGCCGATGCGCCAGGATATCGCTGCCGATCAGGCCACGCAGCGGCATGAAGGGCACGCCTTTTTCGGCGGCTTGCAGCATGGTGTGCATGGCGGGGCAGGTGGCATCAATCACCTTGATCGCGCCGGCGCGCAGTGCCGCCGAAAAGCGCGGCGCGAAGCCGGCTTCCCCCAAGGACACCGCGCTGGTCTGCACACTCGCCACACAACCGGCGCCGATCAGAATATCAGTGGCAAAGCCCGAAACCGGCACGCCGATCAGATTGAGGTTCCGCACCCCGCGCCGGATCAGCGCCTTGGCCAGCGCGACGGAGGGCAGGGAATTATCCGGCGGCAAGGCGAGGCTCGCCCCATCGGGCACCTCGGCGGCGAGCGCTTCAAGGCTTTGCAAATTCATGGCGTGCTCCTTTGGCCTTATGCTACCGGGGGCGGCCCCGGCAAGCTAGGGGCTGGTGCCCTCGTGCCGCTCGGCTAAGAAGCGCTCATGGAACCCGCGACACTGACCACCGCAAGGCTGATCCTCCGCCCCTGGCGCGATGATGATCTGGACCCGCTTTTCGCCATCAATGGTGATCCCGAAAGCATGCGCTATTTCGCCGCCACCATGAACCGGGCGGAAAGCGATGCTTGGGGCGCGCGGATGCGCGCGCATTTTGCCGAACATGGCTGGGGTTTTTGGGTGGTGGCGGAAGCGGCGACGGCGGATTTTGTGGGCGTGGTTGGCCTTATGACCATTCCCTGGCAGGCGCATTTCACCCCGGCGGTGGAAATCGGCTGGCGGATCGGGGCGCGCTTTCGCCGCCAGGGCTATGCCGCAGAAGCCGCGCGCGCGGCCTTGGGCTTTGGCTTTGCGACACTTGGCCTGGAAAAGATTGTCGCCTTCACCGTGCCGGGCAATGCCGCTTCCTGGAAGCTCATGGAAAAGCTCGGCATGCGCCATGTGGGCGAATTCGACCATCCCCGCCTGCCGGAAGGCCATCATTATCGGCGGCATTTGCTTTATCGTTTGGAAAAGGCCAGCTGGCGTGACGGCGCGTGCCTGGGGTGATAGACGCTGTGCGCCCAAGCCCAGTTTAAGGATTGCCCCCATGCCCGTCTCTCGCCAGGAATTTCGTGATGCCATGGCCAGGCTTGGGGCGGCGGTGAATATCATCACCACGGATGGTGCAGCGGGGCAGGGCGGTATTACCGCAACCGCCGTTTGTTCCGTGACAGATGACCCGGCCACTTTGCTGGTCTGCCTCAATCGTACCAGCCCGCGCAGCGCGCTTTTTCTTGCGAATGGCGTGCTTTGCGTGAATACGCTCGCCGCCGGACAGCAGGGCGTTTCCGACGCCTTTTCCGCGCCGAGCGACAAGGCCGATATGACGAGCCGCTTTGCCGCCGGTACTTGGACTCGCTTGGCCACCGGGGCCCCCGCGTTGGATGGCGCTGCGGCGAGTTTCGATTGCCGTATCACGGAGGTGATGGAACAGGGCACGCATAGTGTGGTCTTCGCAAGCGTTGAGGCAGTGCGCTTTGCCGATATGGCAGCCGGCTGCCTCATGTATTACGCGCGCGGCTATCACGGGCTGCCGGTAGGGCAGTAATACCCGCACGCTTGGCCGTATTTTTTCACGCCATCGCCCTAATCAAACCGTAAACCCGGCCCAGGTAAGCGTTGGATATCATCGCGCCGAGGTTGGCCATGACCGACATCACCCTATCCCTGCCTGATCAGCTTGCCGCTGAAATCAACCGCCGCGCAGAGGCGCTTGGCACCACCGCTGAGGAATGGGTGGCCGCATGTTGAACGACATTGCCGCCGACCTGCCGGAAGAACCCGGCGAAGGTGGCGATGAGTGGATTTCCCGCTGAAGCCTGCGGCCCCGTCCGTTTGAGGCTTTACAAGGCAAGGGCCTAACGCCTAATCGGCGCGGCCCATGTCCTTTTTTGAAATCCTGCCACCTTCGGTCCTGTTCTTCGCGCTTGGCTTCGCCGCCGCCGCGCTGCGTTCCGATCTTTCCGTGCCGGATGCGTTGGCCAAGACCCTTTCGCTTTATCTGATGATGGCGATTGGCCTGAAGGGCGGCATTGCCATTGCGCAGCCTGGCGCCTCGGCGGGCTTGATCCCGGCCTTGGTGGTGGGCATTGCGCTTTCGGCGCTGCTGCCGCTGCCGGCCTATGGCTTGCTTCGCGCTGCCACGCCGCTGGATAAGGCCACGGCGGCGGCCGTTTCGGCCCATTATGGCTCGGTCAGTGTGGTGACCTTTGCCGCGGCGGTGGGGCAATTGAACGCGACCCATACGCCCTATGAGGGCTTCATGCCCGCCGTGCTGGCGGCGATGGAAACGCCTGCGATTCTGACCGCTTTGCTGATCGCGCGGCGCGGCGGTGCGGCGACTTCCGGCGGGGCGCGGGAAATGGCGCGTGAAGTGTTCTTGAACGGGTCGGTCGTGCTGCTGCTCGGCGCCTTTCTGATTGGCTGGCTGGGCGGGGCGGCGGCTGATCGGCAGCTTTCCCCCTTCATCACCGCGCTTTTCCCCGGTGCGCTTTGCCTTTTCCTGCTTGAGATGGGCATCACCGCGGCGCGGCGTTTGCGTGATCGGGGCCGAGGGCTGGATGCGCGGCTGATTGCCTTTGCCATTCTGATGCCGCTGCTGGGGGGTGCCGCGGGGCTCGCGGGCGGCGCGCTGATTGGGCTTTCCACGGGCGGTGTTGGTCTGATGGCGGTGCTGGGGGCCTCCGCGTCCTATATCGCGGTGCCGGCGGCGATGCGCCTGGCGCTGCCTTCCGCCGATGCTGGGATTTACGTGACCCTTTCCTTGGCGATCACCTTCCCCTTCAATGTGCTGGCTGGCATCCCGCTGTGGCTTTGGGCGGCGCGGCTGGCCACACAATAATCGGGGGGTCGGGGATATGCATACGCGCAAGCGAATCGAAATCATTGTGGAGGCTGTGCGGGCTGAGGCAGTAACCCTGCTGCTGGACCGCATGGGTGCCACTGGCTGGACCATCCTGCCCGTGCTGGCTGGGCGTGGCCATCAGGGCATTCGCCGCGCCGGCGACCCCGGCGGCGTTGATGACAATGTGCTGGTGCTCTGCATCACCTCGGCCGAGGTCGCGCAGCAGGTGCTGGCGGCAGAGGGTGAATTGCTGGGCGCGCGGCCCGCGATTGTGACGCTTTCGGATTGCCAGGTGCTGCGGGCAGATCATTTCTGAGCGAGTTTCGGTTGACCTAGGGCAGCGCGTGGGCCTAGGGAATGCGCATGGGAAAGCCAGCAGGATCGGTTTTTGGCCTGGGCGCCGCCAAGCTTTGGCTTGGCCTTGGCGTATTTTTGTTGGCCCCGCTGACTGCTTTCGCCGCGCCCGATAGGCCCGCCAGCCCGCAACGCCCCGCCACAACCAATGCCGCCGCGCGCCCCGCGCCGCCTGCGCTCCCCGAACCCTGGGGGCTTTGTGCCGCTGCCATTGCGGCGGCAGAGCGTGATGCAGGCATGCCACCAGGTTTGCTCGGCGCCGTTGCCAAGGTTGAAACCGGGCGCCGCGCGCCGGATGGCAGCGTGCAGCCCTGGCCCTGGTCCTATAACGCCGCAGGTGATGGCCGCTATGCAGCCTCCAGTGCCGAGGCAATCCAGGAAGTGCGCGCGGTTCAGGCGCGCGGTGTACGCTCCATTGATATTGGCTGCATGCAGATCAATCTGCTGCATCATCCGCAAGCCTTTCCCAGCCTGGAAGCGGGCTTTGATCCCGCCACCAATGTCGCCTACGCAGTGCGGTTTTTGCGCGAATTGCAGGCGCGCACCGGTGATTGGAACCAGGCGGTCGCGATGTATCATTCCGCCACACCGGAACGCGGCCTGGTCTATCAGCAGCGCGTCATGGCGGCTTTGAGTGGCACTGGTTTCGTGCCCGGCCCCGCGCCTGGGGTGATCCCTCTGCCCGGCCCGGCCATGGCGGGGTTATGCGCTTCGGGTCGCGGTGCGGTGATGCTGATTGGTGCGCGTGAACCAAGCCTGAAACCCGTGCCGACAACGCCGGAGGTTGACTTGCGGCTCCGTGGTGGCGGCGCCCCAGGTCCAGCGACGCGCACGCGCATCATGTGCCTGCCAAGGGCCAGTAATCCCGCGACCGAGGTAGCGGAAGCGCGTCCGGCAGCGTCACGGCGCTGATGGGGCAGGGTGGGCGTTTTTGTCCCGCCCTTATAAGGTAGGGGGAATAGCGGGAGAAGAAAGGCATCACCCGCACCGCCGTTCAGATCATCAGGTATCCGCGCCATCGTCCCAATCATGCGTCAAGGCGCAAAAACGCTTCAGCTTGTATCAAGCTATCTGGTATTTACTGCTTCGGTTTCGCGAATTCAAAAACATGAGGCGCGTAAGTGGTAGCTGAAATTCCCGAACTTGAAGACCTGGGCCAAGCCAAGGCGGCCTTGGTGCAGCTCACGGAGGCGCGCCAATTCCAGGAAGCCGCCAGCCTGGCCGCGAAGGCCATGGCGCTTTGGCCCGATGATGCCGATTTCCGCGCTGAACGCGCGAAACTCCTG
>JADCFP010000072.1 GCA_020249465.1 Roseomonas sp. | reverse complement strand
TGGCCAGTTTCCACCGCACGAATGGCGGGCGTCGCCAAAGTCTTGGCATCCACATACCATTGCAGTGTCAGGCGCGGTTCAATCGGCACGCCAGACCGATCCCCATGCGGCACCATATGCGTATGGGGTTCGATCTTCTCGACCAGTTCCAGCTCTTCTAGCCGCGCGACAATCGCCTTGCGCGCGGCGAAGCGATCCTGCCCCGCCAGCCCGCGCACAAATGCGTGATCCGCAATGCAGTCAGCGGCGGCGAAATGCGTGCTGATTTCATCCAGCATCACGCGGCCTTCGGCATCCAAAACGGATGGCATGGGGAGGTCATGGCGCCGCCCGACCTCAAAATCATTGAAGTCATGGGCAGGCGTGATCTTGACCGCACCCGATCCCTTTTCTGGATCGGAATATTCATCCGCCACCACCGGAATGGCGCGGCCCAAAAGCGGCAGGATCACGCGCTTGCCGATCAAATCCTTGAAGCGCGCATCATCGGGGTGCACGGCAACGGCGGTATCGCCCAGCATGGTTTCCGGGCGCGTCGTAGCCACCACCAAAAACTGTCCCGGCGCGCCTTCTACCGGATAGCGCAAATGCCAAAGGCTGCCCTTCACTTCCTTGCTTTCGACTTCCAGATCGGAAATCGCCGTCAGGAATTTCGGGTCCCAATTCACGAGGCGCCGGTCACGATAAATCAGGCCTTGGGCGTGCAGCGTGACGAAGACTTCGCGGACTGCGGCTGAAAGCCCTTCATCCATCGTAAAGCGCTCACGCGGCCAATCGAGCGAGGCGCCAAGCCGGCGCAATTGCCGTGTGATGGTGCCGCCCGATTCCGCCTTCCATTCCCAAACGCGCTTCAGAAAGGCTTCGCGCCCCATGGCGCGGCGGTCCGGCTGCTTCTGTTCGGCCAGCAGGCGTTCCACCACCATTTGCGTTGCGATGCCGGCATGGTCCGTGCCCGGCTGCCACAGCGCATCACGCCCCTGCATCCGCCGCCAGCGGATCAGCACATCCTGCAAGGTATTATCCAGCGCATGGCCAATATGCAGGCTGCCCGTGACATTGGGCGGCGGGATCATGATGGTGAAGGGGCGCTTGGGGCTTTCCGGATGGGCGGAAAAAGCGCCTGATGCCTCCCAGCCTGCATAGAGGCGGGGTTCAATCGCAGCGGGGTCGAAAACCTTGTCGAGCATGGCGCTTCCCTTCCCCGCCCCAGGGCGTTACGTCAAGGGCAAGCGCATGTTCTAAGCCATAACACGCTGCAAATCATCAAAGCTTCGGGAAGCCGCCATGTTTCATCGCCGCGCCGTGATTGCCAGCCTAGCCGGGCTTTCCCTGGCCGCCCCTTCGCTTGCCCAGGCGCCCGCCTGGCCCAGCGGGCCAATCCGCATCATCGCCCCGTTCCCGCCCGGCGGCAGCGTGGACACCATCACGCGGCTATTGCAGCCACGCCTTGCCGCCGAGCTTGGCGTGCCCGTGGTGGTGGAAAACCGCCCTGGCGCTTCGGGCGCCTTGGGCACGCAGGCAGCAGCGCGGGCGCCGGCAGATGGCAATAGCTGGGTCACGGTGTTTGATACCCATGCGGTGAACCCCTTCCTGATCCCCAATCTTGGCTTTGATACGGAGAGGGATTTTGCGCCGATCATGCTGATTGGCACCGCGCCCATGATCATCACCACGCATAATTCTCGCCCCTGGCAGAATCTGCGCGAGGTGATCGCGGCGGCCCGGGAAAAGCCCGATACAATCACCTATGGCTCCATCGGCAATGGCAGTCTTTCCCACCTGACCATGACGCTCATGCAAAATGCCGGGGGCTTTCGCGTTGTGCATGTGCCCTATCGCGGCGGTGGCCCTATGAGTGCCGCAGCCGCCGCCGGCGAATTGGATATGCCCATGGCGACCAATGCAGGGCTTGGCGGACAGGTGGGCCGCACGCTTCGCCCGCTTGCACAAACCGGTGCCAAGCGTTCCGCGCTATTTCCTGACCTGCCGACCGTCGCGGAACAGGGCCTGCCTGGTATTGATGCGCTGGCCTGGTGGGGGTTGCTGGCGCCCTCGCGGGCGCCAGAGGCAATCCAGCGGCGCTTTCACGCGGCCCTGGTCAAGGCGCTGGCGGAACCCGAATTGCGCGGGCGGATGACGGGGCCTTTGGGGATTGATGTGGTCGCCTCAACGCCCGAGGAATTCAGCGCCTTCCTGCGGGACCAGATGGCGCTTTGGGGCCGCGTAGTGCGGGAGAATAATATCCGCTCGGAATAGTCCCGCTTTATGGCAAGGCGCGATTGACGACTCGTTCGATCTCAGCACGCACCAGCCGTTCCACCAGGGGCGGCAAATGGCTATCCAGCCAATCCTTCAGGATGGGGCGGATTTCTTCGCGCACCACATCTTCAATGCTCGGCCCGCCGCGATAGACCTGCGAACCGCGCTCAGAACTCACGGCGCGCAGCAGGGACCCGACCGAGGCAGCTGCAGCTGCCGCAGCAGCCGGTGCAATCAGGCCAGCAGCATCATCCATGCCCATACGCGGCGCCGACGCGGCCTGAATTGGCGGCGTGACCAGCATCTCTGAGGTCAATTCAACCGGGTCCGGCCCAGACCGCGCCATGGGCGGAGGTGGTGCCATTGGCGGCGGTGTGAATTCGGGCGCTGATGCTCTTGGGGGGGGCAGCGGCTCTGGCGCATCGGGCAATTCCGGTGCCTCGGCGGCGGGCGCTTCGGGCGTGGCGGGTTCCGTCGCTTCCGCAGTCTGGGCCGCCGCCTCATCCTCATTCAGGATGCGGCGAATCGACGCCAGGATATCATCCATGGATTGATCCTGCCCCCCGGCAGGGGGCGGGGCGGTAGCGCTCATCGTGTTCCTCTCGCGGCCGTCTGGGGCGGTGTTGACGCAGAAGCAGCCGAAGGCCGGGCCGCGACATCACTATAATCGCCAGTTCCAACCCAAAGGTTACGAACCGCCTGATGATAGGCTTTCGGGTCATATAGCTGCACGGACAGGCCAAGATCCTGGGCCGTCAGGCGGCCAATCGTGGCAGTTAATGCGTAAGAGGCGTTGACCAAGGTCGCCAGCGCCTGCACCAGGCTGACGCGAGCATTCAGCAATTCCTGCTCGGCGTTCAACACATCAAGCGTGGTGCGGCTGCCGACCACTGCTTCCCGCTGCACGCCATCCAGCGCGATTTCCTGGGCACGGATCTGGGCGCGCACGCTTTCCACCTGCGCGCGGGCGGTGCGCAAAGTTTCCCAGGCTTGTGCCGCCTGCTGGCCGGCAAGCCGGCGCGCATCTTCCACCAATTGGCGCTGCTGCTGCGCCTGCTGGCGCGCCTGACGGACTGCAGAGTGCTCGGCGCCACCTTGATAAAGCGGCACGGAAAGATTGGCGGTGACCTGATTTCCTGTCTGGCGGGTACCGCGTGCGGTATTGTTGTCTAATCGAAAAGTCTGCCCTTGTACGCTGACGGTCGGCAGCAGCGCACCGAATTGCAGGTCAATATTCTCGATTGCTGCCGCTTCATCGAACATGGCAGCGATAACGGTCGGGTTATTGGTGCTGGCCTTCTGTACCGCCTCCTGCGCGGAACGCACAGGCGGAATCAAAGGCTGCGGCGGGGAAACCCGGTTGGGCGCCATGCCGATCAGGCGCTGAAACACCGCGCGCGAGGATTCCCGATTGCCATCGGCTTGTTCCAAAGCGGCCCGCGCACCCGCTAGGCGGGATTCGGCCTGCGCGACATCGGTGCGGGTGATTTCACCCACGCGAAAGCGTTCATTGGTGGCCTGCAACTGTCGTGAGAGCACCTGAACATTGTTCGTGTTGAGCCGCACAACCTCGGTGTCGCGGATCACGGCAACATAGGACGCTACGGAATCCAGCAGCACCTGCTGTTCCGTCGCGATCAGGCGGGAACGCTGCGCATAAATCTGATTTTCAGCCCGCCTAGTGCCAGCCACAGTACGGCCGCCACGATAGATTGGCTGGGTAACCGCCCCAGTTAAGTTGCCGGTGCTGCGATCAATGTCCGTGAAGCGCGAATAGGGGCCATCTGAGCTATCCACCCGCGACCGCGCCGTGGCATCCGTATAGCCGCCAGCGCCGGAGAAAGTGACACTGGGCCGCCAGCCGGCCAGGGCCTGGGGTAAGTTTTCATCAACGGCGCGGAGTTGTGCGCGGGCCGCCAGCAGCGTCGGGTTATTCGCATAAGCTGCAGCCAAGGCTTCCTGAAGGGTTTGCGCGCTGACATTGGCCATGGGCACCATGGCCAAAGCCGCAGACAGGAACAGCGATGCACGAAAACTTCTCATCAAGTGCAACCCCCAAGCCCCAGACGAGTCCCCAAGGCAAATCCCACTCCGTAAACACCAAAGCAACTCAAATTTCACGCTACAGCATGCGCGGGCGGTTGCGCCAGCCCAGAGTGGCCACAACCGAAAATCATCTAAAAAGCGAAGCTCGGCTTAGGCTGGAAGGCCGGCAGCGGCGCGGCATGAGCCTCAAACGCCACGCGCGGCGTGAAGCTGCCGCCAATATGGCGCACCAGCGTGGCCCGCGCCGGCGGCCCGCCGGTGGTAACCAGCGTCACAAGGCGCCCGCCTTCCGCGAGCAGGGTTTCAATCGGGCGGGGAATGGCCGCCACGCCGCCTTCAATAACAATCACATCAAAGGGGCCAAGGCCCGCCGGCGGATGGGCCGGATCTTCGCGCATCAGTCGGACAGAGGCTTCCGGAAGGCAACGCGCCAAACCGGACTGCGCCAGAGCGAGCAAGGCAGGATCATCTTCAAGCGCGATGACATTGGCGCCCATCGCGGCCAGCACCGCCGCGCCATAGCCGCAACCCGCCCCCAGCAGCAGGGTCCGATCCCCACGGCGCAGCTCGGCAAGTTGGAAAAGCCGCGCCATGACCATGGGCTGCATCAGCACCCGCCCGCCCGGCAGCGGCACATCCGCATCCGCATAGGCACGCGGGGAGAGATCGGCTGGTAGAAACGCTTCCCTCGGCAGATCGCCAAAGGCCGAGATGATGCGCGGATCCTGCACCTGGTTCGGCCGCAATTGCCCATTCACCATGAAATTTCTGGCGCGCGCAAAATCCATTTTGCCCATCCTTCAAGCCTTGTTGAACACCTTATAGGTCCGAGGGCATCGCCCCGCCAAGCTGGCGCTTGACCGGGAACGGTCGCGGCCCGATAGAGGCCCCGTGAGGTCCGGTGGCCGAGTGGTCAGGCAAGGGTCTGCAAAACCCTCTACAGCGGTTCGATTCCGCTCCGGACCTCCAAGATGCGCTTTAGTGAAGTCGCAGGGCTTTGACATAAGGCGTGGCGCTGCTATTAGGCGCGCCGGCTCCTGATCCCCGATAGCTCAGCTGGTAGAGCGCGGGACTGTTAATCCCTAGGTCGTTGGTTCGAGTCCAACTCGGGGAGCCAGAAAAATCAAAGACTTACGAGCCCGCTGCCCTCCAAAAACATCGAAAGTTTTCGCCGTGGTGCCACTATGGTGCCGGATTGGTTGGGCTTGGTGGCGCTCGCCCTGGCCGGGCGTGCCTTGGCGTCTCCTGGGTGATCGTCGCGTCTAAGCTGGATCAGTTTCGCGTTGGGCCGCTTGGGCGCCTGAACGAGTGGGCGAGTTCTCCAGGCGCGTACAGATACAAGCGGAGATTACACCGGAACGGGCGTTAACGCCCATTATGACGCGCCCCCCCCCCAGAGACATGAAGCCCAGGTCGGGACTCCCGGGCGCAGGGCGCGCCAGTTCTTCACGCGTCGCCGACTAACCGCCCCCACTTCCCGCCCCCGCGCTTCCGGGCTGGCCGATCCGCCCACCCTGGTCCTGGCCGAGTCAAAAGCAGCGCTAAGCCGCCTGATGATGTAGTCGCCCAAATTCGCCAGTGTGGCTGAATGCCGCGGCCGCGGGCGAAGCCGCTCTGCGTCGCCATCGTGCCGGTAGCGCCGGACAGCCTCGCGTCACAGCCCAACTTTTCACGCAATCGCGGGGTGGTCCAGGTCCACAGAGAACGAACCTCCCTTCGCTAAAGTCGCCATTTATACCGAGCGTACAATGATTAGAACTAGCCTATTATCTGGGCGGAACGTGCACCTTTCCTTGGCAAGTAAAGCTTCCCTGGAAACTATATAGCCCTTGAATACGTTGAGAGGCTTATTCACGACGGGGGTAGCCTGCCTGGCATGAACGTTGCTGATCAACAGATAACGAGTTCTGGCCGGTCGACGTGGAGTCGAAAGCTGGCCTGGCTAGAGAAGGAATTCTGATGCTTGATTCGAAGTTTCATCGTCGGCAGCTGGGCATGGCGGCTGTCATGATGCTTGCCACCCCGGCTCTGGCACCTAGCGCCGCCCGCTCTCAATCGTTGCCAGTGCTTACGCTGGATGGGGTACGGCGGGCCGGTAAGCTTCGCATTGGGTGTGAAGCCACGTATCCACCCTTCACCTTTCGCGATCGGGGCGAGATTGTCGGGTATGATGTTGAATTGGCGACGGCAATGTGCCGCAGCCTTGGGGTCACCCCTGAATTTATTGATACACAATGGTCTGGGGTAATCCCCGCGCTTTACGCTGGGCGCTTCGATATCATCATGTCTTCAATGTCCTATACCCGCGCGCGACTCGAACGCGTTGCGTTTTCAAATCCTTATGCTGAAGCGGGCCAGTCACTTCTGATTCGCACTCGTGACGCGGATCGCATCAAGACAATAGAAGACATGTCGAACCGTGTTCTGGGCGTCAAACTGGGCAGCCCGGGTGAGACACTTCATCCGCGCCTTAACGCACGTATTCAGGCCGCCAAAAGCGGTGCTGGCTTCCGTGAAGTAAAGACTTATGACGAACATCCTGCCGCCTATCTGGCACTGATGCAGGGCACTGTGGATGGGGTTCTTAATACGCTCCCAACGCTTGCATATGTCATCAAATCCCAACCCAATCGTTTCGCAGTCGTGCGCGGCATTGGCGCGGATAACTGGGCGGGTATTGCATGCCGCAAGGAGGATACGGAGATTCTGGGCTGGCTGAATGAGAGGATTCGTACATTCCAGACCGATGGCAGTCTGAAGACGCTGCAGGAAAAGTGGTTTGGTCTTGAGTTTAATCTTCCCGCCAGTATCCCCGAACTAGCCGCCTAACAGAGCCTCAAGCCAATATGTTTGACTGGAGTGTCGTCGCCTACGCGGCACCGCTGCTTGCGCATGGCGTCGTCATGACGCTGCAGATCAGTATTGTTGCGGGCATTCTAGGGCTGACAATCGGCCTGCTTGCGGGCCTTGCTTCACTTTCTGGTATTCGGGTGGTTGAGTTGCTCGTACGCGGGTATGTGGATTTTATCCGTGGAACGCCATTGCTCATTCAGATTTTTCTCGTGTTCTTTGCCCTGCCAGTTGTTGGGCTCCGCCTATCGGAATATTGGGCTGGCGTGGTCGCGCTAGCCCTCAACTCCGGAGCCTATATCGCAGAAGTGGTGCGCGGTTCGGTTGGTAGTGTCGAAAAAGGGCAATCGGAAGCGGCCCTTTCCATAGGCATGGTACGCCGCCAAGTCTTGTGGTGGGTGCTGATGCCTCAGGCGTGGCGTCCAATGGTGCCAAGCCTGACGAATGACCTGATTACACTTACAAAAAACTCGTCCTTGCTTTCGGTCATTTCCGTATATGAACTCACAAGGGCCGGTCAGGCCATCATTTCAACCCATTTCGCGCCATTCGAAATCTATCTTCTGCTTGCGCTTTATTACTATCTTCTGATTGCAGTGCTCACCTGGGTTTCGCGGCGTCTGGAGCGGAGCTTGCCGACATGGTGACAGCACCGGTTCTGCTCTCGGTTCGCAATCTGACAAAGCAATACGGTGACCGTATCGTCCTGGGCGGTATCGATATTGATGTCCATCAGGGTGAGACGGTAACCATCATCGGTGCTTCAGGTTCGGGCAAGACCACCCTTCTTCGATGCCTGAATTGGCTTGAGCGTCCTGAGCATGGAGACGTTCACCTCGGTGGGGAGAATATTGGGCACGCCAAGGACGGACGTGCCGCAAATGAAGGTGAATTGGCACGTCAGAGGCGCCTTTTTGGCTTTGTCTTCCAGCGCTTCAATCTTTTTCCGCATCTGACCGCAACTGAGAATGTTGCGCTTGGACCCAGGCGTGTGCTTGGGATGTCGCGCGGTGAAGCTGAAGCGCGCGCGATCAAGCAACTCACACGGGTGCGCCTGGCGGAACATTTGAACAAGCGGCCAAGTCAACTTTCCGGTGGTCAGCAGCAACGTGTTGCGATTGCGCGCGCGCTTGCCATGGAACCTTCAATCATCCTTTTTGATGAACCGACCAGTGCGCTGGACCCGGAACTGGTGCAGGAAGTGCTGGATGCGATGCGCGGCCTGGCGGCTGAGGGCATGACCATGGTGGTGGTCACGCATGAAATGCGTTTCGCCAGAGGTGTCGCGGATCGGGTCGTCTTCATGGCCGATGGTAAAATTGTCGAAGAAGGACCACCCGACGTTGTGTTCAATGCCCCCCGCGATCCGCGCCTGCAGCGCTTTCTGCGGCATTTGGAGCCCAGCCTGACATAATGGAAACCTACACACCCCCGCTTTATGATGTGCTGGTGGAGGGTTGCACCCTGATACCAAGCGCCTTCACCCCCCCTATATCCGACGCCGCGATCGGGATTACCAATGGCCGGTTTATTTTTGTCGGTCGGCACCAGGATCTTCCCCAGGGCGCGGGTGCAAAGCAGCGGCTTCGTGCATCTGGCCATCTAGCGCTACCGGGCCTCGTCAATGTCCATACGCATACCATTCTCAGTATGGTGCGCGGCGTTGCAGAAGATATGGGCTTCGCCCCCGCCTATACGCCGGGCGTTCCGCAAGGACACATGGTGACCGAGGAAGAAGCGGTTGCGCTTGCTCGCTTGGGCGCGCTTGAAGCGATGCTGTTTGGTTCTACATTGATTAACGACACCTATGTCCACACGCAGCTGACGTTACCAGCAATGGCGGAACTGGGTCTGCGCGTGTTCTCCTGCAATCGCATTCATGATGTGGATTTTTCCGGCGTTTCGCAGGGCAAATGGGCGTATGACAACGCAATTGGCGAGAAGACCTTAGCCGAGGCCGAGGCACTGGTGCAGCGTTTCCATGGCCAGGCACATGCACGAACCGGTGTACAATTGGCTGCGCATGCCCCTGATACCTGCTCCACATCCTTCCTGAAGACTATCGGTGAGGTATCGCGACGCTTGGGCATTCCTGTGCAAACCCATCTGGCACAAAGCAAGGTCGAGGTCGCACGCATCCGCGAGAGAGATGGCAAGACACCCGCGGAACTGCTTGACGACGTCGGGTTGCTGGATGATCGCCTGGTTGCCGCGCATTGCATTCATCTGACGGCAGAAGACATTACGCGTATTGGTCGCGCTGGTGTGAGGCTGGCCCATATCCCAAAGGGTAATGCAACAGGCGGTACCATCGCGCCGACGCGTGCATTGGTGGATGCTGGGGCTAAGCTGACGATCGCTACAGACAATATGCATGCGGATATGGTGGAAGTGATGCGTTGGGCGCTCGCCATGGGGCGCGTGCAGCGCGGGCTTGTCGAAGAAAGCTGGCAGCCGGAGCATATCCTTTACGCAGCTACGGAAGGTGGCGCTGATGCCATGGGTCTGGCCGGTCAAATCGGGGCCGTATTGCCTGGCTATCGCGCGGATATGGTGCTGCTGGATCTGCGGCGCCCCCATCTGGTGCCGCATAATGACCCTTTGGGGACCATCATGCACACTGCCCATGGGCGCGACGTGGCACATGTGATCGTCGAGGGAGAGGTCGTGGTGCGGGACGGGCGCCCGACGCGTGTTGATATGGAGGAGATCTGCCGAAAGGGCGCCGCCGCGGCAGAAGCGCTTTGGCAGCGTGCACGGGGCAGCTGACTGATCGCCCAAGTGCAACGCCCCGAATGAAGCATGGGCCTTGTTGCACGAAAATCGCGCAGTTCCGCTCAAAAATTAGGCCGATATCGCCCTCAACCTGAGCGGATCTGCTTCGAGGCCCTGATTTCCCTTGGTCACGGGTGGCGGCACGTCACTTGCTGAACGGTACCGGAGAGTCATTGGAGCCATTCGTATGTCCAAAGCTAACCGTCTGCTCGGCCGTCGTTCATTTGCTGCCACCTTGGGGGTGGGCGGCCTTGTTTTGGCTGCACCCAGGATCGCGCGCGCCCAAACCCGGGAAATTGTGATCGGCGGTGCTGCGAGCCACAAGCCCTGGTTCGAAACGCATGTCCAAACGGCCTTTGAACGGAAGTATAATTGCCGCCTGACCTTTGAGGGCACCAGATCGCTGGTCAATCTCGAAAAGATGCAGAAAAACAAGGATCGTCCCTATATTTCCGTCGTGCAGATGGATGATCCGGTGATGATACTGGCCGTCCGCGAGGGATTGCTTGAACCCATCACGGCCGCGCGGGCACCTAATCTTGCGCGCCTCAAGCCCGGCACGGTGCATATGGATGGCATGTGGGCCAATTACCTTCAGCCGTGGCAGGGCGTTGCTTTCAACAGCAATGTTCTCCGCACCGCGCCGCAATCCTGGGCGGAAATGTTTGAAGCGCGCTTTAGAAGCCGCATCATTGTGCCTTCGCTTCAAAATACTGAAGGCCTGCCAAATCTGTTCATGATGGCGCATCTTGTGACCGGTAAGCCCATGGCCGACGCCTATAAGGATATTGATGCTGCCTTCGCCGGTTTCCGCCGCCTGAAGCCGAACCTACTGACGGCCTATAGTCAGATGCCGCAGGCCTTTTCGCTCATGGAACAGGGTGAGGCGCATATGATTGTCGGCGCGCTTTCTTCCTTTGGCATGCAGCGTCGTCTTGATGGTGCACCGGTGGGTATGACTGCACCGCGTGAGGGGATTTTCCCGGTCCCATCCGGTATCGCCGTTGTGAAGGGCGGTCCGCATCAGGATTTGGCCTTTGCCTATGTGAATGAATTGTTGGGCGCTGAGGTACAAAACCGCATCGCGCCGCCAACCTTCGCCTTGCCGACGAACCTTGATGCGCAAACGCCCCCCGGCATGCCGAGCGGTGTGACGGTGCACCCCATTGATTGGGCCTTTGTTGCCGAAAATCGTGCTGCCTGGGTGCAGCGCTGGGATCGTGAGATGGCATTGTGATTGAACCGTTCCTAGAAGTCAGGAACGCACGCAAAAACTTTGGCTCTACGACAGTTCTGGATGGTGTAACGCTTGGTGTCACCAGGGGTGAGTTTGTCTCACTCCTTGGTCCATCAGGCTGCGGGAAGACGACTCTTCTGCGCATCATTGCAGGCCTGACTGGGGCTGATGTTGGTGATGTGCGTCTTGATAGGCAAGATATTACCAGGCTGCCGCCGCATAAGCGTGATGTTGGTGTGGTCTTCCAAAACTATGCTCTCTTTCCGCATCTAAGCGTCCTGGAAAACATCGCCTTTGGCCTCAAGGGGCGTGTTGCCAAGGATGAAGCCACGCGTATCGCGAACCGCTTCCTTGACCTGGTCCATATGCGCGACTTCGCCGATAGGTCCGTCCGGGCCTTGTCTGGCGGACAGCAACAACGCGTAGCCGTTGCGCGCGCCCTGGCTGTTGCGCCCAAGCTTTTGCTCTTGGATGAGCCATTTTCCGCATTGGACCGGAAGCTGCGCGAAACCATGCAGATTGAACTGAAGCGGCTGCTGCGGGAACTTGGTACCACTGCCATATTTGTCACCCATGATCAGGATGAGGCACTGGTCATGTCGGATCGCATTGCCGTCATGAACCAGGGCCGGATCGAGCAGCTTGATACGCCGCAGACCTTGTATCATAGCCCCGCCACTTCCTTCGCCCTGCAATTTGTCGGCCTTTCGACACGGATGTGCGGCAAGGTAATCGGGAATCAGGATGGCAACATGATCCTGATCGAAACAAGGCATGGCATTATTCACGCGCCAGGAAACTTTGCTCGCGGCAGTCAGGTGACTATTGGCATCAGGCCTGAGCGGATTTCGCTTGGCGTGCATGATGGGCACAATTCCATCACGCCGCAGCTCACGGATATTGTCTTCCAGGGTGCGCGCGTTCAGGTGCATTTTGCCTCGACGGAAGATGAGCCGGTCATGTTGGAAAGCTCCGCGCGCTTGCCGGCAAGCCTCGCGCCCGGTGAGGCAATCTCGATTTCCTGGGCGCCCGAGGATACGCTTGTGTTTCCGCGTGAGATATCCGCATGAAATCGGACCGTTCCTTGGTGGGCTGGCTGGCGGCCCCTGCGGTATTCTATCTGACCATCGTCTATGCCTTGCCAATTACCTGGCTTTTGGCGCGCAGCATGATGGGGCCGGATGGATTTAGCCTTATCCTGTTCAAGGAATTTTTTGCAGATTCCTTCTCCTGGCGTGTGATCGGCAATACTTTGCGCATTGCTGGCATGGTGACCATTCTTTGCCTTTTGATTGGCTACCCGGTGGCCTTTGCGCTGGCACGTGCGCGCGGCATTGTTCAGGTAATTCTCCTGGCCGCGATCATTTTGCCCCTGTCCATCGGTGTGGTGGTCAAGGCCTTTGCCTGGCAGATCGTTCTGCGCCGCGATGGCGTGGTTGCCCAATTCCTTGTGGGCATTGGTGTCTGGTCCGAACCCCAGCGGCTTCTATTCACCGAGACAGGCTTGGTCATCGGCGCCGCCAATGTATTTCTGCCTTTCATGATATTACCTATCTATTCAGTGGTGAAGCTGATTGATCCACGCCTGATGGAAGCCGGTGCAACGCTTGGCGTCAGCCCTGTGTCCCGGTTTTTCCGCATTCTCTTTCCGCTGACGCTGCCAGGTATCGTCAGCGGCATTGCCTTTGTTTTTTCCTTGGCCGTTTCGATGTTTGTCATACCAAGTCTTCTGATCGGTGATCGCTTCCAGACCCTCGCAACGCTCACAGGTCGCTCCTTCCTGCTGATGCGGAACGAAGCGCTTGGATCGGTCACCGCAACCGTCTTGCTGGTACTGGCCGTGAGTATCGTATTGATTTCGAGTATCCTGGCGCGACGCGTAGGACGTTTCGCATGACCGCCCTTGAACGTCTGGTACAGATTTGCGTTTGGGCGATCGCCGCTGGTGCAGTGATTTTTCTGCTCACGCCACTTGTCGTTACAGTTGCTGTAAGCTTCGGCAATTCCGCGGTTTTCTCCCTGCCGCCGCCGGAATGGTCACTGCGTTGGTATGAACGCCTGGCCAACACGCGTGGCCTTTGGCCTTCCATTCTCACCTCTCTTCAGATAGCGGGGCTTTCAACCTTGATCTCCCTGATCCTTGGCACGCTTTGCGCGATCGCCATTGTGCGTGGGACATTCCCAGGGCGGGAGGCGATAACGACCTTTCTTGTTTCCCCGCTCATGCTACCCGGTCTTGTGGTGGGTATCGCGATGCTGCAAGGATTTCGGCTGGTTGGTCTGAGAGAGGCATGGACCAGCCTGCTGATCGCCCATGTCGTGATTACCATGCCTTATGTTGTCCGTACTGTATTGGCCGCGCTCAATCTTTTTGACTTCACGCTCCTTGACGCGGCGCGCATGCTTGGCTGTTCGCCTGTGCAAGCAGTGCGGCGTGTCTTGGTGCCAGCTTTGGGGCCAGCCTTTCTCACATCAGGCATGTTTGCCTTCCTGGCTTCGATGGATAATTATCCGGTCTCGATTTTCTTTACAGATGCCTGGACCAAGACATTGCCAATTCAGATGTTGCAGTATGTGGAAGAACGACCTGATCCAACCATTGCGGCCATTTCGGCGGGCCTCATTCTGCTTGCGGTCATTGTCATGATTATTGGTGATCGGCTTGTTGGTCTTCGGCGCCTGGCGGACTTCTGATGATATACCCACCTGTGCCCTCTGATCGCGATTTTCTCGGCTACCATGGCAAGGAACCAGATATCCGCTGGCCAAAAGAGGCCCAGCTGGCTGTTTCAATTGTGGTGAATATCGAAGAAGGCGCAGAGTTATCCCTGGCTGCAGGCGATGCCAGCAATGAATTCATCTATGAGGCTGTGGAACGCGTTGAAGGATCACGCGATCTTTGTATGGAAAGCCATTACGCCTATGGCACGCGACGCGGCTGGGGCCGTATTCGTGAAGCGCTTCGCCGTTATGAGGTCACCGCCACCCTAAACGCCTGTGGCCGCGCTTTACATCACTCACCCTGGATCGCATCAGAGGCGGTTCTGGATGGGCATGAGGTTTCCAGCCATGGCTGGCGCTGGGAACGACAGGTAAACATGCCGGAAGCAGAGGAACGCCGCGTGATTGCGCGGGCGGTCGCTGACATAAGTGCTGCGGCTGGAACGCCGCCGGTTGGGTGGCATACCCGGTCAGCAACATCAGAAAATACGCGCCGGCTGTTGGTTGAGCATGGTGGTTTTCTGTATGACTCTAACGCCTATGACGATGACACGCCCTATATGGTGACGATTGCGGGACGGGAGATTGTGGTTCTTCCCTACGCGTTTGATACCAATGATATGCGCTTTCAGCCTGGTGGAGGCTTCGTGCAAGGGGATGATTTTGCGCGTTACTGCATGGCGGCGTTTGATCGTTTGTATGCTGAAGGCGCCAATGCCCCGCGGATGCTTTCTATCGGCTTGCATCTACGCATCATCGGACGCCCCGCGCGTATCGGCGGCTTGGAACGACTGCTGGAATACATGGCTAGTAGGGAAGGTGTTTGGTTCGCGAGCCGTCGGCAAATCGCCGAAGCATGGAGAGATGGCATAGGGCTTCCTGCCTGGAAGCCGAGACCGTCACTATCGCTATTCAGCACATAGGGCCATACCGCGTCGGGTGAAAGGCAGCGCGGCATTTTGTTTTGGCCGCCAGTTATGGATGATGCCTCAGCCAGCGTTGAGTGCAATCAGGGGAGAGAAGTCATGCGCCTTCTAATGCTCAATCCAAATACGTCAGTTGGCGTCACTGATCTGATCGTTGCTGCTGCACAAGCGGTCGCAGCCCCTGGAACCCAAATCTTGCCCGCCACGGCACCACGCGGCGTTCCATATATTGCGACCCGCGCGGAATCCATCATTGGTGGGGCGATAGCGCTTGAGATGCTTGCCGAACTGCATGAAACCGTTGACGCCGCTGTTATCGCGGCCTTTGCAGATCCAGGCTTGGGTGGCGCGCGGGAGCTTTTCTCGATTCCGGTGATTGGCCTTGCTGAAGCGGGCATGTTGACCGCCTGCATGTTGGGTGCGCGCTTTTCGATCGTGACTTTCGCCGCGGCACTTGAGCCCTGGTATCGCGAGTGTGTGGCCTGGCATGGGCTTGAAAAGCGCTGCGCTTCCATTCGTACGCTGGATGGCGCTTTTCGCGCCATCTCCGAGGTGCAGGAGGAGAAGGCAGATCTTCTTGTGGCCTTGGCTTGTCGTACCATTGAGGAAGATCAAGCGGATGTCATTCTTCTGGCAGGAGCACCTTTGGCGGGGCTCGGCCCCAAAGTGGCCGATAGGATTCCAGTGCCGGTCGTGGATTGCGTTGGCGCGGCGGTGAAGCAGGCGGAAGCGCTCGTGGCGCTTTCCCCGAAAAAGGCGCGCGCTGGCACCTTCAGAAGGCCGGATCCCAAGGCCTCAACAGGCTTGACGCCTGCCCTGGCTGATTGGATCGCGCATAGGAGGACAAACACCTAAGCTTTGAGGGGAATATGGATTGGTTGGCCAGCAAGTTAGACGCGACATCTATGCGGTTTTTCCTTTAACGCGGGGGCTTTGGCGTGTCTTTGCGAAGGCGAAGATGAATAATTTAACGCCCAAGGGAGCTGCAGCGCCTTGTTGATGCCCGGTATGATGTCCCCCGTCAGTGCCTGTAAGACCAAATTGGCGATTTGAGTAACGGAGGATTTCTGGCTCATCGTAACCCAAAGGAGAGTGAGGATGAGTTGTCATGCTCAATCTTGTAGGTAGCCCGTCACACTTTCTCGATAATTTTGACTGCCCGCGCAGTGAACTGAAAGCTATCCCTGCTGGCGCTGGCTCCTTTCCCCGGCGTATTCACCACCCCGATTTGCGTGGCGATTGCGGTCCCTAAGCCAGCCCTCCGATCGGTCTTGCATCATTTGACGACGGACAGCCCGTGTAGCGAATGCCCGCA
>JADCFP010000071.1 GCA_020249465.1 Roseomonas sp. | reverse complement strand
CCCCCAAATGCTCATCCGCGCGCGGGATCAGGAAGCCCTGCACCCCCATCCGCGCGAGTTCGGCGCGCAAGGCGCCCAAGCGTTCAGCCCTGTTCATGAGCATCCCCTGACCAATTGTTTCTCAATTGTTGCATGGCTTTCTGTGGAATCATGCGTTTTACGCATGGCTACACTGTGGTCTTCGCGCATCACCTGTGCCCCAGAAGCCTCTATATCATCGCCCATCGGACAGCGATCCTGCCCTATCGGGTGGCGCTTCCGCAAAGGAAAGCTAAACATGAACACGCATTTCGCCAATCTCGAAACCAGCCTCTCGGCCCGCGCCGCGACGATTGAGGCTATTCACCGCGAAGCCGCCGCCGCCCGCGCCACCGCACGGAAGCAGGCATTCGGCCATGCCTTCAAGATGATCGGGGCCGGCATCAGCGCCGTGCTGACCGCCATCGCCACCTGGCCGACCCGCCGCGATACCTATAAGGCGCTGGATCAGCTTTCGGACAAGCAGCTTGCCGATATCGGGCTGGATCGTGGCGAAATCAGCCGCGTTTTTGAACCGGGTTTCGCGCTGCAAGCCGCCAATGATGGCGCCCTGCCGGCGGGGCGCGCTGCCTAACCCCGAAATATCCTGCGCAGCCAGGATTTCAGGCCGCCCCCCTCGGGCGGCCTTTTTTTTGCCCCAAGGGACTTTTGATGCGTCACATGCGGGCGCCGCGCCGGGGGGGCGATGGCGGACGCAATGCTATGCCGCCCGGCATCTTCCGCCGCGATCAACCGCGCTTCCAAAGCCGCAACCTGCGCCACGGCTTCCGGCGGATTGCTCGCCACCAGGGCTTCCGCAGCTGCTTCGGCTTCGGCGAAATCCCCGGCACGGCGCAGCGCATCAATCACGCGCACGGATTGTTCAGCATCCAAAGCGGGGCCGCTTCGCCACAGCGCCACCGCTTCGCGCCGCCAGAGCCGCGCCAGATCGCCGCGATTGAGGTCGTCCGCGACCCAAGCGGCATGCAGCGTCGCTTCCGCTGCCGCATGCAAGGCGCCAGTTTCTTCCAGCACATGCGCCCAGGCCAGAAAGCGCCGCGCCAGAACAGGATGCGCCGTATCGGCAATCAACGCGCGATAAGGTGCCGCCGCCACGGCCTGCGCGGCTGCCGGATGCGCTTCCGCAATATCAGGCGCGGCATAGCCACAATGCGGGCAGGCTTGCAGCCAGCGCGCCATGGTGGAACGCACCGGCTCCCCAGGGCGCAAATCCAGATCGGGCGCCTGTTCCGGCACGGGTGGGCGAAAGCCTGGTTGGCGGCTTTCATGGCCGCAAACCCCGCAACGCTTTTCCCGCCCCGCGGATATTGGCGCGGCGGCCATTACGCGGTGCGGTCAGCCCCGCCCGACTGCAAAGCCGCCTGCGCCGCCGCCAAACGCGCCACCGGCACGCGATAGGGCGAACAGGAAACATAATCCAAGCCCACGCTTTCGCAAAAATGGATGGAGGATGGATCGCCGCCATGCTCCCCACATATGCCAAGCTTGATATCAGCCTTCACGCTGCGGCCCTTTTCAGCCGCAATGCGCACCAACGCGCCCACGCCATCCGGATCAATGGAGACAAACGGGTCCTTCGGGAAAATGCCCTTTTCAATGTAAAGCGGCAGGAACTTTCCGGCATCATCGCGCGACAGACCGAAGGTGGTTTGCGTCAGGTCATTCGTGCCGAAGGAAAAGAAATCCGCGACGCTGGCAATTGAATCGGCGGTCAGCGCAGCACGCGGCAATTCGATCATGGTGCCGACACTATAGACCACATGATAGCCACCTTCGGCGAAGACTTCCTGCGCCACACGATCCACCATGGCGCGAGTGATTTCCAATTCGCGCTTGGTCGCAACCAGCGGAATCATGATTTCCGGCACCGGGGCCTTATGCGTCTTGCGCCCAATCTCTGCCGCCGCTTCGAAAATTGCGCGCGCCTGCATTTCATAGATTTCCGGGAAAGAAATCCCGAGGCGACAGCCGCGATGCCCAAGCATCGGGTTCGCTTCCGACAATTCCTGCATGCGCCGCTGCATCGCCTCAACCTCGGTGCCTAGCGATGCCGCCACTTCCGCGATTTCATATTCGCTATGCGGCAGGAATTCATGCAAGGGCGGATCGAGCAAGCGGATCGTGACCGGCAGCCCGGCCATGATTTCGAACAGGTCAAGGAAATCCTTGCGCTGGAAGGGCAGCAGGCGCGCCAATGCCGCGCGCCGGCCTTCTTCCGTTTCCGCCATGATCATTTGGCGCACAGCACCGATGCGTTCAGGGTCGAAAAACATGTGTTCGGTGCGGCAAAGCCCGATGCCTTCCGCGCCAAAGCGACGCGCGGTTTCCGCATCCAAGGGCGTTTCGGCATTGGCGCGCACGCGCAGGCGGCGCACCTTATCGGCCCAACCCATTAGCGTTGCGAAATCACCGGAAAGCTGCGGTTCCACCATGGCGACAGAACCGATGAACACCTCACCGGTTGCGCCATCCAGCGTAATGATTTGGCCGGCTTCGATCCGCACGCCGCCGGCGCTAAGATATTGGTTGTTGTAATCCACGGTGATGCCGCCGCAGCCGGCAACACAGGGCCGGCCCATGCCGCGCGCGACCACCGCCGCGTGGCTGGTCATGCCGCCGCGTGTGGTCAGCACACCGCGCGCCGCATGCATGCCGTGAATATCCTCGGGTGAGGTTTCTATGCGCACCAGAATGACGCTTTCGCCCTTTTGTGCGCGCGCTTCAGCCTCATCCGCGCTGAAGACAACAATACCGCAGGCTGCACCGGGGGAAGCCGGCAAGCCCTTCGCTAACAGCTTGCGCGGCGCCTTCGGGTCAAGCGTTGGGTGCAGCAATTGATCCAGTGCTGCCGGGTTCACGCGCCGTACGGCTTCGGTGTGATCAATCAAACCCTCACGCGCCATATCCACTGCGATTTTCAGGGACGCGGCGGCAGTGCGCTTACCATTGCGCGTTTGCAACATATAGAGCTTGTTGCTCTGTACCGTGAATTCAATGTCCTGCATGTCACGGTAATGGCGTTCCAGCGTGGCGCGCACCTGCACCAATTCGGCATAGGCGGCCGGCATGGCTTCTTCCATGCTGCGCTCAGTCGGCTTTGAGCGTTCCTTCGCCATGGGCTGCGGTGTGCGAATACCCGCCACCACATCCTCACCCTGCGCATTGATCAGATATTCGCCGTAGAAAACATTCTCGCCCGTGGAAGGATCACGCGTGAAACACACCCCCGTCGCGCAATCCTCACCCATATTGCCGAAGACCATGGCTTGCACATTGACCGCCGTGCCCCATTCGGCCGGGATGTCATGCAGGCGGCGATACGTCACCGCGCGCTGGTTCATCCAACTGCCAAACACCGCGCCAATCGCGCCCCAAAGCTGCGTCTCAGGATCCTGCGGGAAGGGCTTGCCGGTCACTTCCGCGACCATTTCCTTATAGCCATCCACCACGCGATGCCATTCGGAAGCCGTTAGTTCCGTATCCTCATTCTTGCCGGTGTCGAGCTTCACATGCTCGATAATTTCCTCAAAGCGATGATGATCAACGTCGAGAACGACGGACCCATACATCTGGATGAAGCGGCGATAGGAATCCCAGGCAAAGCGCGCATCGCCGGAAGCCGTGACCAGGCCTTCGACGGTTTGATCATTCAGACCAAGATTAAGCACGGTATCCATCATGCCCGGCATGGAAACCCGCGCGCCGGAGCGCACGGATACCAGCAAGGGGCGGTGATGGTCACCAAAGCGATTGCCCACCGCTTCTTCTACCAGGGCCAATGCGGCGCGCACCTGCTGCGCCAGATCATCCGGGTATTTCTGCCCATTATCGTAATAGGCGGTGCAGACTTCGGTGGTGATGGTGAAGCCAGGCGGCACCGGCAAACCAATCGAGGCCATTTCGGCCAAATTGGCGCCTTTGCCACCCAGAAGATTCCGCATATCGGCACGGCCCTCATTATGGCCGGCACCGAAGCTATAGACCCATTGTGTCATGGGGGGGTTCCTCAGGCTTCAATCTTGGAGAAATCCGCCACGGCATCCATGGCGGCACGAAGTCGGGCAAGCAGTCGCAGACGATTGCGGCGAAGTTCCGGCGCGGGATCGTTCACGATCACTTTTTCGAAAAAAGCATCCACCGGGGCGCGGAGGCCTGCCATGGCTTCCATGGCGCGTTCAAAATCCTCGGCCTCGATATCCAGACGGATGCGGGTGCCGGCTTCTTCAAGCGCGGCGGCAAGGGCGGCTTCTTCGGGCAGTTTCAGTAAATGGGCTTCGTAGCCGGTGTCGAAGGCGTGGCCGTCGCGCTTTTCCTCAATGCGGAGGATGTTGATGGCGCGGCGATGCGCGGCCAGCAGATTGGCGCCGGCTTCTGATTCGACAAAGCCGCGCACGGCATCGGCGCGGGCGAGCAGGCGGTTGAGGTCATCATCCGGCGTTGCGCCAAAGACTGCGGTGACCACATCATGCCGGGCGCCTTCGCCACGGAGCTGTACGCGCAGGCGTTCAGCGAGGAAGTCGAGCAGTTGTCTGGCGGTCGCTTTGTTCTCAAGCATTTGGAACCCGCCGGATGCTTCCAACGTAGTCTCGATGCCCTCTTTCCGCACATCGGCAAGGTGATTCTGAGCTTTGCCATAGTCATTCATGGCCAAGGCAGCGAACACAAGACGCCAAGACTTATCGAAACAGTCCATAAACTCTAAGTGCAGCCCGTTTTCACGAATGATGCGAATGACACCAAGGGCAGCCCGACGCAGTGCGAAGGGATCACCGCTGCCAGTGGGCTTTTCGCCCACGGCAAAAAAACCGACCAATTGGTCAATCTTATCTGCGAGCGCCACAGCGATGGCGACGCCCTCTGTCGGCACCGCATCGCCGGCGCCGGCGGGGCAGTAATGCGCGGCGATGGCTTCTGCTACGCGCGCATCCTCACCCTGACCAAGCGCGTAATAGCGCCCCATCACGCCTTGCAATTCGGGAAATTCACCCACCATGCCGGAAGCAAGATCCGCCTTGGCCAACCGCGCCGCGCGCTGCGTCAGTGTTGCATCGGCGTTGAGTTTCTCTGCGATCAGGCCAGCAAGATTTTCAAGCCGCGCCACACGCTGGCCTTGCGTGCCGAGCTTGGCATGAAACACCACGCTATCCAGCTTGGGCAGGAAGCTTTCCAGCTTTTGCTTGCGGTCCAAATCCCAGAAGAAGCGCGCATCCGCCAAGCGTGCACGCAGCACGCGTTCATTGCCGGCGATGATCGCGGCACCGCCATCAGGCGCGGCGATATTCGCCACCAGCGCAAAGCGCGGTGCTGCCGTGCCATCCTTCTTACGCAGGGCGAAATAGCGCTGATTGACGCGCATGGTGGTGCGCATCACCTCGGGCGGCAGATCCATGAAGGCGTCATCAATCCGCCCGAGTAACGGCACCGGCCATTCGACCAAGCCCGCCACTTCGGCAATCAAAGCCTCATCCGGCACCACCTCCAGCCCTTCGGCGGCGGCGAGGGCGGTGATGCCATCGCGGATCATGCGCGCGCGGTCTTCCGCTGCCAGCACGACATGGCGCGCGGCAAGGCTGGCTTTGTAATCAGCAAAGTTGCGCACCGCGAAAGCGCCCGGCGCCATGATGCGATGGCCTTCGGTGACATCACCACTCGCCAAGCCATGCCCATCATCAGCGCCTTGCGTCAGGGTGAAGGGCACCACGGCGCCATCCAGCACGCACAGGATTCGCTTCAAGGGCCGCACCCACACCATGGAAGATGTGCCGCCCCAGCGCATGGATGTCGGCCAGGGGAAGGCGCGGATCAGTGCGGGCATGGCTTCCGCCACCAGCGCGCGCGCTTCCAGCGTGCGGCCGGGTTTGGACAGCACCCAGAATTGGCCTTCTCCCTTCAGCGCATCACGCGTTGCGCCGTGTTTCTTCAGGAAGCCTTCAATCGCCTGATCCGGCGCGCCAATGCGCGGGCCGCGTTCTTCCTTGCCTTCGGTGGCCACACTTGGCTTCAACTGCGCGGTCAGCCCAATGCGCCGCGCACCATAAAAGCCGCGCGGCGGCGCTTCCAAAAGCGCGGCGCAAGCATCGGCAAAAAGCCGCGCCAAATCCTCCGCCGCGCGCGCCTGCATGCGCGCGGGGATTTCTTCACAGAATAATTCAAGCAGCAGTTCAGCCATGGGTTTTGATCGCCGGCTCAATATCGGTTGCGGCGAAATCATCGCCCTTGAACAGCAGTGTCTGGCCGCGTTCCTTGGCCAGCGCATAAGCAAAACAATCGCCCAGATTGAGCCCCGCCTTGTGGCGCCCCTTGCCGTAGCGGCGCCAGGCATCGCGGGCAATGGCCGCATGGGCTGCGGTGAAAGGCACGACTTCGGCACCCGTCGCCGCAATAAGCGCGTCGAGCTTTTCGGCCATACCGGGCCGGGTCCGACCCTCGGCGACAATCGCCGTTTCAAGCAAGGTGGGCGCAGCGATGGCTGTGGCGTCCGCATCCCGGATCATACCGGCCAGCCGTTCGGCCTCAGGCTC
Organism: Roseomonas sp.; assembly: GCA_020249465.1. GTDB lineage: Bacteria > Pseudomonadota > Alphaproteobacteria > Acetobacterales > Acetobacteraceae > Neoroseomonas. Next base: position 38,794 of record JADCFP010000071.1, on the reverse strand, counting down.
CTTGAACAGGATCGCGACCAGTGCTGAGGAATCAAGGATCATCGCGGCAGGCCATTTTCATCATAAAGGTTGCGATGATCGCTGGTCACACCCGGCGGGACGAGTTTGGAGGCTTCCTCCGCAATCGCCATGATGGCGTCGAATTTACGCTGCCGCGCTGCTTTCTCGCGCGCCAGTTTTTCGGCCACTGCCTCTCGCACTGCCCCCGTGGCTGTCGTGCCAAGCATCGCCGCAAGCTCCTTAGCTTCGGCAATCAGGGCAGCGTCCTTGATGTTCAACTGGCCCATGGTACACCTTTGGTAGAAGCCCCACCGGATATGGTAGAAAACCCCGGAAAGCGCAAGGTCACGCCCCTTCGCCGGCCAGCCAGGCCTCACAACACCCCTTCGCCAGCGTCCGCACCCGGTCGATATAGGCGGCGCGCTCCGTCACGCTGATCGCACCCCGCGCATCCAGCAGATTGAAGCGATGCGATGCCTTGATGCATTGGTCATAGGCCGGCAAAGCGAGTTTCCGTTCCAGCAGCGCGGCGCATTCAGCCTCCGCATCCGCAAAATGGCGGAACAGCATCTTTGTGTCGGCGGCTTCGAAATTATGTGCGCTGTATTCGCGCTCGGCCCGCAAGAACACTTCGCCGTATTTCACGCCTTCGCCATTGAAATCGAGGTCATAAACATTCTCGACCCCCTGGATATACATCGCCAGCCGTTCCAACCCGTAGGTGAGTTCAGCGCTTGGCTTGTCGCAGGCGATGCCGCCGACCTGTTGGAAATAGGTGAATTGCGTCACCTCCATCCCATCACACCAAACTTCCCAGCCCAGGCCCCAGGCGCCAAGGGTTGGGCTTTTCCAATCATCCTCAACAAAGCGGATATCGTGCAAAGCGGGGTCAATGCCGAGCGCGCGGTAGCTTTCAATCAGCAGTGCCTGCGGGTCCGCCGGCGATGGCTTCAGGATCACCTGGTATTGGTAATAATGCTGAAGACGATTGGGGTTTTCGCCATAACGGCCATCGGCTGGGCGGCGCGATGGCTGCACATAGGCTGCCTTCCAAGGCTTGGGGCCAAGGGCGCGCAAGGTGGTGGCCGGGTGAAAGGTGCCCGCGCCGACTTCCATGTCATAGGGCTGTAGGATCACGCAGCCCTGATCCGCCCAGAAGCGATGCAAGCGCAGGATGATGTCCTGAAAACTGGGGGGCTTGGCGGTCATGGCGGTTCTGTGCTCTGGCGTAAGGCTCGTGCGGGATGCTCTATAGGCAGCGGACCGAGACCGGGCAAGGAAAGCCAGCATGAACACCATGCAAGAGATCATCAGCGCCTATCTGGCCGCCTTCAATCGCGGGGATTGGCCGGGCATGCTGGCCTTGCTGGCCGATGATGTGGTGCATGACATCAACCAGGGCGGCGCCGAGCATGGCAAGCCAGCCTTCGCCGCCTTTCTGGACCGGATGGCGCGCTGCTACCGGGAAGAATTGCGCGAAATCGTGATCATGGTCAGCGCTGATGGCACCCGCGCCGCAGCGGAATTTCAGGTGCATGGCGCATATCTGGCGCAGGATGCCGGGCTGCCGCCGGCACGCGGCCAGCGCTACGCCTTGCCTGCCGGGGCGTATTTTGGCCTGAAGGATGGGCGGATCAGCCGTGTCACGATGTACTATAATCTGCAGGAATGGCTGCGGCAGGTTGGTGGGTAAAGCCTTGCGTTGCGGGGGCGGGCAGTGCTTTCTGGCGCGATGAAGCTGCTTTCCGGTCACGCCCGGCTCGCCGGGGTTTTCGGCCATCCGGTCACCCATTCCCGCTCGCCACGCCTGCACGGGTTCTGGCTGCAACGCTATGGCATTGATGGCGCCTATATCCCGCTTGGCGTGCCGCCAGATCGTTTCGATGCGGCGGTGCGCGCGTTGGTGGATCTCGGCTTTCGCGGCGCCAATGTGACCATTCCGCATAAGCTCGCGGCCTTTGAGGTTTGTGATGAGGTGGCGCCCTTCGCGCGACGTGCCGGGGCGGTGAACACGCTGATTTTCCGTGAGGGCCGGATTGAAGGCTCCAATACCGATGGCTTCGGCTTTCTGGAAAGCGTCCGCGAAGCCGCACCCGGCTGGCGTGCCGATACCGGCCCAGCGGTGCTGTTGGGCGCGGGTGGCGCGGCGCGGGCTATTGCGGCGGCCTTGCTGGATGCCGGTGCGCCGCGCGTGACCTTGGTGAACCGCACCGCGGCCAAGGCTGAAGCCTTGGCGCGGGACCTTGGGGGCCTGATCCAGGTGGCGGATCGGGCGCCTTTGGAAGACGCGGCCTTGCTCGTGAATACAACCTCACTCGGCATGCAGGGTCAGCCGCCGCTGACGCTGGATTTGGCGCCCCTGCCCGCCAGCGCAGTGGTGGCGGATATTGTCTATGTGCCGTTGGAAACCCGGCTTTTGGCAGCGGCGCGGGCACGGGGCCTGGTTGCGGTGGATGGGCTTGGCATGTTGCTGCATCAGGCGCGGCCGGGATTTGAGGCCTGGTTCGGCGTGGCGCCGCAGGTGGATCAGGCGTTGCGTGATGTGGTGGCGGCCGATATCCCGAAGCGGGATGGCGCATGAAAATCATTGGCCTGACAGGTGGGATTGGCATGGGGAAATCCACTGCCTCGGCTACCTTTCGTCGGCATGGCGTGCCGATATTTGATGCTGATCAGGCGGTGCATGATTTGCAGGCAGTGGGTGGGCGCGCGGTGCGCCCCATTGAAGCGGCCTTTCCGGGCACGACGCGCGATAGCGCAGTGGATCGGGAAGCCTTGCGCCGGGCGGTGCTCGGCAATCCAGCCGCGTTGAAGGTTCTGGAGCGCATTGTGCATCCGCTGGTACGCGATGCCGAAAAGCGTTTTTTGGCGGCGGCGCGCCGCGCCAGGAAATCCCTTGTCGTCTTGGATATTCCGTTGCTCTTGGAAACTGGGGGCGAAAAACGCGTGGATAAGGTTGTGGTGGTCTCGGCCCCTGCGGCCGTGCAGGCGGTGCGCGTCATGCGGCGCCCTGGCATGACGCGCGAGCGCCTTGCCGCCATTCGCGCGCGGCAAATGCCGGATGCTGCCAAGCGACGCAAGGCGGATGTCGTCATTCATAGTGGCTTGTCGCGGCATTTCGCAGTGGCCGCGATCAGGCGCCTCATGCATCGGCTGAGGGAAGCCACCTGATGCGTCAAATTGTGCTCGATACCGAAACCACAGGGCTTGATCCGCTGACCGGTGATCGCGTGATCGAAGTGGCGGCGGTGGAGCTATTCAACCTGCTGCCAACTGGCGAGGTGTTTCACAGCCTGATCGACCCGGAACGCGATATCCCGGCCGAGGCATCCCGTATCCATGGCTTCACCAATGGCGATGTCGCTGGCAAGCCGAAATTCGTGGATATCGCTGAGGCGCTGATGGTGTTTCTCGGCGACTCCGACATCATTGCCCATAACGCACCCTTCGATTTCGGCTTTCTGGATGCGGAGTTGTTGCGCTGCAATCGGCCCACGCTGGATCGGCGCCGGATGATTGACAGCCTGGCAATGGCAAAGACGCGCTATCCGGGCATGCCGAATAATCTTGATGCGCTGTGCCGGCGGCTCGGCGTGGATAATTCCATGCGCGGCAGCCACAACGCCATCCTCGACTGCCAATTGCTGGCGCAGGTCTATCTGGAAATGATGGGCGGCAAGCAGCCTGGTTTGGAATTGGCGGCCAAGGCGACGCCGCGACGCGTGACCCTGGAAGTCGAAAAAGTGGAGCGCGCCGCGCTGCTCATTACGCCGCCCGCCGAGGCGCTGGCGGCGCATGAGGCTTTTGTCAAAGCTAAAATCAAGGAAGCGATTTGGCTGAAGCCACCCTTCATACCTGAAGAAACGGCCTGAATTTTTTTACCCGCTCCGGATGATGCGCATGAGCTGCGCAACATGGTCGGGCGGTGTGGGGGGGATGATGCCATGGCCCAGATTGAAGATGAAAGGCCGGCCCCGCATGGCGGCGAGGATGCTGCGTGCCTCGGCTTCCAAAGCGGCGCCGCCCGCCACCAACGCGAGCGGATCAAGATTGCCTTGCAAGGGCATGGTGGCGGGCACCGCCTGAGCCGCCCAGCGCGGGTCCATGCTGGTATCCATGGCCACCGCATCCACCGCGGCGCGGCTGGCATAATCGGGTAGCATCGGCCCTGCCAAGCGCGGGAAACCGATGATCGGTGTATTGGGGCAGCGCTTGCGGACGGCGCGCGCAATGGCGGCAGAGGGTTCGATCACCCAACGGCGGAATTGGCTCGGCGGCAGCAGGCCCGCCCAAGTGTCAAACAACATCAGCGCTTCTGCACCGGCTTCCACCTGCGCCACCAGATATTCAGTGGTGGCATCCTGCAGAATGCGGATCAGACGACCAAAGCTGGCGGGATCGCTGAAGGCCATGCCGCGGGTCGCGGCAAAATCCTTGCTGCCTCGGCCTTCCACCATATAGCAGGCAACGGTGAAGGGTGAGCCGGCAAAACCGATCAGCGCGGTTTTCGGGTGATGTTCATCCAGGCCAGCCCGCGTCAGGCGTACGGTCTCAAAAATCGGCGCTGCTTTGGCCAGCACACCGTCCAAATTGAGTGCGGCAATACCCTCGGGTGAGCGAATGGGGTCCAGCAGTGGTCCTTCGCCCTCGGCAAAGCGGAGACCCTGACCCAAGGCCCAGGGCACCATAAGGATATCGGAAAACAGAATGGCAGCATCCATGCCATAGCGGCGGATGGGTTGCAGCGTGACCTCAGCCGCCAGATCGGGCGTGGTGCAGAGCGAGATGAAATCCCCGGCCTTGGCACGCGTGGCGCGATATTCGGGCAGATAACGCCCGGCCTGGCGCATAAGCCATACGGGCGGCGGCCAGACGGCCTCTCCGGCCAGAACGCGCAAAAAGGGTTTGGCCCGTCTGGGCTCGGTTTCCGTTTCCATGATACGAAGCTAAGCATTGAATCTAAGATTCTGAAAGATGAGGGTGTTTGTAGGGCCTGTGGATGATGGGGAAGCAAGTGTTCCCAATTCCATCCACAGCCTTGTCCTGAGCAAGCCGCCAAAGGGTTTGCTGGAATTATCGGGTGGGAAGCGAATTGCGCTTGTATCGGGGTATGCCCGCGAAGAATCATTCAGGCTTGCGCGGCGCCTGGGTTATGTCCCCATTATAGGCCAGGGCGGGACCAGTGGCTGAAACCACCCCCGTTATCCACATTGATTCACGGAATTCTCCCGCCATGCCCCACAGGCAAATTGATCTGCACCTGGTATCCGATTCAACCGGGGAGACGCTGCAATCCATCGCGCGGGCGACGCTCGCGCGCTTTGATGATCATCATGTGGTGGATCATCGCTGGAGCCTGATCCGATCCCGCCTGCAATTGGACCGCGTGCTGGAAGGCATCCAGCATGAACCAGGCCCGGTGCTTTACACGCTGGTGGATTCAAGCCTGCGCCATATTCTGGAGGAAGCCTGCCAGCGCATGGGTGTGCCGTGTCTTTCGCCTCTTGATCCGGTGATGGCGCTATTGCAGGAGGCAACCGGCGTCAGGGCGCGTGAAAAACGCGCTGCGCAGCATGTGATGGATGCGGATTACTTCAGGCGCATTGATGCCATGCACTACGTGCTGTCGCATGATGATGGGCAGGGGACGGTCGGCATTAGCAATGCCGATGTGGTGCTGGTGGGCGTATCGCGCAGCAGCAAGACGCCGACCTGCTTTTATTTGGCCAATCGCGGCATCAAGGCAGCGAATGTGCCGATTGTCCCGGGCGCAAGCCTGCCAGAGATTTTGAACGACCCGCCCTGCCCCGTTGTAGGCCTTTACATCGAAGCCAAGGCACTGATTGATATTCGCCGTCATCGCTTGAAGATCATCGGCGGCCAAGGCGTGCGGCAAGATACTACCGAGTATATTGATCCCGAGGCCGTGAAGGCTGAAATCATCGCCGCGCGGCGGCTATGCACAGCGCAAGGTTGGCCGGTGATTGATGTAACACGGCGCAGCATTGAAGAAACCGCAGCGACGGTGCTGCAATTGATGGAAGCCTGGCATGCGCGTCGGCGAGAAGCGAAGGCTGCCCCAGCACCTGAAGATCCCGCCGCTGGTGTGATCGGCAAGGTATAGCAATGCCTGCTGATATAATGCCCGATGTGGCGGCGCTGGAACGCGCTTGCCTGACTGCCGTACCGGCGCAGCGTGTTGCCTTCGATGGTAGCTTTGTGGTGCGGAGCTTTTTGGGCGGTACGGGGCGGGCCAATGCAGCGAGCTCACTGTCGCCCGTAGATGATCCCGATCTGGTGGCACGTGTTGCGCGCATTGAAGCCAGGTATGAGGCGCAGGGTTTGCCGGTGCGGTTTCGGTCTGTACCACTGGACCCGCCTGGCCTTGCGGCAATGCTCTCGGCGCGCGGCTATATGACAAAGGATGAGACGATTATTTTTGTAGTGCCGGCCGAAGATATCGCCTGCGCGGATGCTGATGTGCGGGTATTGGCGGCGCCCGATGCGGATTGGATGGCGGTGACCGCAACCGCCGAGCACCAAGTGCCAGCACGGCGCGCGGAAAAAGAGCGTGCGGTTGGCATGATGATGGTGCCGTCAGCCTGGCTTGTCTTGCATGAGGCTGGCAAGCCGGTTGCCTGTATATCTGCGGTGGCGGATGGAGAGTTGGCAGGATTTTTCGATCTGGCTGTCGTGCCAGAGGCTCGCCGCCGCGGCCTCTCGGGCCGCATCACCCGCGCCGCGGCGCATTGGGCCAAGGCGCAAGGGGCGCGCTGGATATGGGCGCAAGTAGCCGTCAGCAATCGGGCATCCTGCGCGGCGCAGCAAAGCCTCGGCATGCGGGAAGCCTATCGGTATGTCTATTACGTGCGGCCGCAGGATAAGGTGCCGGCGATGCGCTTTGGGTAATGGGCAGGGTGGGCTGGACCTTGATGGAATACCACCAAAGCCCAGCCGCATTCATCACGGAATGAGGATTGTGCTGCCCGTGGTCTTGCGGGCTTCAAGCGCGATATGGGCAGAAGCCGCATCCTTCAGCGCATAGCTTTGATTGACCCGGATCTTGACGGCGCCTGATGCCACAACCTCAAACAAATCATTGGCGCGCGCAACCAAATCGTCGCGTTGCGCGGTATAGGTCGCGAGTGTGGGGCGCGTGACATAGAGCGAGCCCTTGGCGGCGAGAATGCCAAGATCGGGGATCGCAACCGGGCCGGACGCATTGCCGTAGGAAATCATCAGCCCGTAAGGTGAGAGGCAATCAAGCGAGGTGAGGAAGCTATCCTTGCCAACACTGTCATAGACAACCGGCAGCATCGCGCCCTTGGTGATATCCTTCACACGTGCGGGGATATCATCGCTGGTGAGCAGCGCGTGGTCCACGCCGTGTTGCCTCACGAGAGCGGCCTTTTCAGGTGTGCTGACAACGCCAATGACGGTGCAGCCAAGGTGCTTGGCCCATTGGCTCAGAATGAGGCCAACGCCGCCGGCAGCGGCATGGATCAGCACGGTCTGGCCCGCCTTGGCGGCGTAGCATTTCTTGATCAGGAAGGCCGCCGTCATGCCTTGCAGCATCATCGCGGCACCTTGTTCGAAGCTGATCGCATCTGGCATTTTCACCAGGCGATCAGCTTTGATGGTGCGCGCTTCGGCATAGGCGCCGATCGGGCCAGTGGCGTAGGCAACGCGGTCGCCGACCTTTACCTCAGTAACGCCCTCACCAATCGCTTCGACTATGCCGGAGGCCTCCATGCCGATAATGGCGGGCATGCTGGGCGCCTTGTAGAGGCCTGTGCGGAAATAGACGTCGATATAATTGAGGCCGACCGCTTTATGGCGAACCAGCGCTTCGCCGGCCTTGGGGGAGGGAAGGGGTACTTCTTCCCAAACCATTTTCTCCGGACCGCCGGTTTCATGGATGCGGATGGCGTGATTCATGGGGGTATCCATCAAGGGCGCTTACGGGGCGCCGGGGGGTTGAGGGGGAGAAGAAGCGCTCGGCTTTCGAGGTCCAAAAGAAAGCGCTTTGTAGCCGGTCCGTCGCCGCCGGAATAGCCACCGAGCGATCCATCCGCTGCCACGACACGGTGGCAGGGAATGATAATGGGAATGGGATTGGCGCCATTGGCCCTGCCGACCGCGCGCGGGGCGGAACCGATGGCGCGGGCGATATCGGCATAGCTTCGGGTCTCGCCGGGCGGGATGGCGCAAAGCGCCGCCCAGACGCGTTTCTGAAAATCGGAGCCATGGGGTGCCAGGGGCAAGTCAAAGGTCAGGCGCTCGCCGTCGAAATAATCTTGCAGCTGATCCCGGGCGCGGCGGAGCAGGGGGGTTTCTTCCTGATCCCGCCCGCGACCCCAATCAAGCGCAACAATGGCGCCATCATCTTCCGAGATGGTGAGATCGCCGAGATTGGTCAGGAGAGAAAGTTGCGGCATGACGCGGGGGCGAAGTGGCATTATGGCTGGGCAGCGTCAAGCGGTGGCGCGTTTGAAGTTGGTGTAGGGAGGATGCCCGTGGATGAGATGAAAGCTGAGGCGCAGCAGGTTGCTGATCCGCCGCTGCATTTTCTGGCGCATGTCTTCGTCTGCTGCAATCGGCGGCCTGATGACCACAAGCGCGGCTCCTGCGCGGCGCGCGGTAGTGAGGGCTTGCGCGATTACATGAAGGCGCGTGCAAAGGAGCTGGGCCTGGCCGGGGTGCGGGTGAACATGGCCGGCTGCCTGGACCGCTGCGAATTCGGGCCGACCATGGTGATCTACCCCGAGGGCGTTTGGTATAAAGTCGCAACGAAATCCGATATTGATGAGGTTCTTGAGGTACATCTGCGGGAGAAGGGGCGTGTGACCCGGCTGATGCTGACGGAGCGCGATGTCCCGCCAGCGAAAGCTTGAGGGCCATTTAGTGTTTCACGTGAAACGGGGTCAGTGTTGAGCGCCGCCGATACGATCTATGCCGTGGCGAGCGGTGCCGCAGCCGGCGCCGTTGCGGTGCTGCGGCTATCAGGGCCCCGTTCCGCTGAGGCGGTGAGGCGTTTGGCGGGCGGCTTGCCGCCCCCGCGGCGTGCAAGCCTGCGCCGGTTGCGCGCCGCCGATGGGGAAACCCTGGATCATGCTTTGGTACTATGGTTCCCCGGTCCGGCTTCCTATACGGGTGAGGATGCGGCGGAGTTTCATCTGCATGGTGGGCGCAGCGTCATTGCCGGGGTAATGGAGGCGCTGGCGGTGGCCGGGCTGCGTCAGGCTGAGCCCGGCGAATTCACCCGCCGCGCCTTTCTGCATGGCAAGATGGACCTGACGGCAGCCGAGGGCATCGCTGATCTGATTGCTGCCGAGACCGCAGCGCAACGCCGCCAGGCGCTTCATCAGGCTGGTGGTGGCTTGGCCAAGCTTTATGGTGGGTGGGCTGAGCGTCTGGCGCGGCTGCTGGCGCATCAGGAAGCGGCGATTGAGTTTGCCGAGGATGGTCTTCCGACCGATCTGGATGCCAAGGCACGCGCTGGGGCAGGGGAGCTACGTGCAGAAATTGCGGTACATCTGGCCGATGCGAGGCGCGGCGAATTGCTGCGCGAGGGCTTGGTCTTTGCCATCATTGGCGCTCCAAACGCCGGAAAATCATCGCTTCTCAATGCCTTGGTGGGCAGGGAGGCAGCCATAGTCTCCGCCCGCGCTGGCACGACGCGCGATATTGTGGAGGCGCGGCTGGACTTGGCGGGCGTTCCTGTAACCCTGTCTGACACCGCTGGCCTGAGAGAAGCCGGCGACGAGATTGAGGCAGAGGGCATCAAGCGCGCCGAGCGCCGGGCAGAGGAAGCGCAACTTGTAATGACGGTCTTCGCCGCCGATCAGCCGCCTGATGCCGAGACGCTGCGCTGGGTTCGCCCAGAGGCGCTTGTCCTGGTCAATAAAAGCGACCTTCAAGCTGGGCCTGCCGAGATTGGCGGCGCGCCCACTTTGTCGGTTTCCGCACGTGAGGGTACTGGGCTGGACGCGCTGAGAAGCTGGCTTACCGAGGCGGCGCTCCGGCTCGCGGGCGCGGGTGAGGGCAATCAACTCACGCGTCCGCGGCACCGGGCGATTCTGACCGAAGCAGTAGCGCTGCTGGCCGATGCCGAGGCAGCCAACTTACCGGAACTGACCGCCGAAGCGCTGCGGGCCGCGCTCTTCGCCCTTGGTCGGCTAACAGGGCGCGTGGGTGTCGAGGAAATTCTCGATATTGTCTTTCGGGACTTCTGTATCGGCAAGTAATGCTGGTATAGGCGGCGCATGACTGGCGCGGATTTGACCTTTGACGTTGTGGTGGTGGGTGGCGGGCACGCCGGCTGTGAAGCCGCGGCGGCTGCAGCGCGCTGTGGTGCGCGTACGCTGCTGCTGACCCATAAGATTGAAACCATTGGCGAAATGTCCTGCAACCCAGCCATTGGCGGGGTGGGCAAAGGGCATCTGGTCCGCGAAATTGACGCGCTTGATGGCATTATGGCCCGCGCAGCGGATGCGGCGGCCATTCACGTCAAGATGCTCAATCTTTCCAAGGGTCCGGCGGTACGCGGGCCGCGCGCCCAGGCGGATCGGCGACTGTATCGGGAGGCAGTGCAGGCGCTGCTGCGGGCTCAGCCGGGCCTTACGATCATGGCTGGCGGCGCTGAGGGGTTGGAACTTGATGAGGTGGGAGGCCTTGCCGCCATCCTGACCGCCGATGGCCAGCGCATCCGCTGCGGGGCCGCGATCATCACCACAGGCACCTTCCTCCGTGGTGAAATTCATATTGGCGAAAGGCGTTTCCCGGCGGGCCGGGTAGGGGATGCGCCGGCGATTGGCCTAGCCTTGGCTTTCGAGCGCTTGCGCTTGCCGCTTGCGCGGCTCAAGACTGGTACACCGCCCAGGCTGGATGGCCGCACGATTGATTGGACGGCGCTGGAAGCGCAACCGGGGGATGACCCGCCGGAGCCGCTTTCCTGGCTGACGGAGCGGATCACCAATCGCCAGGTGACTTGCGGCATCACGGCGACGACGCCCGAAACCCACGCCATCATACGGGACAATCTTCAATCAAGCGCTGTCTATGGCGGGCGCATTCAGGGTGTGGGGCCACGCTACTGCCCTTCCATTGAAGATAAGGTGGTGCGCTTTGCTGAACGCGAACGGCACCAGATTTTCCTTGAACCTGAAGGGCTTGCTGACCCAACAGTCTATCCGAACGGCATTTCCACGAGCCTTTCAGAAGCCGTGCAGGAACAGGTGGTGGCTTCCATCCCCGGCCTCGGCCAGGCCCGCATTCTGCGCCCGGGCTATGCGATTGAGTATGATCACATTGACCCCCGCGCGCTGACCCCTATGTTGGAATTGCGCCAAGTGCCGCGCTTGTTCCTGGCCGGCCAGATCAATGGCACCACGGGGTATGAGGAAGCCGGCGCCCAGGGCCTCATGGCCGGGGTCAATGCTGCCCGCCGTGCTTCGGGTGCTGCGCCCGAGGCGGTCTTTACCCGCAGCGAGGCCTATATTGGCGTGCTGATGGATGATCTGACCCTTCAGGGAGTGTCCGAACCTTATCGCATGCTCACGGCGCGGGCCGAACATCGCCTGTCACTCCGGGCGGATAATGCGGGCCTCAGGCTTACTGAGCGCGGGATTGCGTGGGGCTGTGTTGGTGCTGATCGGGCGTGGCGCCATCGCGCCTTTGCCAAGGCCGTTGCTGAAGCCTTGGCGCGCGCCACTGCCGACGGGGCAACACCTGCCGCGCTTTCCGGTTTCGGTATTGCCGTCAATCAGGATGGCCGCCGCCGGTCGGTCCTTGAAGTGCTGGCTTTGCCCAGTGTGGCGATGGAGAAAGTCGAAGCTGCCTTTCCTTGGTTGCGGGACATTGCCCCCGCCATACGCACCCAGCTCGAAGCCGAAGCACTCTACGCGCCTTATTTGCGCCGGCAGGAAGTTGAGCGGCGCCTTCTGGAACGCGAGGAAAAGGCAACCATCGCGGAGACGCTTGATTTCGATGCCGTTGATGGGCTTTCCGCTGAAATGCGCCAGCGGCTGAAAGCCGCGCGCCCCGCCACTTTGGGCGCCGCTGGCCGGATTCAGGGCGTCACCCCAGCCGCCCTGGCGGCGCTTGCAGTGCATTTGCGGCGCGACGCCCAACGTTTCACGTGAAACATAGCCCCGAAACCACTGATCTGCTTGCAGCCTATCGGGATCTACTGCTGCGCTGGAATGCCCGGATCAATTTGATTTCCGGGGAAACCGCTGCCGAAATAGATCAGCGCCACATCGCCGATAGCGCGCAGTTAGGGCCGCTGCTGCCGAGGCAAGGCCCGGTCGCCGATATCGGCTCGGGCGCCGGCTTGCCAGGCATGGTGCTCGCGATCCTGCAGCCGGATCGCGAGTTTCATTTGGTGGAGTCCGACAAGCGCAAGGCTGCCTTTCTTATTGAAGCAAGCGCCCAGTTGAAGCTGCCCATGGTTCGCGTGCATGCCAGCCGCGCTGAGAACGCAAAGCTCCCCCCGCTTGCCGCGATCACCGCCCGCGCCCTTGCGCCGCTGGCGTCCCTGCTGCCCCATGCCGCTAAATTTCTGGCGCCGGGCGGCGTCGCGTTATTCCCCAAAGGCAAGACCGCCGAGAAAGAGTTGACGGAAGCCGCCCAGGACTGGCACTTCACCCTTGAGCGCTTTCCAAGTGCGACCAGCCCCGAAGCAACCATCCTGCGCCTGAGCAATATCCAACGTGTCCAGCCCTAGCCCTGCCAGGCCGAAAATCATCGCCATCGCCAATCAAAAGGGCGGGGTCGGTAAGACGACGACGGCAATCAATCTTGCCACGGCGCTGGCTACCACGCGCAAGGTTCTGCTGATTGACCTGGACCCGCAGGGCAATGCCTCCACTGGTCTTGGCCTGCCGCGTCAGGAAAGGGGCCAGGGCAGCTATGCGTTGCTGGTCGGTACCGCGCCCTTGGCCGAACTAGTGAAGCCATCGCGCATCCCACAGCTTGACCTGCTGCCGGCTGATGCCGATTTATCCGGCGCTGAGATTGAATTGATTGATGTGGAAGCCCGCGAAAGGCGCCTGCTGAATGCACTGGAAGCCGCAGGCGAGACGCTGGCCGACACGGACCTGATCATCATTGATTGCCCGCCATCACTTGGCCTGATCACGCTGAATGCCCTGGTCGCGGCGGATGAGGTTTTGGTGCCATTGCAATGCGAATTCTTCGCGCTTGAGGGCGTTTCCCAGATTACGCGCACCATTGAACGTGTCAGCAAAAGCTTGAACCCAAGCCTCAAGCTCGGCGGCATCATCCTGACAATGTTCGATAAACGCAACAATTTATCGGAACTGGTCGCCGCCGATGTGCGCAAATTTTTTGGCGACAAGGTCTATGATACGGTGATTCCTCGCAACATTCGCATTACCGAAGCGCCATCCCATGGCCTGCCGGTTTTGGTTTATGACCACCGCTCTGCGGGTGCGGAAGCCTATGTAGCACTCGCGCAGGAATGGATCCGCCGCGAGAAGCAACCAAAGGACTCGGCGCAATGAAAAAGCCCGCCCGGCTCGGCATGGGCCTCTCGGCCCTGATGGGTGATGCGCCACCGCCGCCAAGCGCGCCCCAAGCTGGCCCACCGCGCAGCCTGCCGATTGCCATGATCGAACCTGGCCCATTTCAGCCGCGCATGGAACCTGACCGCCAGGGGCTGCAGGAACTCGCGGCCTCCATCACCGAACACGGTATCTTGCAGCCCCTGCTCGTGCGCCCGAAGCCAGGTGCCGCTGGGCGCTATCAGATCATAGGTGGCGAACGCCGCTGGCGTGCGGCGCAAATCGCCAAGCTGCATGACGTGCCAGTCGTCATCCGCGATTTTGACGACCGCATGGCGATGGCCGCCGGGCTGGTCGAAAACCTACAGCGCGAGGATTTGAACGCGATCGAGGAAGCGGAGGGGTTCGCGCGCCTCATGGACCAATTCGGCCTCAATCAGGAAAGCCTGGCACGCGCAGTTGGCAAATCGCGCAGCCACATCGCCAATACGCTCCGCCTGCTCAATTTGCCACCTGCCATTCGCGAACATTTGCGCGCCGGGCGCCTGAGTGCCGGGCATGCCCGCGCCCTGCTGGGGGCGGAGGAGCCGGAAAAGCTCGCCACACAAATCCTCACCCGCGGCCTTTCAGTGCGTCAGGCCGAAGCCATGGCTGCGGCACAGCCGAAAAACCCTGAAGCACGGCGCACCAATGCCAAGGATTCCGATATACTGGCGCTGGAGCGCCAATTGCTTGAACGTCTTGGCTTGCAAGTCGCGATCAAGCATTTCGGCAAGGGCGGGCAGGTCACAATCAGCTATAACGACCTTGATCAGCTTGATGGTCTGATCCGGCTATTGATGCCTGACACGTGATGCAGTTTTTTCGAGCGGGAGCCCCACTTGTCCAAGCCCAATGATCTGGATGCCACTGATCTTGCCATCCTCCGCCTGATTCAGGCCGATGCCTCACTCTCATTGGGTGACATCGCGAAGGAGGTCGGGCTGACGCAAACCCCCTGCTGGAAGCGCATCCGCCGCATGGAGGAGAGCGGCATCATCACCGGCCGCGTAACGCTGGTGAATGCGGAAAAACTCGGCCTTGGCATTTCGGTTTTTGTCGCCATTGAAACGGGTGATCATTCTGCCACCTGGATCGAAAGCTTTGCGAAAACCGTGGCAGAGATGCCGGAAATCGTCGAATGCTGGCGCCTTGGTGGCGATGTGGATTACCTGCTGCGCGTCGTCGTCTCAGACATGCCGGCCTATGATGTCTTCTACCGTAAGCTGACGGCCCGGGTTTCCAGCCTGCGCAAGGTGACATCCCGCTTTGCCATGGAATGCGTGAAATCAACCACCGCCCTACCACTCTGATGTCACCTGCCTGATTGACCCGGAACGGGCTGCGCCCTAGCTTTCCAACCATTATCAAAAGAGGGAGGATATGCCGGCATGACCGTGCATTTCTGTGTGCATGACGAAGGCGATTCCGTCGGCGTCGTGGTTGTCGAAGGGATCAAATCCGGCCAGGCGCTGAATGGCTGGATCATGGATCAGGACAAGATGATCACCTTCAACGCCAAGTCGGATATCCCGATCGGCCATAAGCTTGCCATTCGCGCCATTTCAGCCGGTGATACCATCATCAAATACGGCATTGATATCGGCAAGGCGGTGAAGGACATCTCCGCTGGCGAGCATCTGCATGTCCATAACGTCAAGACGAAGCGGTGGTAAGCGCCATGGGCATTAATCTGAAAAACGCCTCCTTCGAAGGCTGGCGCCGCGAAAATGGCCGCATGGGTGTGCGCAACCATGTCATCATTCTGCCGGTTGATGATCTTTCCAACGCGGCTTGCGAAGCGGTGGCGAACAACATCAAGGGCGCGCTGGCCATTCCGCACGCCTATGGCCGCCTGCAATTCGGCGCCGATCTTGATCTGCATTTCCGCACGCTGATCGGCACGGGGACCAACCCGAATGTCGCCGGCGTGGTCGTGATTGGCATTGAACCGGGCTGGACCGGGCGCATTGTTGAAGGCATCGCCAAATCCGGCAAGCCGGTGGAAGGTTTCGCCATCGAACAGAATGGCGACATCAATACCATCGCCAATGCCTCCCGCGCGGCCTATCGCATGGTCAAGCACGCATCGCGCTTGAAGAAGTCCCGTGCTTCCATTCAGGAGCTGTGGGTTTCCACCAAATGCGGTGAAAGCGATACCACATCGGGCCTCGCTTCCTGCCCGACGGTTGGCAATTCCTTCGACAAGCTCTGGGAAAACGGCAATACGCTGGTGTTCGGTGAAACCACCGAATTGACTGGCGGTGAGCATCTGGTGGCGGAGCGTTGCCGCACGCCGGAAATCCGCGCCCAATTCCAGGCGATGTTTGACCGCTACCAGCGCGTGGTGGAAACCAATAAGACGAACGATCTTTCCGAAAGCCAACCCACCAAGGGCAATATCGAAGGTGGCCTCACCACCATCGAGGAAAAGGCTCTCGGCAATATCCAAAAGATCGGGAAGAAGTGCCTGGTGGATGGTGTGCTGGACAAGGCGGAAGAACCCACCCATTCGGGGCTTTGGTTCATGGATTCCAGCTCCGCCGCGGCCGAGATGGTGACCCTTTGCGCCGCATCAGGCTTCGCCGTGCACACCTTCCCGACCGGGCAGGGCAATGTCATCGGCAACCCGATCCTGCCGGTGATCAAGCTCACGGCGAACCCGCGCACGCAGCGCACCATGTCTGAACATATTGATGTGGATGTGACGGGGCTCTTGCAGCGCCAGATGAATATGGATGATGCCGGTGAGGCTTTGCTTGATTGCATCATCCGCACTGCGGACGGTGAATTGACTGCGGCCGAATTGCTCGGCCACCGCGAATTCAGCCTGACGCGGCTTTACGAAAGCGCGTAAGCATAGAGTGTGGCGCGCCATTTCCAGGCGCGCCACACAAAAAGTTACTGCCGCTTGGCCAGCGCCAAGCCAGCCCCCAAGGCAATCATTGATGCGCCAGAGATTTCGCGCAGCCGACGGATGAAGGCGGGTCGTGTCGCCGTACCTTCGCGGATACGGCTGGCGCCCATCGCCACGACAATATCCGCCAGCGTATTCAGCGCCACTGAAATCGAGCCCAACAGAATGAAGGGCAGCGCCACCGCGCCCGCGCTGGGGTCAAGAAACTGCGGAATGAAGGCCAGGAAAAAGGCGGCGGTTTTCGGGTTCAGCGCTTCGACCACCACACCTTCACGGAATGCCCGCGCCGCACCCATCGCTGGGGCAGGATCGGCGCCGGCCAAAGCCTGCACCGCATCGCGCCGCGCGACGATGATAGTCCGCACCCCAAGCCACACCAGGTAGCCTGCGCCAAGCCATTTCAGCGCGGTGAACAACTCGGCACTCGCCAGCACAATGGCGGAAACACCAAGCGCCCCGGCCAGCACATGCACCAGACCCCCAAGCGCGGTGCCAAAGCTGGAGGCAATACCCTCAGCCCGTCCGCCCGCCAGGCTGCGCGCCGCGACATAGAAAATCCCTGGGCCGGGTGTCACTGCCAGCAGGAAAGCTGCGGCGAGATATAGGACGAATTGGTTGATATCTGGCATGGCGCTTTCCTACGCCATGCCAGCCCCTATGCCGAGGGCTAAACCCTACCCCTCCCCCGGATCAATCCAGCCGATATTCCCATCGGCGCGGCGATAGACAACATTCAGCCCGCCACCCTTCTTGTTGCGGAACATCAGCGCCTGCGCCTGGGCCAGATCAAGCCGCATCACCGCCTCACCCACACTCAGCTTTTCGATATGCGCCGGGTTTTCGGCGATGATCGCGCCATGGTCGCCATGCTCGGGCGCTTCCTCATCGGCCGGGGCTTCGATCACATAGCGGCGTCCCCGCGGCGCTTCCTCTGCCGCCGCTTCCCGTTCACCGGCGAAGGACCGGGCATGTTCATTCACGCGCCGGCGATAGCGGCGCAAGCGCTTCCCCAGATGCTCGGCCGCAACCTCAAAAGCGCGATGCGCATCGGCGCCCTCACCTTCGGCGCGCATCATCAGCCCGCGCCCGGCCTTCAGGTTGATGTCACAACTGAATTGGCTTCGATGCTTGTGGAAGGTCACATTGGCTTCAAGCGCGTGGTCAAAATACTTGGCGGTAATCGCCGCCAGCCCGTCGCTCACATGGGTCTTCAGCGCTTCACCGGTTTCAACCTGTTTGCCGGCAACCGTAATATGCATGGGGCTATGCCCTCCCTTTTGCAAAGCGGAGGGGCCGCCCCTTGGCGACCGGGCGCGCGACCCTTCCCTTCCTCCCGGGTCGCCCTTGTGTCCGGATCAGGCCGAGGCGGCCTTCTCCCGTTTGCGCTGCACGGATGATGGAATGCGCAGCGCGTCCCGGTATTTGGCCACAGTTCGCCGGGCAATGTCCACGCCTTCTTCGCGCAACCGGGCCACAATCGTATCATCGGACAGGATGTCATCCGGGCTTTCGGCATCCACCATGGCCTTGATGCGGTAGCGCACGGCCTCCGCGCTATGCGCTTCCCCGCCGCGCGTGCCGGAAATGGCGGTGGTGAAGAAATACTTAAGCTCAAAAGTACCGCGCGGCGTGGCGATGGCCTTGTTCGATGTCACGCGCGATACGGTGCTTTCATGCAGCGAAACCTCATCCGCTACATCGCGCAGGATCAGCGGACGGAGATGCCCAACACCATGGCGGAAGAAACCATCCTGCCGACGCACGATCTCGGCCGCTACTTTCAGGATGGTATTGGCGCGTTGTTCCAGCGACTTCACCAACCATGACGCGGTCTGGAAACGCTCTGCGATCCAATTCTTATCGTCCTTGCCGCGCGCGCTGACATTGGCCGAGGCGAAGAAACCCCTATTCACCAAAACGCGCGGCAGGGTTTCCAGATTAAGCTCCACAATCCAATCATCATTGGGTCCGCGGCGCATCAGCACATCCGGCACAAGCGTCGGCGCCGGCGGCGCATCAAAGGAAGCGCCCGGTTTGGGGTCCAGCCGCCGCAATTCCGCGACCATTTCCGCCATGTCTTCGGCATCCACGCCGCAAATCTGCTGCAAACCCTTCAGATCACGTTTGGCGAGCAATTCCAGATTGGCGAGCAGCGCCGCCATGGCCGGGTCATAGCGGTTGCGATCCTGCAATTGTACCGCAAGGCATTCCGCCAAATCATGGCAGAACATGCCAACCGGATCGAAGCGCGCCATGGCAAGCCGTACCCGTTCCACCAGCGCTTCTTCACAGCCGAGCGCATCTGCAATCACCTGCGCACGTGCATGCAGCCGCCCCGCCTGATCCACGAGCGCAAGAAGATTTCCCGCAATCAACCGTTCCTGTGGGAGGGTGAAATTCAGCCTGATCTGTTCTGCCAAATGATCGCGCAAGGACCGTTCCGGCGCTTCCATGGCTTCAATGCCGGAAAGATCATCCTCAAAATCGCTGCGCCCGCCGCGGCCAACCGGCGGCAGGCCATTGTCATAAACATTATCCCATTCGGCATCGAGCGGCGCGGCGTTTTCCGACGGCAGCGCATCGGAAGCAGCGGCGCTGGCGGCATCGGCAGGCTCGGGCGTTGCCGGCAACGGATCAGTGCTGCGCCCGGCATCCGGCCCGGCGATGGGGCGTTCATCACGTTCCAAAAGCGGGTTGCGTTCAAGCTCTTCCTCGACAAAGGCCGAGACTTCAAGATTGGAGGATTGCAGCAGCTTGATCGCTTGGCGCAGCTGCGGCGTCATTACCAGCTGCTGCGATTGCCTCAGGTCAAGGCGCGGGCCGAGCGCCATCAGGGCTGCTCACAAAGCCAGGTAGAAAGGGGGGCAGTGACCATGCGGCGGAAGCTTCGCACTAGAGGCTGAATTTTTCGCCAAGATAGACGCGGCGCACATCCTCATTCGCCACGATTTCCTGCGGGTTGCCTTCCATCAGCACCTTGCCATCATGCAGGATATAGGCGCGGTCAATGATTTCCAGCGTTTCGCGCACATTATGGTCAGTGATCAGCACGCCAATGCCGCGATCCTTCAAATGCTTGACCAGATCGCGAATTTCGCCAACGGCGATGGGGTCAATACCGGCCAGCGGTTCATCCAACAGGATATAGGAAGGATGTGTGGCGAGCGCACGGGCGATTTCGCAGCGCCGGCGTTCACCACCGGAAAGCGCCAGCGCGGGCGCGCGGCGCAAATGCGCAATGCCGAATTCCGCTAGCAATTCATCCAGCATCGCGGCGCGCCGATCTGCTTCCGGTTCCACCACTTCCAGCGCGGCACGGATATTTTGTTCCACCGTCAGGCCGCGAAAAATGCTGGCCTCCTGCGGCAAATACCCGAGCCCAAGTCGGGCGCGGCGATACATGGGCAGCATGGTGACATCATGCCCATCCATCATCACGCGCCCTTCATCGGGCTGCACCAGGCCGGTGATCATGTAAAACGTGGTTGTCTTGCCGGCGCCATTCGGGCCGAGCAGCCCAACCGCTTCGCCGCGTTGCAATGACAGCGACACATTACGCACCACAGGCCGCTTCTTATAGCGCTTGCCGAGCCCAGTGGCGTAAAGCCCGCCGGAACCCGGAACCACTTTCATCTGCGGTGCGTCATTCATCGTGCAGGAGCCCCTGGGGCGGGAAGGTTTTGGCCCTCACCAGGCACGATCAGGCCGCGCACGCGCTCACCTGGCGTTGCGACAAGCCGCGAAATGCCGGTGTTCATATTCACAATGGCTTCCTGCCCGGTCAGCGTATTGTCACCGCGCACAATCCGCACATTGCCAAGCAACCGCGCCAGCCCATTGGGCGGCGTATAGACGCCACTATCCCCGCGAATGACTTCCTCGGCTGTGCGGATTTCAACCCGGCCATAGGCTTCGACCTTTTCCAGATTGCTGCCTTCCCCCGGCGCGGCTTCGCCCGCACTACGTGCAGGCTGAGGGCGCGGTGCGCCGCCCGCTTCGGTTGGCGCTTCCTTGAAATAGGCCACCAGCACATCAGCGCGCACGCGCTTGTCATCCTTGGTCACCACGACCGCATCACCGCGCGCGACTGCCATGCGCCTTTGCGGCCAATATTCCACACTGTCCCGCGCGGTCAGCACATTATCGGGCGAGGTCAGGCGCAGATTGCGCCCGGTCAGCACCATGACCGCCTGATCAAGATCATAAATCGCGCGATCACCCTCGGCTCGGTCGGTTGCCGTGGTGATCACAACATTGCCTTCGGCTTCCAGGCGCCAAATCTCGCTTGCGCCACCGGGGCCTTCGCTTGCAGGACGTGTTTCAGCCGGCGCGCCGCCACGCGGGCGATAGCGCGCCAGCAGCAGATCCGAATCAACAGTCACGCCCCCGCGCACCGCCCGCGCCGCACCGCGCGCGATCACCAATTGTTCATTCTGGCGCCACTCCATGCCATCACGCGCTGTGACTTCGATGGGCCCACCCTGATTGAGGTCGGCCATCTGCGCCGAGGCAACACCCGCAACAACACAAAACGCCAAGGCGATACGCCGGATCATTGCCGGCCTTCCAGCAGGGCGCGCGATTGGCCTGTAAAGACCACCACCGCGCCCTTGTCATAAAGGCGGAAACCTTCGCTCACCAAGGTACCGAAGGGACCTTGCGCGGCAACGGGCTTGTCGCCGGAAGCCGCACCTTCCTTCAATTCAATCGCGGCTTCTTCGGTCACCAGCAGATTGCCGCCATCATGCCAGAGCGTGACCTCACCGCGCAGATCAAGATGATTGCGCGCCTTGTCCAGCCGGCCTTCGCGCGATTCCAGCAGCACCCAACCATCGGTCATCAGCAAATCAGCGCGTGGTGCTTCAAGATCAACGATATCCTGATCCTGTCCCTGAACAGCGACCGATGCCGTGACTGTATAGGGCCGGTTCAATTCATCCACGCCCTGATAACGGGGTGCGACGATCCGCACGGCTTCAGGCGCCGTTTGCGCGACACGGCGGAAGGAAACGCGCGCGCGTTCTTCCGCCCCTTCCAATTCCGGCCAGATGGCGATGATCAGCAGCAGCGCCAAGCCCGCACCTGGCACCAGCCATTTCAGCGCACTGACCACCAACCGCCGCCGCGCCATTTGCCCCGCCGAGGGCGACCAGCGTTCGCGCGACGGTGGCGTGATGCGCCGCGGCGCGCGTGGCGCTGGCATCACGCTGGCATCAGGTGCGCGGTTCTTCACGCCACACCCGCGCGCAACAAATCATGGATATGCAAAATGCCGATTGGCCGGCGCGCTTCATCCACCACGAACAGCGCCGTGATGGCGTTCTTGTTCATGACCCCGAGCGCTTCAGCCGCCAGCATATCGCCGCTGATGGCCCTTGGATTGCGCGTCATCACCTCACCTGCTGGGCGCGCGAGCAACGCAGCCCCGCCCGAGGCTTCGAGCGACCGGCGCAAATCGCCATCCGTGATCACGCCGGCGAGCGCGCCATCGGCGCTGACGACGCCAAGGCAGCCAAAGCGCCGCGCGGTCATCGCCAAAATCGCGGCTTCCATCGGCATATCCGGCGGCGCCAAGGGCAATTCCGTCGCGCCATGCATCAGATCCCGCACGCGCGACAGCCGCGCGCCGAGCTTGCCGCCCGGATGGAACACGCGAAAATCGGACGCGGTAAAACCCCGCCGCGTCAGCAAGGCCACCGCCAAGGCATCGCCCAGCGCCATTTGCATGGTGGTGGAAGTTGTGGGGGCGAGCCCCATCGGGCAGGCCTCAGGCGCTGCTGGCAAAACCAGCGCGACATCCGCCGCGCGCGCCAAGGTGCTGCCCGCGCGGCCCACAATGCCAATCAGCGGCAGGCTGAAGCGGCGGGAATGCGCGATCAAATCGGCCAATTCCGGCGTCTCGCCGGAGTTGGAGAGTGCCAGCACCGCATCCCCAGCCAGGATCATCCCCAAATCGCCATGCGAAGCCTCGGCCGGGTGCACGAACAGCGCCGGCGTGCCGGTGGAAGCCATGGTCGCCGCAATCTTGCGCGCCACATGGCCCGATTTCCCCATGCCGGAGACCACAACGCGCCCGGTAACCCCTGCGAGCAAACCAACGGCGCGCACAAAACCATCATCCAAAACATCGGCGAGCGCGCGCAGCGCATCCGCTTCAAGCGCCAGCACGCGGCGGCCTTCGGTAAGGTCTGGATGAGGGCTGATAGTATTCACGCCCCCTTGTATGAGGCGAGGGCCCTCAAGGGTCAATAAATTCTGGCGCCGGCCCTGCAAAAAAAATGCCAGAGGCGTTTAGTGGTGAAAGATATCTGGGTCCTCATAACCCAGCAGATCAAGCCGCCCGCGCGCCGGCAGGAAGCGGAAACAGGCTTCCGCCAAATCCAGCCGCCCTTCACGCTTCAACAAGCCTTCAAGCTTGGCCCAAAGCGCATGCAAATGCAGCACATCAGAAGCGGCATAGGCCATTTGTTCCGTAGTGAGTTCCGCCGCACCCCAATCAGACGTCTGCTGCTGCTTGGAAATTTCCACCCCCAGCAATTCCCGGCACAAATCCTTGAGCCCATGCCTATCGGTAAAAGTCCGCACCAGCTTGGCGGCGATTTTGGTGCAAATCACCGGCGCCGTGACAACACCAAGCGCATGATACAACGCCGCGACATCAAACCGCGCGAAATGAAACAACTTGGTGACCGCCGGATCAGACAACAACTTCTTCAGATTGGGCGCATCCGCCCCACGCCCACCAAGCGAAGTTGGGCTGATTTGCACCAGATGCGCGGACCCATCGCCCGAAGATAGCTGCACCAGGCAAAGCCGGTCCCGATGCGGGTTCAGCCCCATGGTTTCCGTATCAATGGCGACCACACGGCCCAAATCCAGGCCATCCGGCAAATCATTACGGTGAAGCCGGATGGTCACGCCGGCATGGGAGAATAAGGTGGAACCCATTGGTCGCGCCGCTTGAGCAAGAGAAAAACTGGTGCCCAGGAAAGGACTCGAACCTTCACAGCCTTGCGGCCACAGGTACCTGAAACCTGCGCGTCTACCAATTCCGCCACCTGGGCAAAGGGGGCCGGCGCCTTGCGGCGAGACGCGCGCATTTACGCGCTGGGGGGTGGGGCGTCAAGCGTGGGGTTAGGGAGTGGCTTGGGGGCGCTGCCCGCTGAAACCGGCTTTCGGATTACTATTCATACAGGATTTTTCAAGCATAATCAGTCTCTTGCCAATTTTGTTGAGATAATTTTAGCACCATGATACTATTTGAACATGGGTGGATGACATGCTGGAAATAGCCGAAAAAGACATTCTGCAAAGCCTAGAGCGTGACAACCCTTGGTGGGCTGATCAACGTGGCGCCATTGGCACGGACTTTGCCCATACGCGGGCATATTTCGCGAATTTCAGAGAGCTTGCCCTGAACTGGGGCGTTCGCCGCGCGCTGATCCTTATGGGGCCAAGGCGCGTCGGCAAGACGGTCATGCTGGAACAGTTGGTAAGACATGCGCTGAAGGAGGGGTTTCCACCAAAGAACATCCTTTTTGCCTCTATTGATACCCCGCTCTACAGCGCCATGCCGCTTGAACGGTTGATCTCCCTTTTTGAGAAGCAGACCGGCCATACGGCATCAGATCGTCGGATCATAATTTTCGACGAAATTCAGTACCTGAAAGACTGGGAAGTTCACCTGAAGGTTTTGACGGATAGGTTCCCGAATACACGCTTCATAGCCTCGGGTTCAGCGGCCGCCGCGTTACGTCTCAAGAGTCACGAGTCCGGCGCAGGGCGTTTCACCGACTTTTTCCTCCCCCCACTGACATTCGCTGAATTCCTTGATTTTCAGGGGTTGGAGAAGGAACTGATCCGCCCCAACCACCAAGGGCAGAACCGCCGGTTCATGACCACAGACATTGGCGCGCTCAACCGCGCTTTCATCGACTATCTGAATTTTGGTGGATATCCAGAAGCGGTATTCAACCAGCAAATACGCGCGGATGTTCGGCGATACCTTGGCCGAGACATTGTAGACAAGGTGCTGCTGCGCGACCTGCCAAGCCTATACGGTATCCAGGATATTCAGGAGCTCAATCGCCTATTTACAACCATTGCCTATCATTCCGGCCAAGAGATCAGCCTTGAAGGCCTAGCATCAAGCTCGGGCGTAGCGAAGAATACCATTTCTCGCTATCTAGAATATCTTGAAGCTGCGTTCCTGATTGTCCGCGTTCGCCGCGTTGATGATTCCGGTCGCACATTCCAAAGAATGCGCCGGTTCAAGGCGTATCTGACAAACCCTTCCATGAGGGCGGCATTGTTCGCCTCGCTTACCGAAGATGATGAGGCGATGGGCAATATGGCTGAGACCGCCATCTTCAGCCAGTGGTTCCATTCCGACCAGTTGAGCAATATCCATTACGCGCGTTGGAAATCGGGCCGACAGGATCGGGAGGTTGACCTGGTTCGCGTGGACGCGGCTACCTTTCGGCCGGCCTGGGCCTATGAAATCAAATGGTCGGATCGCTTTGTGGATAGCCCAAGCGAATTGAAGGGACTGATAGAGTTTGCCCGGAAGAACCCGCGCCATCCTGTGCCTGTTGGCGCATCAACCCGTAGCAAGACAGCCGAGACGACGGTGGATGGCGTGGTAATACGCCATTTCCCATGTGCTTTGCATTGCTATCAGATTGGGCGAAACGTCATAGAAGGAAGACCGGCGTAACCGCTGGGGCTTCAGGCATTTGGTTGGGGGGAGAATCGGGGGCAGCGCCCCCGCCTCCCCTTTGACGCATCCCCCCCTCTGCCCCACAACCCGCGTCCATGACTGTTCTGACCATCCGTGATCTCACCATTCGTCTTGGCGGGCGGGCTTTGCTCGAAGGGGCGGGCCTGCAGGTGGATGTTGGGCGCAAGATTGGCCTCATTGGCCGCAATGGCGCCGGAAAATCCACTTTGTTGCGTGCCATTGTGGGTGAATTGCAGCCGGATGGGGGGGAGATCAGGCTCTCGGCGCGTGCGCGCATGGGCCATGTGGCGCAGGAAGCGCCGGCGGGGGTGGCGAGCCTGTTGGAAGCCGTGCTGGCCGCGGATACCGAACGCGCGGCATTGCTCATGGAAGCGGATGGCACTGCTGATCCTGGGCGGGTTGCTGAAATTCATGAAAGGCTGATCGCGATCCGTGCCGATAGTGCGCCGGCGCGCGCGGCGGCCGTGCTTTCCGGGCTTGGTTTTGATGCTGCGGCACAGGCGCGGCCTTTGGCGGAATTTTCTGGCGGGTGGCGCATGCGTGTGGCACTCGCGCGCGCCTTGTTTCTGGAACCGGATTTGTTGTTGTTGGACGAACCAACAAACCATCTGGATTTGGAGGCGACGCTCTGGCTGGAAGGCTGGCTCGCGCGGTTTCCGGGGGCGGCGATTGTTGTCAGCCATGACCGTGGTTTGTTGGAACGCTGCGTGGATGCGATTGCGCATCTCGATCGCGGGGGCATTACGCTATATTCTGGGAATTTCGCGGATTTCTTGCGCATTCGGGCGGAACGCCAGGCGCAGCAGCAGGCGCAGAATGCGAAGCTGATATCGGAACGCGCGCGCATTCAGTCTTTTGTGGATCGCTTTCGCGCCAAGGCGACCAAGGCGCGCCAGGCGCAATCTCGGCTTACAGCTCTGGAGCGTATGCCCGCGGTGGAAGCGCTTGTGGAAGACACGCCCGTGCGTTTTGCCTTTCCGGCGCCGGAGGCTTTGGCGCCGCCGATCTTGTCGGTCAATCGCGCTTCGGTGGGGTATGGCGGGCCGCCGGTGTTGCGGAATTTGTCGCTACGGCTGGATCAGGAAGATCGTGTGGCGTTGCTGGGCGCCAATGGCAATGGCAAATCCACGCTCGCGAAGTTGCTGGCGGGCCGGCTTGATGTCTCGGGCGGGGAGGTGTTTCGCAATAACCGCCTGCGCGTTGGTTATTTCGCGCAGCACCAGGCCGAGGAATTGGACCTCAACGGCACGCCGCTTACGCACATGCAGGCCGCGCTACCGAAGGCGACTGAAACCGCGTGCCGCGCGCAATTGGCGCGTTTCGGGCTGGATGCGGATAGGGCGGATACGCGGGTGGTGCAGCTTTCCGGTGGGGAAAAGGCGCGGCTGTTATTGTCGCTCACGACACGCGATGCGCCGCACATGCTGATCCTGGATGAACCGACGAACCATCTGGATATTGATGCGCGTGATGCGCTGGTGAAGGCGCTGGCGGATTTTGAAGGCGCGGTGGTGCTGATTACGCATGATCCGCATTTGGTGGAACTCGTGGCGGATCGGCTCTGGCTGGTGGCCGATGGCACGGTGACCAGCTTCGATGGCGATTTGGATGAATATCGCGCGCTGTTGGCCGAACGTGCGCGCGGTACGGCGCCGCGTGGGGAGCCCGGCGGGGTGCGCGCTGAGGCGCGGCGCGAAAGGGCTGAAAACCGCGCCGCCTTGCAACCCCTGCGTGCACGCTTGAAGGCGGTGGAAGCCGCGCTGGAAAAACTGGGGAAGGAGGCTGCGCTGATCGAAAAGCGGCTCGCGGACCCTGATACCTATGCCCGCTTCAAGGCCGAAGATATCGCCTGGGCCAATACCCGCCGCGCCGCCATTGCCAAGGAAGTGGCGGGGTTGGAGGAGGAATGGCTGGAGCTTTCGGCGAAGCTGGAGGATGCGTAATCTGGCACAAAGTGGGGCGCGCGATTTACACAAAAGCGTCACGTTGCTAGGTAGGCGTCCTTCTCAAGTTATTGCCCCCGCGTGCGGAGTCCCCCCGGCATGAAGATTGTTGCCTGCAACAGCAACCGCCCCCTGGCCGAAGCTGTGGCCGCCGCTTGCGGTATCGCGCTCACCAATGCGTCCATCCGGCGCTTCGCCGATTTGGAAGTTTTTGTCGAAATTCATGAGAATGTGCGTGGTGAGGATGTGTTTGTTATTCAATCCACTTCCTACCCCGCCAATGACAATCTGATGGAATTGCTGATCACGCTGGATGCGCTGAAGCGCGGCAGTGCGCGGCGCATAACCGCGGTGATCCCCTATTTCGGCTATGCCAGGCAGGACCGGAAATCAGGCCCCCGCACGCCCATCAGCGCGAAGCTGGTGGCAAATCTGATCACCGCGGCAGGTGCGAACCGCGTGCTGACCATGGATTTGCATGCGGCGCAGATTCAGGGATTTTTCGATATCCCGGTGGATAATCTTTTCGTGGCACCCCTTTATTCGCGTGATATTCAGGAACGCTATGCGGGTCGGGAATTGATGATCGTCTCCCCCGATGTGGGCGGTGTGGTGCGCGCGCGCGCCATTGCCGCGCGCCTGGGTGTGGACCTGGCCATCATTGACAAGCGCCGTCCACGTGCTGGCGTTTCCGAAGTGATGAATGTGATCGGTGAAGTGGAAGGCCGCGATTGCCTGCTGGTGGATGATATTGTCGACTCCGGCGGCACGCTTTGCAATGCGGCTGAGGCGCTGTTGAAGAATGGCGCGCGTTCGGTCGGTGTTTATGTGACGCATGGCGTTTTCTCGGGCGGTGCGGTGGCGCGGATTGGTGCCGCGCCGGTTGAAATGATGACCGTGACGGATAGCATCCAGGCGACAGAAGCCGTGCGCGTTTCGCGCAATATCCGCCAGCTCACGATTGCGCCGCTGATCGCGGAAGCGATGAAGCGGATCAGTGAAGAAAGCTCGGTCTCGTCTCTGTTCAATTAGAATAATCATCGGAAGGGGTTGCGATCATGAAGCTGTTTTATGCGCCAGGGGCGTGTTCCATCGGTATCCATGTGATGCTGGAAGAAATTGGCGCGCCTTATGAAGCGGTTGCCGTGAATTTGCGCGAAGGCGCGCAATTCCAACCTGGCTTCACCTCGGTAAATCCGAAATCCAAGGTGCCGACCTTGCAGCGCGATGATGGTTCGGTGCTGACCGAATATCCTGCGATTGCCTTTTGGCTGGCGTCGCGCTTTCCCTCGGCCGGTTTGATGCCGTCCGGCACGGATGCGCAGGCGCGGGCCTTGGAGGCGACCGATTATTGTGTGGCCACCATGCATATGCAGGGCTTTTCGCGCATGTTCCGCCCGGCGAATTTTGCGCCATCGGAGGCGGATCATGAAGCGGTGAAGGCGCGGGGTGAGGAGATTTTCCAAAAAGGCCTTGGCGTGATGGATAAGGCGCTTGAAGGCAAGGAATGGCTCGCTGGCACTTATTCCTTCGCGGATACGGCTCTGTTCTATGTCAGTTTCTGGTGGGCGGCGCGCTTGAATAAGCAACTGCCGGCCAATGTCGCGGCGCATTATGCGCGCATGAATGCGCGGCCCGCTGTGCAGCGCACGATGAAGGCGGAAGGCCTAGCGTGAGCCTGAGCCCGACCGCCTTCTGGTTCCTCCGCCATGGGGAGACCGATTGGAACGCCGAAGGGCGGAGCCAAGGGCATACGGATATTCCGCTGAATGCGGTCGGGATTTCCCAGGCGCGGCGCGCGGCACTCGCGCTGGTGGATCGAGGGATCGCGACCATCATCGCCTCACCACTCAGCCGCGCTTTGCGCACGGCTGAGATTGTGGCGGAAGCGCTGGCGCTGCCGGTGGCGACCGATGCGGGGTTGATGGAAGTGGGCTTTGGCGTGGAAGAAGGCCAGCCCATGGGCGATTGGTATGATAGCTGGATCGAAGGCAGCTTCACGCCGGAAGGGGCAGAGAGCTTTCAAACCCTGCATGACCGCGCCGTGGCGGCGGTGAACCGCGCCACCGCCAAGCCAGGCCCCGTTTTGGTGGTGGCGCATGGTGCGCTGTTCCGCGCGCTGCGCCTCGCACTCGGGCATGTGCCGAATGTGCGCACGCCCAATGCGCTGCCGTTGTGGTGCGAACCGCCGGCAGCGGGCAAGGTTTGGTCAATCACGCCGAGCCATTTGCCCGCAATATCCTAAACTAAGGGCGCTTGCGCCATGCCGGCCCTTCCCCTAGAAGCTCCGCAGCGCTGGCACCCCTGGAGGCCGGCGCTTGCTGTTTGGCGCCTGGGGGCGCCTTGCGGCACCATCAAAACCCGAAGGAGCACGGACAATGGTCCAAACTGTACGGATCGAAGCCGAAGCGCGCGGGCGGGCCGGTAAGGGGGCGGCACGCGCAACTCGGCGTGAGGGGCATGTCCCCGCTGTCATCTATGGCGCGAAGCGTGAGGCGACGTTGATCGCCCTCGACCCGCGCGATGTGATGAAGGAATTGCACAAGGCCGGTTGGCAATCGCATTTGTACGAAGTTGCGGTGAAGGGCGGCGATACGGAACGCTGCCTGATGCGCGATGTGCAATTCCATCCTGTGACGGATCGTCCGTTGCATGTGGATTTTCAGCGCCTGGCGCCTGGTTCACGCATTCGCGTGAAGGTGCCGGTGACCTTCCTGCATGAAGAAACCTGCCCCGGCATCAAGGCGGGTGGCGTGCTGAATGTGGTGCGCCGCGAAATTGAGGTGCTGGCGGATCCTGACTCGGTGCCTGAGAAGTTCGAGCTTGATCTGGCCGAAGCGCAGATCGGTGCGGGCCTGCGTTGGTCCGCGGTGAAGGATCAGTTCGGCACCAAACCGGTGATCGTGGGCCGCGACTTCATGGTGGCGTCCATCGCCGCGCCGACCGTGGTTGATGACACAGCGCCTGCCGCCGCCCCTGGCCCGGTGGAAGCAACGAAGCAGAAGGCGCCTGCTGCTGGCGCCGCCGCGCCGGCCAAGGCGCCTGCGAAGAAGAAGTAATGCGGGCGGGGGTTTCGCCCCCATTTCCGAACATCAAGGGTTCGGGGGAAGCCTCCCCCGGACCCTTTTTGGGTTCATGATGTCATGACTTCCCGCGACAGCGCCCCGATGCTTTGGGTCGGCCTTGGCAATCCAGGGCCTGAACATGCGCGCCAGCGGCATAATATCGGCTTCATGGCCTTGGATGAGATTGCGCGGCGCCATGGCTTTGGTCCCTGGCGGAAGCGCTTCAAAGGTGAATTGGCGGAAGGTTCCATTGGTGGCCAGCGCATCCTGGCGCTGAAGCCGCAAACCTATATGAATGCGAGTGGTGATTCAGTGCAGCCGGCTGCCGCCTTTCTGAAAATCCCACCCGCGAATGTCATTGCCTTTCATGATGAGCTTGATCTCGCACCCGGCAAGCTCCGCGTGAAATTGGGCGGGGGTGTTGCGGGGCATAATGGCTTGAAGGATATGCGCCGCGCTTTTGGCTCACCCGATTTCTGGCGCGTGCGGATGGGCATTGGGCATCCCGGCCATAAGGATGCGGTGACCGGCCATGTGCTCGGCAATTTTTCCAAGCAGGATCAGGCGTGGCTGGAAAAGCTGTTGGATGCGTTGGCGGATGCTGCGCCCATGCTCGCTAGCCTGAAGACCGAAGACTTCATGACACGCATCGCGCTGCTGACGCAGGAGAAGTGATGGAAGCCGAAGACGCCTTCAGCATGGACATGATGGGCCCCAGCGCGGAAGACCGCGCCAATGGAGCTGCGCTGCTTTCCGCCGCCTTGGTGCGTGAGGCAGATGCGCTGGTGCAGGCAGCAGCGGGGCTGCGCGCAACGCTTGATCTGGCGGATCATGATTTACCGCGAGACGAAGCGCGCCGCGCCGCTGCCATGGCTGCCGCACTTCTGGTGATTGCGCGGCAATTGCGTGCGCATGCGGCGGATGCCTCGCGCGCGGCGGAAGCGAGTATCGCGGCGTTGTCGGGCATGGCACTCGCCTTGCCGGAGATTTCCGCGCATTTGCGCGCGGCGGCGCTGATGCCGATCAGTGATGATGGTGCCGCGCGGATCGCCGCTGGTGTGGTTGCCGAGACATTCTGGAATGCGCTGCGTGCTGCCTGGCCCGCCGCGCCGGGAGCATAGAGATGGGTTTCAATTGCGGTATTGTGGGCTTGCCGAATGTCGGCAAATCCACGCTGTTCAATGCGCTGACGCAAACCGCCGCCGCGCAGGCAGCGAATTACCCCTTCTGCACCATTGAACCCAATGTCGGGCGCGTGGCGGTGCCGGATCCGCGGCTTGATACACTCACGCGTATCGGCAAATCGCAAAAAACCGTGCCGACGAGTTTGGAATTCGTGGATATCGCGGGCTTGGTCCGTGGCGCTTCCAAGGGTGAAGGGCTCGGTAATCAATTCCTCGCGAACATTCGCGAAGTGGATGCGATTGTGCATGTGTTGCGCTGCTTTGAAGATGGCGATGTGACGCATGTGGAAGGCAGCATTGATCCGATCCGTGATGCCGATACGGTGGAAACCGAATTGATGCTGGCGGATTTGGATAGCCTGGAAAAACGCGCCCAGGGTCTGGTGAAGCGCGCGCGCGGCGGCGATAAGGAAGCACTCGCGCAAATGGCCTTGATTGAGCCCATCAAGGCTGCGCTGGAAGCGGGCCGCCCGGCGCGCACCGCGGTGCCGGCAGGTGAGGAAGAAGCCGCGAAGCGCCTGCAATTGCTGACGACGAAGCCCGTGCTTTACGTCTGCAATGTGGAAGAAGCCTCAGCCGCCACGGGCAATACGCAATCGGCGCGCGTCTTTGAACGCGCCAAGGCGGAAGGCGCGCAGGCGGTAGTGGTCTCTGCCGCCATTGAAGCGGAAATCAGCCAAATGGCGCAGGCGGATCGGGGGGAGTTTCTATCCTCACTTGGGCTGGAAGATAGCGGGTTGGATCGCGTGATCCGCGCTGGCTACGCGCTGCTCGGGCTGATTACCTATTTCACCGTGGGGCCCAAGGAAGCGCGCGCCTGGACGATCCTGAAGGGCATGAAGGCGCCGCAGGCGGCGGGCGTGATTCATGGCGATTTTGAACGCGGCTTTATCGCGGCTGAGACGATTGGCTATGATGATTACGTGGCGCTGAATGGCGAACAGGGCGCCAAGGAAGCCGGCAAGATGCGCGTGGAAGGCAAGGAATATGTCGTGCGCGATGGCGATGTGATGCTGTTTCGCTTCAACGTTTAACTTGCTTGCGCCTGCTGCGTGCCACGGCAGGCGATCAGCATATTGCGCGTATGGGTGGTGGCGGCGAAGCCCCCGCCGGTAGAACCGCGGCGGGAATAGGCGCCGGAGCGGTTGCGGTCCGTGTCGCGGGACAGCACATCATAGCCGCGGGCGCCGCAAATCTCCCCGGCGCGTTCCATGCAGGCGCCCCAGTCCCGCATCAACCCGCCGCAATCCACTGCATGGGCAGAACGGCCATCCGGCGCATAGGTTTGGGTGGCAGAGGCGCAGCCGAGTAGAAGGGCCAGGGCAAGAAGGGGGGCGAGGCGGGGCATGGGGTGACTCCCAGGCTGGGGCTATACAACCTGAGATAGAGAATTATCAGATTATAAGCAACCAAAAATTGCTATTACTCCGCCTGTCACATCTTCAATGGAAAATCCGCCCAGCATCAATCACGATGGTCTGGCCGGTCATGGTGTCTGTTCGGCACATGGTGACCACCATATCGGCGCAATCATCTTTATCCGCGGCCTTTTGCAGCAAGGAAGATGCGGCGGAGCGTTCGATCTGTTCCGGGCGAAGGTTCGCGGTGGCCCGGGTGCCCTCCAGCAGGCCGGGGGCGACGCAATTCACCAGCGTTTCCGGGGCCAGTGCCACGGCCATGCAGCGCGTCAGATGAATCAGCCCGGCCTTCGAAACGGCATAGGCGATGGATGACCCGGTCGGCCCCAGCCCGGCGACTGAGGAGATATTGACGATCCGCCCCGCACCGCTTGCTTTCAGGGCGGGCGCTGCCGCCTTGATCAACCGCATGGGTCCCGTCAGGTTCACCGCCATGATTTTTTCCCAGAGTTCGACAGTCAGGCTATCGAGATCTTGGAAGGGCACGGATTTATTGAATGCCGCGTCATTGATCAGGATATCGAGCCGCCCGAAGCGAGCCTTCACGGCCGCGACAAGCGTTTCAACAGCAGCGCCATCGGTGATGTCGCAGCCAAAGGCGGCGGCGTTGATTTGGTATTGGCTTGCAAGCTCTCGTGCGACGCCTTCCGCCTGGTCCTTGCTTTGAGCGTACATGACCGCGATGTGCACACCTTCGCGAGCAAGGGCGTGGCAGATGCGCTGCCCCAGCCCGCCATTCCCGCCCGTGACGAGCGCAACCTTGCCCCTGAGTTCCATGTCGCGTTTCCCCTGATTTGCGGGGCAAGCTTGCGCGTTGCGCAGCACCAAGTCCAGGCGGGGTCCGGGGTGGCAAGCTATGTTTTGGCGCGCAGCCGCCACACCAACCCTGCGCGCGCCGCTGGCCTACACCAGCGGCCACCCCGGCGGAGCGCGAGGCAGCGCCTCGCTGTCACCCTCTCCTAACGACGTAATCCCCCGCCTCGAGCGCCGCGATAATCGCATCCCCCTGCGCCGTGTCGCGCACTTCGATCATCAACTCCAATTCCGCGCTTTGCACGCTGGGGGCGGCGAAAAGCCGTTGGTGGCTGACTTCAATCACATTGCCGCCGGCGGCGGCCACGCGGGTTGCGATATCGGCCAGCACGCCAGGCCGGTCTGGGATATCCAGATGGAGCCGCAGGATGCGCCCATCGCGCAGAAGCTCACGCAGCAGCACATTTGCCAGAATGCGCGGGTCAATATTCCCGCCGCAGACAATGGTGCCGACGGTCTTCCCCGCGAAGCGTTCCGGGAAAGCGAGGATGGCGGCAAGCCCTGCCGCGCCGGCGCCCTCGGCCAGCACCTTCGCACCTTCGGCAAGCAAAACGATTGCTTGTTCCACCGCGCGTTCCGGCACGACCAGCACTTCAACGCCAAGGCGCTTCAGGATCGCGAGTGGTGTCTCCCCCACATCGCGCACCGCGATGCCTTCCGCGATGGTGGGGCCGCCAACCTGCACCGGCTTGCCGGCCAGGCGCTGCGCCATGGCGGGGTAGAATTCCACCTCCACCCCAAACACTGGCATGCCGGGGCGGAGTTCTGCGGCGGCAATGGCGGCACCGGCGCAAAGCCCGCCGCCGCCAACCGGGATCACGAGGGCTTCGATGGCCGGCGCATCTTCCAGCATTTCCAGCGTCGCGGTGCCTTGGCCGGCGATCACACCCACATCATCATAGGGGTGGATGAAGACCAGGCCCTCGGCCGCGGCCAGCGCATGGGCATGGGCGGCGGCCTCGGCGAGCGTGGTGCCATGCAGCACCACCCGCGCGCCCCAGGCCTCGGTCCGGGTGACCTTGGTGGCGGGGGTGAATTTCGGCATGACGATGGTGGCGGCGATCCCAGCGAGGGACGCATGGCGCGCCACCGCCTGAGCGTGATTGCCCGCCGACATGGCAATGACCCCGGCGGCCCTTTCGCGGGCAGACAGCAGCGCCAGCCGATTGGCCGCGCCCCTTTCCTTGAAGGCCCCGGTGGCTTGCAGGTTATCGAGCTTCAGGAAGACCTTGGCCCCGGTCGCGCGAGAAACCGCCTGGCTTTCGAGCGTTGGGGTGCGACGCACGGCGCCAGAGATGCGCCCCGCGGCGGCGCGGATATCGGCCAGGGTAATGGCGCGGCCTTCGGCCAGCGCCGCGCGCATCGGCATGGGGGTGGCCTTGATTAGCTGAAGCGAACCGCGGTGATTTCGACCGAACGGGACCCACCAGGCGCCGGCACTTCCACCGAATCCCCGACCTTGCGCCCCATCAGCGCCTTGGCGAGCGGTGAGGAGACGGAGATCGAGCCGTTCTTCATATCAGCCTCATACTGGCCGACGATACGGTAGTTTTTCTCGTCGTCGGATTCTTCGTCGACGATGGTGACATAGGCGCCAAAGCGCACCTGGTTGCCGGTAAGCCTTTTGGAATCAATAACTTCAACGGAAGGGATCACCGCTTCCAATTCGGCAATGCGGCCTTCAATGAAGGATTGGCGTTCGCGCGCCGCGTGATATTCGGCGTTTTCGGAAAGGTCGCCATGCGCGCGCGCTTCGGCGATCGCCCGGATGATCGCGGGGCGTTCTTCCGATTTCAACTGCTTGAGTTCCTCCTCCAAGCGCGCGAGGCCCTCGGCGGTCATTGGGAACTTTTGCACGGCAGTACTTCCTTGGCTTCGTTCCGCCCGGCTGGCGCCGGGCGGAAAACACGAAGGGGCCGCTTTGGGCAGCCCCAGTCGTCAGAACGATTTCTCAAAGTATGCCTGAAGCGGCGCAACATCAAGGGTTCCGGCGCGCAAAGCCGCAATGGCATGCACGGCGGCGCGGGCGCCGGCGAGCGTGGTGTAATGCGGCACCCCCTGGGTCAGGGCGCTGCGGCGGATATCGAAGCTGTCAGCAACGGATTGCCCGCCCCCGGTGGTATTGATCACCAGTTGAATATCGCCGGATTTGATCGCGTCCACGCAATGAGGGCGGCCTTCCAGCACCTTGTTCACAATTTCGCAAGCGAAGCCCGCTTCGCGAATGCGCGCCGCTGTGCCGCGTGTGGCAACAACACGGAAGCCCATTTCAGCCAGGCGGCGAGCGAGCGTGACAGCAGCGCCCTTGTCCGATTCCTTCACGGAAATGAAGGCGGTGCCAGATTCCGGCAGCTTCACCCCGGCGCCAAGCTGGGATTTCAGGAAGGCGCGCTCAAAGGAAACATCAAGGCCCATAACCTCGCCAGTGGATTTCATTTCCGGGCCCAGGATCACATCCACATTCGGGAAGCGATTGAAGGGGAAGACCGCTTCCTTCACCGCGACATGGCGATAGATTGCGTCATCATCCAGGCCAAATTCCGCCAGCTTCGCGCCCGCCATGACGCGCGCGCCGATTTTCGCAACCGCGACACCAGTGGCCTTGGCAACGAAGGGCACGGTGCGGGAGGCGCGCGGATTCACCTCCAGCACATAGATTTCATTGTCCTTGACGGCATATTGCACATTCATCAGCCCCTGTACTTTCAGCGCGCGGGCCATGGCAACGGTTTCTGCCTTCAATTCCGTGAC
The DNA here is from genome assembly GCA_020249465.1 of Roseomonas sp. Lineage (GTDB taxonomy): Bacteria > Pseudomonadota > Alphaproteobacteria > Acetobacterales > Acetobacteraceae > Neoroseomonas. The sequence continues at coordinate 2,398 of JADCFP010000071.1, read as the reverse complement.
AATCGCGGGCGGCAGCGAATAGGGCGGGAGCGAACAGGCGGAATCGCCGGAATGAATCCCGGCTTCTTCGATGTGTTCCATCACGCCGGCGACATGCACATTTCCATCCATGTCCGCGATACAATCCACATCAACCTCAATCGCATCCACCAGATATTGGTCAATCAGGATCGGGTTTTCGCCGGACACCTTCACCGCTTCCGCACCGAAACGCATGAGCTGTTCGCGGTTATAGGCAATTTCCATCGCGCGCCCGCCAAGCACATAGGAAGGCCGCACCACAACCGGGTAGCCGATCCGTTCCGCCTCATCCGCCGCTTCTTCCAAAGTGCGAACAGTGCCGTTGCGCGGCTGCTTCAGGCCAAGGCCCTTCAGCAATTGCTGGAAACGTTCGCGGTCTTCGGCGATATCAATCGCCTCTGCGCTGGTGCCCAGGATCGGGATGCCCGCCTTGTGCAGGGCCTGGCTCAGCTTGAGCGGCGTCTGCCCACCATATTGCACAATACAGCCGAGCAGTTCGCCGGATTCCTGTTCCTTGCGGATCAGCGAAATCACATCCTCAGCCGTCAGCGGTTCGAAATAGAGTCGATCTGATGTGTCGTAATCCGTACTCACGGTTTCAGGGTTGCAATTGACCATAATGGTCTCAAACCCGGCTTCCTTGAGCGCATAGGCCGCATGAACGCAGCAATAATCGAATTCAATACCCTGGCCGATGCGGTTTGGCCCGCCACCCAGGATGATGATTTTCTGCCGCGCCGTGGGTCGGCTTTCGCAGACCGGTACGCCAAAACCACCTTCATAGGTGGAATACATATAGGGCGTTTCGGATGCGAATTCGGCAGCGCAAGTGTCAATCCGCTTATAGACCGGCGTGACACCAAGCTTGGCGCGCAGTGCCGTCACATCGGCCTCAACGGTGCCGGTAATCTCCGCGAGCCGCTTATCGGCAAAACCCATGGCCTTGATGCGCCGCAGCGCCGTGGCGTCACGCGGCAGACCATTGGCGCGGATTTCGGTTTCCGCACGGACAAGCTTTTCAATTTCGCGCAGGAACCAGGGATCGAATTTACAGGCCTCGTGAATCGCTTCCACACTCATGCCCGCGCGCATGGCTTGCGCGGCGATCAGAATGCGGTTGGGCTGCGGCGTGGCGAGTGCGGCATGGAAGGCCTGCGCGCTGCCATCACCTGGCACTTCCACCTCATCCAAACCAGACAGGCCAATTTCCAAGCCCCGCAGGCCTTTTTGCATGGCTTCCGCGAACGAGCGGCCAATCGCCATCGTCTCACCAACTGATTTCATGGAGGTGGTGAGCGTGGCCGGTGTTCCTGGGAATTTTTCGAAGGTGAAGCGCGGGATTTTCACCACGACATAGTCAATGGTGGGCTCAAAGCTCGCGGGTGTCACCTTGGTGATGTCATTGGCCAATTCATCCAGCGTATAACCAACGGCAAGCTTGGCCGCGACCTTGGCGATGGGAAAGCCAGTGGCCTTTGACGCGAGCGCCGATGAACGCGAAACGCGCGGGTTCATTTCAATGATCACCATGCGCCCATCGGCAGGGTTGATGCCGAATTGCACATTGGACCCGCCAGTATCTACGCCGATTTCACGCAAGCAGGCGATGGAGGCATCGCGCATGCGCTGATATTCCTTATCGGTCAGCGTCAGCGCCGGGGCGATGGTAACCGAATCACCCGTATGCACGCCCATCGCATCCAGATTTTCGATGGAACAGATGATGATGCAATTATCCGCGCGGTCGCGGACCACTTCCATTTCAAACTCTTTCCACCCCAGCACGCTTTCTTCCACCAGCACTTCCGTGGTCATGGAAGCCGCAAGACCGGCCGAGACGATTTGTTCGAATTCTTCGCGGTTATAGGCAATGCCGCCACCGGTGCCGCCAAGCGTGAAGGATGGGCGAATAACGCAAGGCAGGCCAACAATTTTCAGCGCATCCCAGGCTTCGGCCATGGTATGGGCGATTTCGCTTTTCGGGCTTTCAATGCCGATCTTCGCCATGGCGTCACGGAATTTCTGGCGGTCCTCGGCCTTGTCAATCACCTCGGCCTTCGCACCAATCAATTCGCAGCCGTATTTTTCAAGTACGCCCGCTTCCGCGAGCTTGAGCGAGGTATTGAGCGCGGTCTGCCCACCCATGGTCGGCAGCAGCGCATCCGGGCGTTCCTTGGCGATGATTTTCTCGACGATCTCGGGCGTGATCGGTTCGATATAGGTGGCATCCGCCAGCCCCGGATCGGTCATGATCGTGGCCGGGTTGGAATTGACCAGAATGACGCGATAGCCCTCAGCCCGCAGTGCCTTGCAGGCTTGCGCGCCGGAATAATCGAATTCGCAGGCCTGGCCGATGACAATCGGCCCGGCGCCGATG
>JADCFP010000070.1 GCA_020249465.1 Roseomonas sp. | reverse complement strand
GTGATGCCGGGCGACAATGTGTCGATGGATGTGGAATTGATTGCGCCGATCGCGATGGATGAAGGCTTGCGCTTCGCCATTCGTGAAGGTGGCCGCACCGTCGGCGCCGGCGTTGTCGCGAAGATCACGGCGTAAGAAGGCTTGGGGGCGGAGAGGTTTTGGCCTTTCCGCCTTCGGTTGGCGCGGCTAGGGTGTTTTTCCGGGCCGTGTTTAGGGGTGTAGCTCAATTGGCTAGAGCGCCGGTCTCCAAAACCGGAGGTTGGGGGTTCGAGACCCTCCACCCCTGCCAAGTTTGGTTTATTTTCTCCGGGTGGGGGTCTGACAAGGCTGCCGCCCGGTGATGTTTTTCAGGGGAACTGACATTGGCCAAGCTCGATCCCGCGCAATTCGTTCGGGAAGTCCGTCAGGAAGCCTCCAGGGTGACCTGGCCTTCGCGGAAGGAGACCCTCATCACCACGGGGCTGGTGTTGGGGCTTTCGACCTTGGCCGCGATTTTCTTCCTGGTGGTTGATCAGCTGATTCAGTTGGCCATGCGGCTCGTCTTTGGTATCGGCTGAGCTAAGGTTTTAAGGAGGTACGGCACCGTGGCCGAAAAGAAGTGGTATGTCGTGCACGTCTATTCTGGCTTCGAGCGCAAGATCGCCGAGCAGATCAAACAGCAGGCTGCGCAAAAGGGCCTGGCCGACAAGTTCGATGAAGTGCTGGTGCCGACCGAACAGGTGGTTGAGGTGCGGCGCGGCCAGAAGGTGGATACGGACCGGAAGTTCTTCCCTGGCTATGTGCTGGTGAAGATGGAAATGACCGATGATGCCTGGCATTTGGTGAAGGATACGCCGAAGGTCACGGGCTTTCTTGGTGCGCGCAACAAGCCCCAGCCGGTGCCGGCTTCTGAGGCGGAGCGTTTGCTGAAGCAGATGCAGGAAGGCGTGGACAAGCCGCGCAAGCCCGCCGTGGTTTATGAAGTTGGTGAGCAGGTGCGCGTGGCTGATGGCCCCTTCACCTCCTTCAATGGTGTGGTTGAGGAAGTGGACGAGGAAAAGGGCCGCCTGAAGGTCAGCGTTTCCATCTTCGGCCGTTCGACCCCGGTGGATCTGGAATACGGCCAGGTCGAAAAGCTTTAGGCATGGAGTCCAGAGGCCTTTCGGCCTTTGGCGGGTGGTCCGGAGGGCAGAGCCCTCCGGCCTTTTTTAATTCTCTGTGATGATCCCCACCCGCGCCGCTGGCCTGGCCCGCCTTGCCGCTTTCACGCCCTTGATGGGCCGCGCCTATGCGGATGGCCGCAATTTCGACCCCGGCCCCGGTAAGCCCGGTTCTGTCTCAGCACTATCCCCCTATATCCGCCACCGCCTGATCACGGAGCAGGAGGTGGTGGCTGCCGCCATTGCCGCGCATGGCGCCGAGGTCGCCGATAAGTTCATCCAGGAGGTTTTCTGGCGCAGTTATTGGAAGGGCTGGCTGGCGCAGCGCCCGGCGGTTTGGGATGCGTATCGGGCGCGTGTTACGGCGGGCGTAGCGACGCCGCCTGAGGGCTATGAATCCGCGATTGCGGGGCGGGCGGGCATCGCCTGTTTCGACGCCTGGGTGCAGGAGCTGATCGAGACCGGCTATCTGCATAATCACGCGCGCATGTGGTTTGCGAGCATTTGGATTTTCACCCTGCGCTTGCCTTGGGAATTGGGCGCGGATTTCTTTTTGCGGCATTTGCTGGATGGGGATGCCGCGTCCAATACGCTGTCTTGGCGTTGGGTGGCGGGGCTGCATACCAAGGGCAAGCATTATGTCGCGCGGGCCGAGAATATCGCGCGCTACACGGGCGGGCGTTTCGCCCCGCAGGGTGAATTGAATGAAAAGCCCTTGCCCGTGCAGGAGCCTGACCCGCCTGCGCCGCGCCCAGTGCAGGATGTGGCCGCGCCGCCTTCTGGCCCCGTCACGCTGTTGCTGCATGAGGATGATCTGCACCCTGAAAGCCTGCCGCTTGCGGGGCTTCGCGTTCAACGCGTGGTAGGACTGTCCTGCCCAGAAGCGCGTTCGCCGCTTGGTGCCGCACCGCTGGTGCAGCGCTTTGTTGCGGGCGCCTTGGAAGATGGCCTGGGCCGCGCCGCACAGCATTTCGGCGTGCCGGCGGAGCGCGTGGCGCTTGATGACTTGCCTGATATCTTAAGGCGGGAAACGCTGGTGATGCCGGAAGCGCCGGTTGGCTTGGTGGCGGATGCCTTGCGCCCTTATGGCGTTGTGCCGCTGCGCCGCCCTTGGGATGCCGCGTGTTGGCCCCTGGCCGGGCGCGGTTTCTTCCCATTTGCGCAACATATTCCGCGGCTTTGTGCTGAACTTGTTTCAGGCTGAATGTTTCAACGACCCAAGCGGGGGTCTAGCCGTCTTCTCGCCCTTGCAGGTTTTCAAAAACCTCTTCCGCGCGCTTGAAGATTTCCTCGGCATTCTGGCGCTTTGCCGGATCGGTCTGTTTGTCCGGATGGTAGCGCCGGCGAAAGGCGCGGCGCACCTCCACAATCAACCACAGCGGCGCATTCGGCGTCAGATAAACCCGCGCATGCGCGCTGCCATCGGCGGGTGTTTCCTTGAGCTTCTTCAACTCGGCCTCGGCATCCTGCAAGCGCTTGCGCAGCACGGCGATTTCTTCGGCTGCAATCGCCAGATAGCGGCGCATTTCCTCGGGCGGCGCGCCCCGGCCTGGCAGCTTGGTCAGAATATTCGCCAGCGCATTCTCAATCCGCCGCGCAATCAGCTTCGCCCGCGCGCCGGGGCGGCGTTCCGTTTCGATCAATAATTGGGACAGCAGGACGCGATCGGACTTATGCTGCGCCGCATGTTCGGCGAGCTGATCCAAGGGCCATTCCCTGAAGGGCCTGTCTTCGGCCATCGCTACCCGGATTCCCCTTCCGAAAAACGCATGATGGCCAATGCCGCCATTGCTGAATAGGGGCAAGCCCGCTTCGCAGAAGCGCCACAATAGGCGAAAGTGAAGCCCTCGCTAACCGGGAGACCGCCTGATGACCCCTGCCCTGCCGCGCCGCGCCCTTTTGCTGGCCGCCGCCGCAAGCCCGCTTGCTGCCCCGGCGCTTGCCCAGGCGCCCTGGCCCGCAAGGCCAGTACGCATCGTAGTTCCCTTTCCGCCCGGCGGCTCCAATGACGTGGTCGCGCGCCCGCTCGCGGAGCGTCTGCAAGCCCGCCTTGGCCAGCCCGTAGTGATTGAGAACCGCGCCGGTGCGGGCGGGGCGATTGGCGCCACCGCCGTCGCGCAAGCGCCGGCGGATGGCTATACCCTGATGGTCTCCTCCTCCTCCTTCGCCACGACTTCCATCACACAGCGCGTGCCCTGGGGCGTGCTGGAGAATTTCACCCCCGTCGCGCTGCTCGCGCGTTCGCCCTTCATTGTGCTGGTGCACCCCGATTTCCCGGCGCGCAGCATGGCTGATCTGGTGCGCATGGCGCGCGAAAGGCCGGGCGCGATTGACTATGGTTCCTCCGGCCCCGGCGGCATCAATCACTTTGTCACCGAGTATTTTTGCCTCCGCGCCGGCATCAAGATGAATCACGTGCCCTATCGCGGCATGCCGCCTGCCGTGACGGACCTCGTTGCCGGCCATATCCCCGTGCTGATCACCACCATGCCAAGCGCAGCCGGCGTGGTGCGCGAAGGCCGTGTGCGGCTTTTGGCCTATACCGCGCCGGGTGCGCCCGATGGATCGCCCCCCGGCCCCACCGTCAAGGAAGCAGGCATTGATTATGAAAGTGATATCTGGTGGGGATTATTCGCGCCGCGCGGCCTGCCGCCCGAAATCCTCACGCGCCTGAATACAGAAGCCAATGCTGCCTTGGGCGATCCGGAAATGGCGAAGCTGCTGCAAACCGAAGGTGCCCGCCCGTCACCCGCCACGCCGCAAGCCTTCAGCGAAATCCTGCGCGTAGAACTCGCGCGCTGGCGCGAAGTAGCCACCGCCGCCAATATCAAGCTGGACTGATCGCATGGCCGAAATGCACCGCAAGAATTTCGACCCCAACGCGAAAGGGGCGATGGATGGCGTACGCGTCATTGACCTCTCGCGCCTTGTCGCCGGGAATATTCTCACCAAGGTCTTCGCCGATCACGGCGCCGAAGTGATCAAGGTGGAACCGCCAGAAGGTGATACCTTGCGCGCCTGGCGCGTGGGCGGCGTCGAGACCAGTTGGAAGACCATTTGCCGCAACAAGAAAAGTATTTGTCTTGATTTGAAAAACGCGGATGGCATCGCCGCCGTGCGTGCACTCGCCAAAGACGCCGCCATGCTGGTGGAAAGCTTCCGCCCCGGCGTGCTGGAAGCCATGGGGCTTGATCCCGCCAGCCTGATTGCCGCCAATCCGCGCCTGGTGATCGCGCGTGTTTCCGGCTGGGGGCAAGACGGTCCCTATCGCCACAAGCCAGGCTTCGGCACCCTGGTCGAAGGCTATTCCGGCTTCGCCGCCATCAATGGTTTTGAAGATCGTGAACCGGTGCTGCCGCCGATGTTCATGGGCGATGCCTATGCCGGGCTTTATGGTTCCGCCGCCGCCATGATCGCGCTGCGCCACGCCGAAGCGACCGGCCAAGGGCAGGTGATTGATATCTCCCTATTCGAGCCACTGTTCAGCGTATTGGAACCGCAAATCGCCAATTGGCGCCTGACACGCAAACGCAAACCACGCACCGGCAGCCGCAGCACAAACACGTCCCCCCGTAACGCCTATCGCACCAAGGATGGCGGCTGGGTCTGCCTTTCCGCCTCCACCCAAGGCATGACCGAAAAACTGCTGCGCTCCATCGGGCAGGAAGCGCTGATTACCGATCCGCGCTTCGCCAATAACCCAGCCCGCGTGAAAAATTGGCAGGAGCTTGATGCCATCATCGGCGGCTTCATCGGCGCCCGCGACATGGCAGAAAACCTTGCACATTTCGACAAGGCCGGCGTGACCATCGGGCCGATCATGGATACCGAAATGCTCGACAAAGACCCCTACACCATCGAACGCGAAGCCCTTATCGAAGTGCCAGACGCCGATATGCCAGGCGGCTGGCTGCCGATGCACGGGATGGTGCCACGGCTTTCCGCAACACCAGGGATACTCGCGCGGCCTGCGCCGAAATTGGGGGAGCATAATGAGGAAGTGCTGGAACCAGCCTTGGGCGCAGCGCATTTTCAGAAATTACGTGATGGCGGGGTGATACGCGGATGAACAAGCTATTCGACCTAAATGGAAAAACAGCGCTCGTGACAGGGTCCAGCCAGGGGATTGGCTTTGCACTCGCAAAAGGGCTCGCAGAGGCGGGGGCGCGCGTTATCATCAATGGGCGCGATCCGGAAAGACTCAAGAACGCCCACAAGAAACTTCAAGACGCGGGCATCGAAACCATCACCCGCGCCTTCGACGTGACTGATCCCAAAGAAGTCGAAAACGCCTTCACGGAAATGGAAAGCAGCATCGGGCCAATCCATATCCTCGTCGCCAATGCCGGCATCATGCGCCGCGCCCCCGCCACCGAAATGCCGCCCGAAACCTGGCGCGAAGTGCTCGACACCAACCTCGACGGCGTCTGGTATTGCTGCCAGGCCGCCGGCAAACGCATGGTGCCGCGCGGCGCCGGCAAAATAATCACCATCTGCTCCGTGCAGAGCGAATTGGGCCGACCCACCATCGCACCCTACGCCGCCAGCAAAGGCGCGCTCCGCATGCTGACCCGCACCCTCTGCGCCGAATGGGCGAAACACGGTGTCAATGTGAACGGCGTCGCCCCCGGCTATTACGCCACCGAACTCACCAGCGCCCTCGTGCAAAACGCCGAGTTCAGCGATTGGCTCTGCAAACGAGTCCCCGCCGGACGCTGGGGCAAGGTGGAAGAACTGGTGGGCGCCACCGTCTTCCTCGCCGCACCAGCGTCAGATTTCGTGCATGGCCATCTGCTTTACGTGGATGGCGGGATGACGGCGGTCGTTTAACCTGAACGCGCGATCAGTTTCTTCGCGCGCTCCACAATCGGCTTGTCAATCATATCGCCTTCAAAAGCGACTGCGCCCTTGCCTTCTGCCAGCGCGGCATCAAAGGCCGCAACCAGCCGCCTCGCGCGCGCAACCTCCTCAGGCCGCGCACCATATTCTTCATTGATGATGGCAACCTGGGATGGATGTACACAGGACGCACAGGCAAAGCCAATGGCACGAGACCGCCTCAGCATCGCGCGATAACCATCCAAATCCTTCAACCCCGCCACAGTACCGATAAAGCCTAGCGGCAGAATCCCCGCGCCACGCGCGGCAATCAGCCCAAGGCGCTTCGGCAAATCCAAGGCATCCGGGGTGGGTTCGGCGCCAAGATCAGTCGCCAAATCCTCACCACCCACACCGAGCGCCACAATGCGCGGATCAGCACCCGCAATCGCATCCGCATGGCGCAAGGCAGCGGCATCTTCGATCAGCACAATGAAGCGCAGCGCCCCCACCGCGCGCCCCGCCGCCACTTCCGATTCGGCCGCGAGTTCTGAGAGCAAGCGCACATGATCCGCCCCCATCATCTTCGTGCAAATCAGCCCATCCGCACCGGCCGCGGCGGCAGCGGCAATATCCTCCGCCGCCATGCGGAGCGGGCGATTGATGCGCACCACAATATCCGCGCCATTCTGCCTTGCGCTGGCTGCCGAAGCTGCGAGCTCGGCCCGCGCGCGCGCCTTGGCATCCGGCGCCACGCCATCTTCCAGATCGAGAATAATCGCATCCGCGCCGCGTTCATGCGCCTTGGCGACAAAGCGTTCTTCGCTGGCCGGCACGTAAAGCAAGGAACGCCAATTGGGCAGATCGCGGTTCATGGCAGCATCTCCGACCCCGGCACAATGCCCTTGGGCAGGCTGGCCGCGTGGCGCGCAACCTCTCCCGGGCGGGCGAGCCAGATCTTATCGCGCTGCGTCAGGATGTGCTGCATGGCGCGGCGGAAGGGGCGCAGACGGAAGGGCTGACCGATGATGAAAGGATGCAGCACAATGGAACAGACCAAAGGCATATCGCGCGACCGATCCAGCATTTCATCAAACTGATCCACCACCATATCAGCGAAATCTCGCGCTGCCTGCTGGCGAAACACCATGACCGGGCTGTCGTTCAATTCGACAGAGTAAGGCACGGAAAGCATCGGCCCCGCGCGCGTCGTCATCCAGAAGGGTTGGTCATCCGCCGGCCAATCCATGACATAGCTGAAGCCTTCTTCCTTCAGCAGATCCAGCGTAGTCGCGGATTGGGTGATATAGGGGCCAAGCCAGCCATCTGGCGCCTTGCCGGTATGGCGGATAATGGCGTCGCGGCTTTCGGCGATCAGCCGGCGTTCATCATCTTCAAACAAGATATCCTGGCGTTCGGCATTGGTTCGCCCATGGCCAATGAATTCATCGCCGCGCTTCATGAGCGCTGGCGCGATTTCCGGGCAGGTATCCAGCACCAGCCCATTCACATTATGCGCGCAAGGCAGGCTATACTCATCGAACATCGCCAGCATATTCCAAAGGCCGACACGATTGCCGTAATCCCGCCAGGCGTAATTGCGCTGGGATTGCGGCGCGGCGGCGCCGGTACTGTCGCTGCCAAGCCCGGCGCGAAAGGCGAAGGCTTCGATATTGTTGCACAGCACCACCGCCAACCGCGCCCCATTGGGCCATTCATAGGTGGGGCGATGGGGAATGGCGCTATGCTGATAGCGCCCATGCGTTGGCAGTTTCATGGCCGGTCTCCGGTAATTTGACGGGGACGCTAAGGCCGCGGCAGGGCTCCGTCAAAGCAGCCCCACCCCCTTTGCAGGGCCGCCCCGCCATGCGCTACTCTTTCCTTGAAAAGTGGAGGAATGGCGTATGCCAGATGGCAGCACAACGGACCGGATCGCCTATTCGGCGCCGATCGGCGATGAGGTGAAAACAACCACCTGCTATATGTGCGCCTGTCGCTGCGGCATTCGTGTGCATCTGAAGGATGGGCGGGTGCGCTATATTGAAGGCAATCCCGATCATCCGGTGAATAAGGGTGTGCTCTGCGGCAAGGGCAGCGCCGGTATCATGACGCAATATAGCCCTGCCCGCCTGCAAGCGCCCTTGAAGCGGATCGGGCCGCGCGGTTCTGGCGAATATGCCGAGATTTCCTGGGATGAGGCGATGGAGATCGCCACCAATGCACTGAAGAAAGTACGTGAAACAGACCCGAAGCGGCTAGCTTTCTTCACCGGGCGCGATCAATCCCAATCACTGACCGGGTTCTGGGCCGCGCAATTCGGCACGCCCAATTTCGCCGCCCATGGCGGTTTTTGTTCCGTCAATATGGCGGCTGGCGGGCTTTACACCATTGGCGGTTCCTTCTGGGAATTTGGTGAGCCCGATTGGGAACGCGCGAAATATCTGCTGATCCTGGGTGTCGCTGAGGATCATGATTCCAACCCGATCAAAACCGGCCTGGCCGCACTGAAACAGCGCAATGCGAAGGTAGTTTCCGTCAATCCCGTGCGCACCGGCTATTCTGCCGTGGCTGATGAATGGGTGGGTATCCGCCCCGGCACGGATGGGCTTTTCGTCATGGCGCTGATCCATGAATTGCTGCGCCATGATTGGGTAGATTCGGAATTCCTGGTGCGCCACACCAATGCGCATTGGCTGGTGGTGCGCAATCCGGGCGGCGCGGATGATGGGCTTTTCGTGCGCGATGCCGATGGCAAGCCGCTAGCCTGGGATCGCGCGCGCGGTGCCATGGATGCCGCCGCTGCTGATCTTTCGCCCGTGCTGGTCGGTGATTTCACCCTGCCCGATGGCCGCGCGGCGCGCCCGGTGTTTCACTTGATAGCGGAACGCTATCTGGGTGCCGAATATGCGCCGGAAGCAGTCGCGGAACGCTGCGGGTTGGATGCGGACCGCATTCGCCGCATCGCGGCAGAGATGGCCGATGTCGCCTTCAACCAGACCGTCACGCTCGATCAGCCCTGGACCGATACTTTGGGCCGGCGGCATGAAAAGATGGTCGGCCGCCCGGTGGCGTTGCATGCCATGCGCGGCATCAGCGCGCATTCCAATGGGTTTCATACCTGCCGCGCGCTGCATATTCTGCAAATGCTGCTGGGCGCCATCGATACGCCAGGTTCCTGGCGCTACAAGGCGCCCTTCCCGCGGCCCATTCCGCCCGGCCCCGGCCCGGCGGGCAAGAATTCCAAGCCCAATACGCCGCTGGCCGGCAATATCCTGTCCTTCACCCATGGGCCGGATGATTTGCTGGTGAATGATGATGGATCACCCATCCGCATTGACCATTCATTCTCCTGGGAAGCGCCGCTTGGTCTGCATGGCATGATGCATACCGTGATCGGCAATGCGGCAAAGGGCGACCCTTACAAGATTGATGTGCTGTTCATGTTCATGGCGAATATGGCCTGGAATAGTGCCATGAATCCGCTGGAAACCATCGAATGCCTCACGGCCAAGGATGAAAGCGGGGGCTACGTCATCCCCACCGTGATCTATTCCGATGCGTTTTTCAGTGAAACCGTGCCCTATGCAGATCTGATCCTGCCGGACACGACCTATCTGGAACGCTGGGATTGCATTTCCATTCTGGATCGCCCGATCGGCTCATCCCATGGGCCGGGCGATGCCATTCGCCAGCCGGTGCTGAAGCCGGATCGTGACGTGCGGCCCTTCCAGGATGTGCTGATTGAATTGGGCGCGCGGCTTGGCCTGCCCGCCTTCACCAAGGAAGATGGCAGCCCGCGCTTCAAGGATTACGCGGATTACATCGTCAATCACGAACGCATGCCGGGTGTTGGTCCGCTCGCCGGCTGGCGCGGTGAGGATGGCTCGGCGAAGGGTGTCGGCAAGCCCAACCGGGATCAATTGCAGCGCTATATCGAAAATGGCTGTTTCTGGCGCCATAATTTCTCGGCTGAGGAAAGCTATTTCAAGCATTCCAACAAGCTCTATCTGGAAAACGCCAAGGCGATGGGGCTGATTGGCAAGTCTGATCAGATCGTCTTGCAAATCTGGTCAGAGCCTTTGCAGAAATTCCGCCTGGCTGCGGAAGGCCATGGCGCCAAGCAACCGCCGGAAGCCTTGCGTGAACGCGTGCGTACCTATTGCGACCCGCTGCCCTTCTGGTATGCGCCGCTTGAGCAAGTTGCGCATGATGTCTCAGGCTTCCCTTTCTCGGCCGTCACGCAGCGGCCCATGGCAATGTATCATTCCTGGGGTTCAATGAATGCCTGGCTACGGCAAATCCACGGCGCCAATCGCCTGTATATGAGCCGTGCCAAGGGCGAATCCATGGGCATTGCGCAGGATGATTGGGTCTGGGTTGAAAGCCGCAACGGCCGCGTGAAGGGGCAGGTGACGCTGATGGAAGGCGTCAATCCCGACACCGTCTGGACCTGGAACGCGATTGGCAAACGCGCTGGTGCCTGGATGTTGAGCCCCGATGCGGCGGAAGCCGAGCGTGGCTTTTTGCTGAACCACGTCATCAGCGAATGGCTGCCCGCACAAACCGGCCCGCGTTTGGCCAATGCCGATCCTATTACTGGTCAGGCCGCCTGGTATGATTTGCGCGTCAATATCAAGAAATGCGCGAAGGGCGAGGAAGGCATCACCGCGCCCCATCTAAGCAAGCTGACACCGCCACCCAATATGCCCGAACCGCCCAAGATTCTGCGCTTCAATGCAGGAGAGCAAAAGCCATGACATCCCTGCCCTCACCCGCGCCGGGCGCCAAAAAGCTTGGCCTTGTCATTGATCTTGATACCTGTGTCGGCTGCCATGCCTGTGCAACGAATTGCAAGGAATGGAACACCAGCGGCCATATGGCGCCATTGCCGGATCACCAGCCTTACTCCGCGGCGCAGGAAGGCGTGTGGTTCAACCGCGTGCATGCCTATGAAGCCGGTGATGGCGATGAAGGCCGCACGGTGCATTTCCCGCGGTCGTGCCTCCATTGCGAAACGCCGGCCTGCGTGACCGTCTGCCCCACTGGCGCATCCTATAAGCGCGCGGAAGATGGCATTGTGCTGGTCAATACGGATATGTGCATCGGCTGCCAGCTTTGCGCCTGGGCCTGCCCTTATGGTGCGCGCGAATTGGATGAAGACCAGGGTGTGATGAAAAAATGCACGCTCTGCGTTGATCGCATCTATAACGAAACCATCCCGGAAGACCGCCGCGTGCCGGCCTGCGTTTCCACCTGCCCGGCCAATGCGCGGCATTTTGGTGATCTTGGCGATCCGAACAGCGATGTCTCCAAGCTTGTCGCCGAACGTGGCGGGTATGAGCTGATGCCCGAGATGGGCTATCAGCCCGTCAACCGCTATCTGCCGCCGCGCAAGGCATCAAGCCAAGTGAAGACCGCGCCGAAGGAAGCCGGCCCCTTGCCGAGCCAAATCACCAACCCGCTGCTGCGCTGGATGGATAAGGTGCTGTCCCGATGAAACCAGCCCCTTCCATCATTTTCTTCACGGTCGCGTCCGGCGCGGGATATGGGCTGTTATTCTGGCTTGGTGTGCTGAAGCCGCTTGGCCTGCTGCCCGCGAGCAGCCTTTTCGGCGCAACCGCGGCCATCATCGCGCTTGCGCTGATCACGGCCGGGCTCTGTTCATCGCTGCTGCATCTCGGCCGGCCGGAGCGCGCCTGGCGCGCGCTCAGCCAATGGCGGTCTTCCTGGCTGTCACGCGAAGGCGTTGCGGCGGTGATCACCTTTCTGCCGGCGACGGTATTCATGATTGCGCTCGCGCATGATGAGAAACGGCTGATCCTAATCGCTGGTTTGCTCTCCGCCGCTGGTGCGGCCATCACGGTTTATTGCACTGGCATGATCTATGCCTCGCTGAAGCCGATCAAGGAATGGCATCACCCCATGGTGGCGCCGGGCTATTTGCTGTTCGCCAGTTTCTCCGGCGCATCCCTACTTGCCATGCTTGCCATCTTCTGGGGCGGTGGTTTCTTTCCCGCCTTGGTCGCAGCCGCGCTTGGCCTGGCGGCGCTCATGTTCAAGCGTGCCTATTGGGCGAGTGTGGATGCCTCGCCCGCCGGCAGCACGCGCGAAAGCGCCACCGGGCTTGGCTTCATCGGCAAGGTGCGCCCGCTGGAAAGTCCACACACGGAAGCGAATTACCTGCTGCGAGAGATGGTGTTTCGCGTGGGCCGTGTGCATGCGCCGAAGCTTCGCAGCATCGCATTACTGCTCGGCTTTGCGCTGCCGGCGCTGCTATTCTGTCTTGCGATCATCATCGGCGGCAGTACGGCAATGGCCTTGGGTCTGTTGGCCGCAGCCAGCGCCGTCGCCGGTCTTTTGGTGGAACGCTGGCTGATTTTCGCCGAGGCGACGCATACGGTGGCGCTGTATTACCCGACACAACGCTGAGAGCCTTCAGCGCATCCGCCAAAATCGCGCGATCAGCGGCCATAATAGCCCGACCGCGGTGATGCAGAGCAGCGTCATCGCAATCGGGCGTGTGGCAAACATGCCGACATCATCGCCAAAGATGATCAGCGATTGCTTGAGCGTTTCCTCCATCTTGCCCCCCAGTACCAACCCCATGATCAAGGGCGCAGGCGAAAACCCAGTGCGCCGAAACAGGAAACCCACCACGCCTGCCACAAGCATAATGACGACATCGCCCATGGATTGATCCGGCCCATAGGCGCCGATGATGGAGAGCACGAATACGGAAGGCCAAAGGATCGCGGGCGGCACGAGTGAAATCCGTGCAAAGAACTTTGCCATGTAGAGCCCAAGCCCAAGATAGAACAGATTGGCCGCGAGCATTGAAGCGAATACCGCGTAAAGCAAAGTTGGCTGTTCGGTAAAAAGATGCGGGCCGGGCCGCACACCCTGCACAATCAGCCCCGCCAGAATAATCGCCGTGGTCGCACTACCAGGAATGCCCAAGGCAAGCGTTGGCACCATGGAACCACCCACTGCGGCGTTATTCGCAGCCTCAGGCCCCGCAACACCTTCAATGCTGCCCTTGCCGAATTCTTCCTTATGCTTGGACCATCGGCGCGTTTCATTATAGCCAATCAGCGCTGCCGTTGTGGCACCAAGCGCTGGCAAGGCCCCGATGAAGGTGCCAATGCCGCTGCCAATCCAGATGGCACGATTGCATTTGCGAAACTCCGCCATACCCGGCACGCGTGCCGCATCCATGGCGATGATTTTTGCCTTCTCCGCGCGCCGCACCACCTGATCGAGCATTTCGCCCACCGCGAAAAGCCCGATCAGTACGGGCACAAACTTGATGCCATCTGCCAGCTCATCAATACCGAAGGCGAAGCGCTCAATCCCTGTCGTCAGATCCATGCCGACAGTAGCAATCAGGACACCAAGAGCGGCGGCAATCAGATTCTTGACCGCACTATCACCGCCAATCGCCGCGCACATGGAAAGCCCGAAGACGGCCAGCGCAAAATATTCCGGCGGCCCGAAGGAATAAGCCGCGCGCGCCAGCAAGGGTGCGGCAATGATCAGCACAATGATCGAAAATATGCCACCAATCGCCGACGAAACCGCGGACATGCCAAGCGCCAGCCCCGCCTGACCCTTTTCCGCCATCTTGTAGCCTTCAAGCGCCGTCGCACTTGCCGAAGGATCACCCGGCGCATTCACCATAATGGCGGTAATGGACCCGCCGAAATTCGCCGCACAATAAATCGCCCCCAGAAAGCAAATCGCGGGAATGGGCCCCATGGCGATGGTCATGGGCAGCATCAGCGCAATGGTGGTGCTGCCCGAAATCCCCGGTAGCGCACCAACAAAAATCCCAAGCACGGTGCCAAGGAACACCATGAACATCACCCAGGGATCAATCAGAATGGCAAGCCCACCCAAAAATCCTTCCATCAGTCAAAACCCCAGCATGGTGACAAGCCAACCCTTGGGCAGGGTCAGGCGGAAGATCTTTACAAAGACCAGCCAAATGGCGATGCCCATGCCAAGCGCTGAAAGCGCCAGCGTGCGCCAGGCGGTGCCCCCCCACAATAACCCCACCACCACCAGGAAAATCGGGATTGTCGGGATCATGCCGATCACCTCTAACAGCGGCAAAAACCCAAGGCAGAGCGCAAAAATCAACCAGGCACGGGATGATATGCGCGGCGCGTCCTCCTCACTTGGGGGCGCTGCCGCAGTCAGCCCCAGGATCAGCGCCAGCAGTAAAAGGATGGCCGATACCAGGCGCGGAAACTCGACCGCGCCAAGCCCGGGCAGGCCGGGTGGCACAGGATCAAAGGTGAAGGTCGCGGCGATGGCAGCCAGGGCCACCGCCGCAATGCTGGCGGCGATGGCGTGATTCGGATTACGCGCAGGGCGCATCAGCGCAGCAAGCCAAGCGCCTGCAACACTTCACGCCCACTTTCGTGGAAGGCCTGAAGCTGCGCCCCCCAGACCGTGCGGCCCACCACGCTATCGGGCGATTGGCCCGTGTTTTCCAAATACGCCTTGAAGATGGGGCCAGACATGGCGCGCAATAATCCTTCCTCCAACCGCGCCACGCGATCTTCCGGCGTGCCGCGCAATACGCAAAAGCCACGCACGGTGGAGGCGACGCAATCAATGCCGGTTTCCTTGGCGGTCGGCAGATCCGGAAAGCCAGGCAGTCGCTTTTCGGAAAGTGCCAGCAACGGGCGCAATTCACCGGAACGGAGTTGCGCTTCCGCTTCCGCGGGATTGACCAGGGCTGAATCGGTATTGCCGCCGACCAGGTTGATCACAATCTCGCCGCCGCCACGGAAGGGCACCAGGGTTGGCTGCTGCATGCCCGCCGCGCGACCAAAGGAAAAGATCGCAATATGATCAACGCCGCCCACATGCGTGCCGCCAAAGCGCAAGGAACGTTGCTTGCCAGCGGCGACAAGATCAGCGGCGGTACGGAAGGGGCTTTCGCGCCGCACGAGCACAAGCTGCGGATCATCAGTCGCGCGCACCAGCGGCACAAGCTCGGAAAACTGCGGCACATTGCGATTGCGCAGCTGGGTCAGCAAATGGGTCTGCGTCACCAGGATAATCGTGTGCCCATCCGCGGGCTTTGAGGCCAGATATTGCAGTGCCTGGGCACCACTACCAGCGGTGCGATTGACCACGACGAACTCCTGTTTGAATTCGCTTGGTGCCTGCACCATCATCATGCGCGCGGTGATGTCCGTGCCACCGCCAACCCCGGCATGCGTCACCACTTCAATAGTCCGTTCGGGAAAACTGCCCTGGGCGCGCGCAAGACTTGGCGCAGCCAAAATGGCGCCCGCCCCAAAACCAAGGCGCGCCAATGACCGACGTTTTACCATGAATGTCATGAGGTCCTCCTCCGGCTTGGGGGCCTGATGCAATCGGCCCCTTTTGCGGGAGCCTAGCGCCGATGCCGATACGCTCCAAGTGGCCGCTTGCGCACTGTCCCACGCCAAGACATGCTTGGCCCATCAGCAAGGAGCCCTGAGCCATGATTGCACGCCGTCCATTGCTTGCCATCTCTGCCGCCGCGCTGGCCGCACCGCGCCTCGCCACCGGGCAAACCGCCGCGCGCACGCTCCGCTTCGTTCCGCAAAGCAACCTATCCAGCATGGACCCGATCTGGAGCACGGCGGTGATTGTCCGCAATCACGGCCTGATGGTCTATGACACGCTGTTCGGTTTGGGCGGCGATTTTCGCTCAAAACATCAGATGCTGGCGGGGCACGAAATCTCCGCCGATGGCCTGACCTGGACCATGGCGCTCCGCCCGGGGCTTCGTTTCCATGACAATGAACCGGTGCGCGCGAAGGATTGCATCGCTTCCATCAATCGCTGGTCAAAGCGCGATGTGCTGGGCCAAAGGCTTGGCGTGCTGCTGAATGAAATGCGCGCCTTGGATGACAGCCGCTTTGAAATTCGCCTGAAGCAGCCTTGGGCGGGCCTGGCTTGGGCGCTCGGCAAACCCTCGGCCAGCATTTGCGCCATCATGCCCGAACGCATCGCCGAAACCGATGCCTTTCAGCAAATTCGCGATTTCACCGGCAGCGGGCCTTTCCGTTTCCGACAGGATTTGTTCCGGTCTGGCGATATCGCGGTCTATGATCGTTTCGAAGGCTATCAGACGCGCCAGGAAGCATCGGACTTCATGGCGGGCGGCAAGCCCGTGCATTTTGATCGCGTGGAATGGCGCATCATGCCCGATCCTTCCACCGCATCCGCCGCATTGCAAAACAATGAAGCGGATTGGTGGGAACAGCCGCATGCGGATTTGCTGCCGCTACTCCGGCGCCATCGCGAAATCGTCGTGGACCGAATCAATAGCGCCGGCAATCTTGGTGTGCTGCGCTTCAATTTCCTCCATCCGCCCTTTGACAATGTCGCGGTGCGCCGCGCGCTGCTGCCCGCGATTGATCAGCGCGTTTTCATGGATGCGTCCATCGGCACGGATCAAGCCCTGTCCCATGTGCCGGCGGGTGTTTTCACGCCGGGCACGCCGCTCGCCAATGAAGCAGGGCTTGAGGTGCTGACCGGCCCGCGCAGCCTGGATGCGGCGCGCGCAGCCCTTGCGGCTTCCGGCTACAGGAATGAACGCGTGGTGATGATGTCGGCCACAGACCTGCCCGTGCTGCAGAACCTTGCTGTGGTCGCAAGCGATGTCATGAAGCGCATCGGCTTCAATGTGGATTTCATTTCGATGGATTGGGGCACGCAAATCCAGCGCCGCACCAATCGCGGCCCGGTGGATCAAGGCGGCTGGAGCGCCTTTTGCACCACCTGGGAAGGCTTGGATGTTTCGGTGCCCGGCAGCCACATGCCCATTCGCGGCAATGGCGCCAATGCCTGGTCCGGCTGGCCCACAATGCCGAGGCTTGAGGAATTGTGCGATGCCTGGTTTGCTGCGCCTGATCTGGCAGCCGAGAAACGCATTGCGGAAGATATTCAGCGCGTAGTTTGGCAGGAAGTGCCCTTCATCCCGCTCGGCCTCGTGCTGCCGCCACAAGCCTATCGGCGGAGCATCAAGGATGTGGTAAAAGGCGGACCGGCCTTGTTCTGGGGGGTGAAGCGCGCATGAGGAAAATTGCCGTCACGTTTGCAATCCAGGCTTTGCTTGTTGCGCCCATGGCAGCGTGGGCTTCCGATATTGCGCCGCTCAATCCGAAACTGCCTGAGGCAACCACCCCCGCGCCACTACTGCCCAAAAACGCCGTGCCAGAGGCCCGCATGGGGTATGGCTGCCTGATCGGTCAGGCGAGCGGTGTCGCGATTTCTCTGCTGCTGGGGTCTGGCCGCGCATGGGATGCCTTGACGGACGCTGTTCTGGGCAATCCGCCGAGTGCGGAACAGCGCGCCGCTTGTGCGCTTGGTGAGGCACTGGCGCCGCATCTGGCCGGGGCAGCGGAAAACGCGGCGCAGGAAGCCTGGGCCGCCACGCAACGCCATGCAGAGGCCGCGCAGGAAATCATGGCCGTCGGCAGCGCGCAGATTGAGCAAGGCTGGGCGGGGCTGCGTGAGGGCACGGCGGGGCTTTGGTCACGTCTCTGGCCGATGCGTTGAAGCCACGCATCCATTCCCACCATCAATTTTTGGAATTGGTCGGAGCGGCGGGATTCGAACCCACGACCCCCAGTCCCCCAGACTGATGCGCTACCAGGCTGCGCTACGCTCCGACTGAATGGTGCTTAGCACCCTAATTTCCGGATTGCCAACCCTTGCGAGAGACGCCGCGCGGGGGAATGGGAGTTAAGCCGCCAGCCGATGCAAGGCGCGCGCAATATCCTCAAGCTCTGCCAAAGCGACCTTCAGCGCCAAGCCGTCAGAAGCATCAGTCGCAGGCGGCGGATCACCCAATGGCAATTCCATCGCGACCGGTGCTGGGCCTTCATCCGTGCCATCGCGCAGCAATCGCTGCACACCCTTGATGGTATAGCCCTGATTATAGAGCAGGTCGCCCACGCGCTTCAGCAGCGCGATATCCTCTGGCCGGTAATAGCGCCGACCACCGCCGCGCTTCAGCGGCTTCAGTTGCGGGAACTTGCTTTCCCAAAAACGCAAGACATGCTGCGGAATATTCAAATCATCGGCGACTTCACTGATGGTGCGAAAGGCACTCGGCGCCTTGCGCGGGCGCCCCTTGTCATCCGCATCATCAGTATCGCTCATGCTTCGTCTTCCACTTCCTCATGATTGATGCGCGCCTTCAATACCTGCGACGGACGAAAGGAAAGCACCTTGCGCGGCAAGATCGGCACTTCAACGCCAGTCTTCGGATTGCGGCCAATGCGCTGACCCTTCTGGCGCACCAGGAAGGTCCCGAAGGAGGAGATCTTCACTGATTCACCGGATTCCAGCACGGCGGAAATTCGTTCCAGTACCGATTCCAAAAGATCAGCGCTTTCATTGCGTGAAAGCCCAACCTGAGCATAGATCGCCTCGGCCAGATTGGCCCGCGTGATGGTTTCCATTGACCCCGCCCCAGTTTATCCCTGTTCCCTACAGCAAACCGGCTTCAAGCGCTGCCGTCAACAGCCCGTTTTATTAAAACTCAGAAACGCGCAATGGCGGACCCCCAGGTCAGCCCCCCGCCAATCGCTTCCATCACAACCAGATCGCCATTCTTGATCCGCCCATCGCCCCGCGCCTCAGCCAGCGCGAGCGGAATGGAAGCGGCCGAGGTATTGGCATGGCGGTCCACCGTCACCACCACACGCCCCGGTTGCAGGTGCAGTTTCTTGCCCATGGCTTCAATGATGCGCTGATTGGCCTGATGCGGCACCAGCCAATCAATATCGGCATGGGTCAGGCCATTGGCCGCCAGCGCCTCATCTACCACCGCGGCCAATTTGGATACCGCATGGCGGAAGACTTCCTTGCCCGCCATGCGCAGCAATCCCGTGCCGCCGGTGGAACCGGCGCCGCCTTCGACAAAAAGGATATCGCCATGCCGGCCATCAGCATGCAGATGTGTGGAAAGCAGGCCGCGATCCTTATTGGTGCCAGCCCCTTCACCAGCGCTCAACAGCACCGCCCCGGCGCCATCGCCAAACAGCACACTGGTGCCGCGATCAGTCCAATCCATGATGCGCGTATAGACCTCAGCGCCAATCACCAGCACGTGGCGGGCATGGCCCGCGCGCATCATCGCCTCAGCGATGGAAAGCCCATAGATGAAGCCGGTGCAGGCCGCAGTGATGTCAAACGCAAAGCCAGGGCCAGCGCCGATCTTGGCTTGAACGCGCGCCGCGGTGGCGGGAAAGCCGGAATCGGGCGTGGTGGTGGCCACGATGATGCCATCAACCCTGGAAGCCTCCACGCCCGCATCGGCCAGCGCAGCGCGCGCGGCAGCAGCGGCCAGATCGGAAGCGGCTTCATCAGGTGCCGCCACATGGCGGTATTTGATTCCCGTGCGTTCCTGAATCCAGGCATCAGAGGTTTCAAGCCCGTGGCGCGCCGCCAATTCATCATTGGAAAGCTTCAAGGGGGGAAGGTAGCCGCCGCAGCCGGCGATCAAGGCACGCATGACCATGGCGCTAAGCTACATCAGTTTGGCGAAGGCGCCAGCCTATTGCGGCCCGCAAGCCGGTCAAAACCATCCTTGATCCGATCATTATAGCCATGCGTTACCATATCCATGGCCACATCCACGGCATGGGCGAAGCCAAGCGCATCCGTCCCGCCATGGGATTTCACCACCACACCATTCAACCCAAGCAGAATCGCACCATTATAGCGGCGCGGGTCCATCCATTCGCGCAGCCGATCCAAGGCCGGCCGCGCCAGCAAATAGCCAAGCCTGGCGGGCACGCTGCTGGTAAAGACCTGGCGCAGCAAATCACGCATCAGCTTCAGCGCACCTTCGCCGGTCTTCAGCGCCACATTACCGGTGAAGCCATCCGTCACCACCACATCCACCGTACCGGCGGTAATGTCATGGCCTTCGATAAAGCCACGAAACTGAGTGCCAACATGCGAATCACGCAGAATCTCGGCCGCCGCGCGCACGCGGTCATCGCCCTTCAATTCCTCACTGCCGACATTCAACAGGCCAATGCTCGGCGTGGTCAGGCCAAGCGCCACGCGTGCAAAGGCATCCCCCATGATGGCGAATTCCACCAGGTTGCGCGCATCACATTGCACATTGGCGCCAAGATCAAGCAGCACAACGTCACCGCGCGCCGAAGGACCAATCGCCGCCAGCGCGGGCCGATCAATTTCCGGCATGGTCTTGATGACGATTTTCGCTAGCGCCATCAGCGCCCCGGTATTCCCAGCCGAGACAATGCCCGCCGCTTCCCCCGCCGCGACCGCATCAATCGCGATTCGCATGGACGACCCGCGCATGCGCAAGGCCGCTGTCGGCTTCAGATCACCTGAGACAACTTCCGGCGCATGGCGCAGGCTGCAAACGCGCGCGGCACGCTTGCGCCGGGCCAAGGCGCCACCAACACGCGCTTCATCGCCCACCAGCAGGAAGCGCGCCTGCGGATGCCGCTCGGCGGCCAATTCCAGACCATCGAGCACAGCCTCAGGCGCCGCATCCCCACCCATGGCATCAATCGCCAGGGAGAAAGCGGGCACATTATCAGCCACCTCGGGAGCCTCGGCGCCCTGGGTTCAACGGGATCAGAGCCGGACGGCCGGCTTCAGGCGATCCGCCGCCACCACTTCACGACCATCATAATAGCCGCAATGGGAGCAAACATGATGCGGGCGCTTCAATTCGCCGCAATTGGCACATTCGTGGTGGGCAGAACTGGAGAGCGCTTCATGGCTGCGACGCATGCCGCGGCGGGAAGGCGAAGTCTTCTTTTTCGGAACGGCCATGGCGCCGGGTCTCTTTCACTCAAGCGAAATTGTGGATTTGAACAGGGGCGGGCGCATAGCATCCCCTTGGCAGGGGCGCAAGCATGGGGCTGGTTCAGCCCTTGCAGCCACGTAGCAGGGCCAGCTTGGCGAAGGGATTACGCGGCGCTTCGCCAGATGCGTCTTCCAAGCCTTCCGGCAAATGCGCCCCTGCTGCGCGGGGATAGGGGTTGAGGGAGAGCGACAATTCCTCGGCCAAGGCCTCGCCCAAATCGAAATGGCCGGTTGCGTCAGTTTCAATCTCGTCCGGCCCATCGGGGTCTTCGGAAGGCGCGGCCTCGGGCGGCAGCACCACCAGGGTGAAGGGTTTGTCCAAATGCTCGGTCACCGGCTCAAGACTGACGACACAAAGCTGCACCGCTTCGGCCTTGATGTGCCCATCAAGCGTTAGCCCGCC
>JADCFP010000007.1 GCA_020249465.1 Roseomonas sp. | reverse complement strand
GCTGATCTGCGAAAGGCCGAAAATCGCCCCGCATGCGGATGCCATGCGCGCGCGCATTGCCGAATTGGCTGGGTTGGATCTGGCGGCGGTTTCCGTGAAGGCCACCACCACGGAACGGCTTGGCTTTACCGGCCGTGGCGAGGGCATTGCCGCTCAGGCGGCGGCGACCATTCTGCTACCGGCCTGAAGCGGGGTCAGCCCAGGCCGAGCCCTTCTGCCGGCGGATTGGCAATCAGCGCCGCATAGGCCGCAGCTTCTTTCGGCTTGCCAATCAGGTAGCCCTGGGCGCTATTGCAGCCTTCTAGGATCAGGAGCCGCATCTGATCCGGGGTTTCCACCCCCTCAGCCGTCACGGCAATGCCAAGGCTGCGCCCAAGCCCGACCACCGAGCGGAGGATTGCCAGGCTTTGCGCGCTTTCCGGCAAATCCCGGATGAAGGAACGGTCCACCTTGAGCCGGTCAAAGGGGAAAGACCGCAATTGGGTCAGCGATGAATAACCCGTGCCGAAATCATCCATGGCGATATGGCAGCCAAGCGCGCGGATGGCGGCCAATTGCGCCGGCGCATCACCACTGGCGGGCAGCAGCACGGTTTCGGTCACTTCCAATTCCAACCGATTCGGGGCCAGTCCAGTTTCCTTGAGCGCCGCGCGCAGCGTGTCCAAAAGTCGCCCATCCTTGAATTGTGCCGGGGCGATATTGACCGCGACGGAGAGGGATTTCGGCCAACGCGCCGCCATGCGGCAGGCTTCCCGGATCACCCAATCGCCAATCCGTCCCATCAGACCAAGTTTTTCTGCAAGCGGCAGGAAATCCCCCGGTGGCACCAGCCCGGCCTCAGGGTGACGCCAGCGGATCAGCGCCTCAAATCCTGTCAGGCGACCCGCGGGAAGGGAGATAAGTGGCTGATAATGCAATTCAAATTGCTGGGCGCATACGGCGTTGCGCAGCGCCGCTTCGGCATTGCGCTGCGCCTTGGCGCGAGCATCCATATCGGCGCTGAAACGGCACCAGCGCGGCGTCGCCGCTGCCTCCTGCTCCAGGCTGGAACGCGCCAAGCCAGCGCAGCGCAGCAGCAGGGAAGCGTCATTGCCATCTTCCGGCGCCAGCACAAAGCCAAGCCTTGGAGTCACGGTAACTGTCTCCCCCAGCACCAGATAGGGGTGGCCGAGCAAAGCGGTCAGGCGCTTCGCCATGGCTTCCGCTTGGGAGGCAGCGGAGACATCTGATTGCAGAATGGCAAATTCATCGCCGGCGAGGCGTGCGACCAAGTCTGTGCCCCGGATTGCGGCGGAAAGCCGCCGTGCAGCGGCGCGCAGCAATTCCTCCTGCGCGGCGTGACCGAGATTGGTGGTCACATGGCGAAGCCCATCAAGATCAAGCACATGCACGGCAATGCGGGCCGGGCGGCGCCCCGGTCTGACCAGCGCGGTTGCAACGCGGGCCGAGAACATGGCGAAATCGGCGAGGCCCGTGACCGTATCCAAGCCACCGCCGCCGGGCAGGTTATTCCTGCCCTGGATCGCCAAGGCCCATGTGCCGCTGCCGGCATGGCGAATGGTAAAGCCAAGTCCCGGCGCACCCTCCAGCGCGACTTCCCGCTCATCCTCAGCGGGGTTCCAGGTGGCGGCGGCGCAAGCCTGCACCAGGGCGGCGGCGGCATTGGGTTCCAAACGGGGGCTGCTATCCAGCAGATCAGAAAGGCTGGTGAAGCGCGTGGCAGAACCGCGGCCCAGGCCAAGCAGGCCAATTGCGCCCTGGCCAAGCGCGCCGATCTGCAGGCTGGTGTCAAAGGTCAGGCGATTATCCATGAGGCTCAGCCACCCCAGGGCCTGGCGTTTGGGGCGTGAATGCCATCGCCTTTGCCCCATGGGCTCGGGCGGCAGGTCAAGCACAGTCTCATGCACTTCACTCCAGAACGGTTCCGCCTCAGGAAAGGCCAGCAAGGCCAGGGCGGCGTCGTCCGCTATAAGCGACGGAAGTGAAGGAAGGGTGGAGAGTGTTATCTGCTGCACGATTTCGCGTATAAGTAGCAGTTCTTTTTTTGTCCACAGCAAAATGAAAATGCATTGCAAAATGCAATAAGAATTTACCAAAAAAAGAGGGCCACCCCGTTGGGATGGCCCTTAGGCAAGGTTGAGGAAGGCTAAGCTGCCAGGAGCGGGCTATCCCGCTACCAGACATAGCTAACAATGCATCAAGCGTGCCACGATTTTCAGCATCAAGATCGCGCTAAAAATACTGGCATCAGCCGGCACGCTCCAAAATTGAGACGTAATTCGCCACTGCCGCGCCACCCATATTGAAGACGCCGGCCAAATCCGCACG
Organism: Roseomonas sp.; assembly: GCA_020249465.1. Classification (GTDB taxonomy): domain Bacteria; phylum Pseudomonadota; class Alphaproteobacteria; order Acetobacterales; family Acetobacteraceae; genus Neoroseomonas. Next base: position 16,562 of record JADCFP010000007.1, on the reverse strand, counting down.
CGGTAGTTGCATCGCCCCCGCCTGGCCGCAAAGCTGCATCGCCGCCAGCACATGCATGGACACGCCGGTGGCGCCAATCGGATGGCCCTTGGCCTTCAGCCCGCCCGAGCGGTTCACCGGCAGCTTGCCGCCGGCTGATGTCCAGCCTTCCAGGGCAGCCCGGCCACCCTTGCCTTCGGGGGCCAGGCCCATCGCCTCATATTCGATAAGCTCGGCGATGGTGAAGCAATCATGGGTCTCCACAAAGGAAAGGTCACCCACAGCTACCCCGGCCTGTTCATAGGCGCGCTGCCAAGCGGCGCGCGCGCCATCGAAGCGGATGATGTCGCGGGCCGCGATGGGGAGGTATTCATTCACCTGCACCGCGGCGCGGAAGCGCACGGCCTTGCCCATGCTTTTCGCCGTTTCGGCATCGGCCAGAACCAAGGCCGCCGCACCATCGGATACCAGGGAGCAATCGGTGCGCTTCAAGGGCCGCGCCACATAGGGGTTCTTCTCACTCTCATTGCGGCAGAAATCGAAGCCGAAATCCTTGCGCATCTGCGCCCAAGGATTGTCTACGCCATTCTTGTGGTTCTTGGCCGCAATCATGGCGAGCGCATCGGATTGATCGCCATGGCGCTGGAAATAGGCTTCCGCAATGCGGCCAAATACGCCGGCAAAGCCGCCCTCAATGTCCGATTCCGTCTTGCGATAGGAAGCAGTCAGCAGAATCTCGCCAATCTTCGGGCCGGGGGTCGCAGTCATTTTCTCCGCCCCAACCACGAGCGCGAAGCGGCCGCGCCCGGCGGCAATGAAATCCCGCGCACCATGGATGGCAGCACTGCCGGTGGCGCAGGCGTTTTCATAGCGGGTGATGGGGCGGAAGCGCATTTCCGGTACGCTTTGCAGCAGGAGCGACGCCGGGAAGCCCTGCGGCGTGAAGCCCTCACCAAAAATGCCGACAAAGCCGGCATCAATTTCGGCAGGGGAAATCCCGGCATCCTCGATCGCGGCGCGCGCCACGCGCGCGATCAGGCTTTCAAGATCAGGTTCGCCTTCCAGCTTGCCAAAGGGGCTATGCGCCCAGCCGATGATTGCAGCTTCGGTCATGGTGTTTTTCCGGTTTCAGGGCCTTATGCCAGGGAAGGCCCGCCTTGTAGCCTGAATGGAGTTGAACTTTGGGAAGCGGTTTATTCCGGGTCAATGCCGGCGGCGCGCAGGATGCGGGTATATTTCTCCACCCCTTCGCGCACGAAGGCCATCACCTGCGCATTGGTTTCAAAACCGGCGCGCGGTGTCACCCCCGCTGTATCGTTCAGCCGTGTGGCGGTTTGCTGGATGGCCTGGCGGAAGGCGGCGCCAAGCGTCGCCACGGCCTCAGGGGGCGTGCCGCGGGGAGCGACGATCGGGAAGAATTCCTCAAACACCACGCCTTGCATGCCCGCTTCCGGCGCGCTGGGCACATCGGGCAGCGCCGGGCTGCGCTGATCGGACAAGACGGCCAAGGCGCGCAGATTTCCACCGCGCACCTGCCCGAGCGATGAAGCCATGGTCGGCGTGCCGAAATGCGCCTCGCCCGAGACCATCGCCGCGACGCCCGGACCACCGCCCCGGTAATGCACGGTCTCCACCTGCACATTCATCAGGTTCATGAACAAAAGCCCGCCGATATGCGGACCGCTGCCAATCCCCGCCGAGGCATAATTGAAGCGCCCCGGATTGGCGCGGAGCAGCGCCACGAATTCCTGCGCCGTACGCGCTTCAACGCGGGGATTGACCACCAAAAGATGCGGCGAAAAGCCGGCAATGGCGACCCCTTCGAAATCCGTCAGGGTGTTGTAGGGCATGCGCGAGACCATGGCCGGCACGGTGGCGAGCGAGCTATTGATGAGCAGCGTATAGCCATCCGCCGGGGCACGGGCCGCGGCTTCGGACCCGATCACGCTGCCGGCACCGGCGCGGTTTTCGACAATCATGGGCTGGCCAAGGATCTGGCTTGCGGCCTCGGCCAGGATACGGCCAACGATATCATTGGAACCGCCTGGCGCGGCGGCGACGATCAGGCGAATGGGCCGCGTGGGGCGCCAGGCGCCCTGGGCACGCAGGATCTTTGGAGCGAGGCCAGCGGAAAGGGCAAGGCCGAGGGCACGTCTACGGTGCATCATTGGTTTTCCTCCTCTTTGTTTGTTTTTTTGAAATCGGCAGCTTAGCCAATGGCGCTGAGCCGGCAGCGGGCCTTGGTGCCATGACAGCCAGAGGCGCTGTCGAGGGAACTTCCTTGCTCGCCTCCTCCTCCAGGGTGATTTCGGCCCCCATGAGGACAATATGGGCGGTGATGTCCCCATCCAGCGGTACGCGCCGCAACGGCCCCGGCGTTGCGGGCTGCGCCAAGCCCATTTCCAACGTCGCGCCTTGCACAAGGATGCCGGCATGGCCTTCCAGCAGGATATCAATGGCGGTGAAATCCGGCGGCGCTTCCTCCTGCCGGATGGCGATTCCATCAACCAGATCGCCAGCACGATAGGCAAGGCCCTGAAACACTACCCCCTGATCGGGCAACATCAACAGATCCTCACGCGGGGCCATGGTGCCAAGTACACCGGCCAGCACGCGAATAAGCGGCCCGCGATAAGGGATATGGCGAATGCCGAGCACGCGCTGGAAAGGGGCAATGCCCGGCGTGACCGCCAGCAGCATCATGCCCGGGCCGAGCCTGTCCGCAAACCGATCCCCGCGTGAGGTCATGACCCGCGCATCGGCGGCTATTCCCTTGATGCTGCTGCTCACCGGTTTGCCTGATACCCCCTTTGGGACACTCATAGTTTTTCTAACATCTGCGCGACCAGGATGAATAGGGGTAAGGCGCGGCACGCGGCATGCTGAGACAAAGCGTCAAAACGCCATTTTTCATGGACCGCTTACGCCGATGCCGCTTGACCTTGCCACCCTTCCCTCCCCTTCGGAGACCCGCCCCACCCGTGCGGAGGGGATCGCTGCCGCGCTGGCCGAGGCGATCACGCGGGGCGAAATCCCCCCCGGTACGACACTGGAAGAAGAACGCCTGGCGCTGGCCCATGGTGCGTCCCGCACCCCGGTGCGCGAAGCGCTCCGCCTGCTGGTTGCGACCGGCCTGGTGGAACAGCGCCCGCGGCGGGGCGCGGTGGTGGCTCGGCCTGAACCTCGGCGTGTAGCTGAGATGTTCGCCGTCATGGCGGAGCTTGAGGCGATCTGCGCCAGGCTTTGCGCGGAAGCCTTGCCGCGCAAGGAAAAAACCAAATTGAAGGCGCGGCATGAGGCGATGTCGCGGCTGGTTTCGGTGCAGGATGTAGCGGGGTATCGCGCGGCCAATGTCGCTTTCCATGAGGCGCTGTACCAGGGTGCCGGCAATGCCTATTTGGCCGAATTGGCCGAGGTGACGCGCCGGCGCCTAGCCCCGTTTCGCGCCGCGCAGCTTGGCGGCAAGGATCGGCTGGCGGCTTCCCATGCGGAACACGGCGCCATCATTGCGGCGATTTGCGCGGGCGATGGCGCGGCAGCGGCGGCGGCGATGCGCGCACATTTGGCAGCGACCGAGGGCAGCCTGGGCGTGATGGCAGGGCGAGAGGTGCGGTTTTGAAACCCGCTGCGCGCTTGGGCAAATGCATGCTGGGTCGCCCAATCTGTATGCAAAACTGTATACAATTGACGGGCTCAGCGGGCTTTTCGGGCGGCACGCGGTTTGCGGGTAGGCGGTTATGAACTTAACCACCCTTCCCTTCCAACGCGCCGCGTTGCACGGCGCTTATTGCACTGGGCTGACCCCTCAGGCCGTGATGGCTGAGGCTTTGCGCCGGCTGGAAGCCGCCAATGATCCCGGGATTTTCCTGGATGTGATGCCACCGGAGGCCATTGCAGCGGCGATCAGCGCCCTGCCCGGCTTTGACCCGGTGGCCTATCCGCTCTGGGGCCTTCCGGTGGCGGTGAAGGATAACATTGCTGTCGCGGGCCGGCCCATGACGGCGGCCTGCCCGGCTTTCAGCCATATCCCGACCGAGGATGCGGAAGCGGTGCGTCGGCTCCGCGCCGCAGGGGCGCTTCTTCTTGGCAAGACAAATTTGGATCAGTTCGCAACCGGGTTGGTTGGTGTGCGCACACCCTATCCCGTGCCGCGCAATGCCGTTTCGGCTGAGCATGTGCCGGGCGGGTCTTCTTCCGGTTCGGCAGTCGCGGTGGCGCGGGGGATTGTGACGCTGTCACTCGGCACGGATACGGCGGGTTCAGGGCGCGTGCCGGCGGCGCTGAATGGGATTGTCGGGCTGAAGCCGAGCGTGGGCGCGGTTTCGACTCGCGGCGTGTTGCCGGCCTGCCGGAGCCTGGATTGCGTTTCGGTCTTCGCCACCTGTCTGGATGATGCCTGGGCGGGCTTTGCTGCCTTGGCCGGTGAGGATCGCGCTGATCCCTTCAGTCGCCCGATCACCTGGCAGGAACCGGGTGCGGTGCCTCAGCGCATCGCGGTGCCGCGCGCGGCGGATACGCATTTGGATGATGCGGCGGGGCGCGCAGCCTGGGTGGCGGCTTTGGAGTTGTTGCCTTCAGCAACAGAGGCCGCGATTACCGATATGCTGGATGTCGCCAAGCTTTTGTATGAAGGACCCTGGGTCGCGGAACGCGCGGCGGCTTTTGGCGATTTTGCGCGCGCGCATCCTGGTGCGCTGCATCCGGTGACACAAAAGATCATTGATGGCGCGAGCGGATTCAGCGCGGTGGATGCGTTTCGCGGCATGTATCGCCTTGCCGAATATCGCCGCGTGGCCGAGGATTTCTTCGCGGTGCATGAAGTGCTGGTAGTGCCCTCGGTCCCCTGTTTCCCGACCTTGGCGGCGCTGGCGGCGGACTCCTTCGCGCCCAATGCACGGCTTGGGGTCTATACCAATTTCGTCAATCTGCTTGACCTTGCCGCACTTGCCGTGCCGGGGCCCAAGCGCCCTGATGGCTTGCCCGCCGGCATCACCTTGATCGGCCCACGCGGCAGCGATGCGGCGCTGATGGCGCTCGCGCAGGAATTCATACGCCGTCAGGCAGCAGCAGAAAAGGCTGAAGCCGCATGATCGAAATTGTTGTTGTTGGCGCGCATCTTTCGGGCCTGCCGCTCAATCATGAATTGGTCTCTGAAGGTGGTGTGCTGCGTCGCGCCGTGCTGACCGAGCCCTGCTATCGGCTTTACGCGCTGGCGGGTGGCCCGCCGCGTCGGCCTGGCTTGCTGCGTGTGGCACCTGGCACCGGTGCCGCAATTGCGACCGAGGTCTGGGCTTTGCCCGATGATGGCTTTGGCCGCTTTGTTTCCCGCATTCCAGCCCCGCTTGGCATTGGCACGCTGCTTTTGGCCGATGGCAGCCGGCCAAAGGGTTTTCTGGTGGAACCGGAAGGCTTGCAGGGCGCGGAAGAGATTTCCCGTTTTGGTGGCTGGCGCGCCTTTATGGCCAGCATTGCAACCCCCGCTTGAGGCTTCAACAACAGGAGAATTCATGATGCAACGTCGTCATCTTCTGGGCGCCATCGCCCTTGCACCCCTCGCAGCCCCTTCGATTGCGCGCGCGCAAGCGACGCGTACGGTGAAGATGGGATCGCTCCGGCTGATTCATTCCATGACACCGCATTTCTATCAGCGCTTTGCGCCGGCGGGGCTGACGATTGAAATCATCACCTTTGACAGCCCGACCGATGGCAAGAATGCGGTGGTGACGCGCAGCGTTGATTTCGGCGGTTTCGGTATTGCTGCCGGCACGCTTGGCGCTGCAGCGGGTGAACCCGTTGTGGTGGTGGGCGCCTTCTGCAATCGCGGCATGGGCGTGATTTCCAAGGCAGGCTCTGGCATTCGTGACATTGCAGGGCTGCGCGGCAAGCGCGTTGGCATTTGGCCGGGTTCGACGCAGGAAGTGTTCATCCTGGAGCGGCTGCGTCAGAACGGCATGACGGTGCGCGATATCACCAGTGTGCGCGTGCCCTTTGGTGAAATGCACGCCATGCTCTCTCGTGGTGACATCGATGCGTATGTGGGCGCGGAACCGGGGCCTGGGCTTTCGCTTTCCTCGGGTGTCGGTGAATTGGTCGAATTCCCCTACGGCACCGCCATGGGCGGCCTCAATATGATCTTCGCGACATCGGAAGCGATGATCGCGCAGGACCCTGCCTTGGTCAGGACCATGCTTGGCATTCACCGCCGCGCCAGTGAGCACATGATGGCCAATAAGGCCGAAGTGGCGGAGGCGACCGTGCGCATCCTGGGCGCGCCGCGCGCCGCCGTGGATCGTGCGCTGGCCGAGAACAATGTCGAATATACTTGGCGGCTTGACGATACGGTGATGACGCAGGCGCGCGCCTATGCCCAGCAAATGCTGGAAATGCGCCAAATTCGCGCCCTGCCGAATTTCGACAAGTTCCTCAATCCGCGCTTTTCCAACGAAGTCGCGACTTCCTGAAAGTTAGCTGAATGAGCGCGAGTATGGTCGCCGAAAGCACGGCAGAAGAAAAGAAATCTCGATCCGCCGGCGTGATCTGGCCGCGCGTGAAGGGGGTCATGCTCGCGCTGGTGGTGCCGGTGGCGCTGCTCTTCGGCTGGCATTTCGCGGTGAAGGCGGGGATGACGCGGCTTATCCCCTCCCCCGCCGATGTCGCTGAATATATGGTTGATTTCGCGGTTGGTGGCATTTGGGATGATGCGTTTTCGGCCACACTCCATATCCATTTGTTTGCTTCCATGCAGCGGGTTTATGGCGGCTTTGCACTCGCCGCGCTCGTGGCGGTGCCGCTTGGGCTGCTGATCGGGCGCAATGAACAGGTGCGCGCGCTGCTCGATCCCTTCCTGCAATTGATGCGCCCCATTCCGGTGACGGCCTGGCTGCCGCTTTCCATGATCCTGTTCGGGCTTGGGCCGCGTTCGGCCTTCTTCCTCGTCTTCCTTGGCGCCTTTTATCCCATTTTGCTGAATACGGTGTTTGGCGTACGCAGTGTGGAAAAGCGGTTGTTTGAAGCGGCCTCCATGCTGGGCTGTTCCGGCACGGCGCAATTCTTCCGCGTGGTACTGCCGGCATCACTTCCTTCCATCTTCACGGGCCTCCGGCTCGGTCTTGGGCTTGCCTGGTTTGTGATTGTGGTCGGCGAGATGACCGGCGTGCCGCAAGGTCTCGGCGCCGTGATCATGGATGGCCGCACCTTGTCGCGCACCGAATTGGTGATTTGTGGCATGATCGTGATCGGCATTGCCGGCTTCATTTCCGACCGCGTCATTGTTGCCCTTATGAACCGTCTGCTGCGCTGGAGCCCTTCACATCATGGCTGAATTGCCCATTCTTGACCTCCGCCATGTCGGCAAGGTCTATGAGCTGAATGACCAGCGCATCGAAGCCTTGCGCGATGCCAATCTTCTTGTCGAGAAAGGCGAATTTGTCTGTCTTATTGGCGCGTCCGGCTGCGGCAAATCCACCTTGCTGCGCATTGTCGCGGGGTTTGAACCCCCAAGTGCTGGTCAGGCACTGATGTGGGACAAGCCCATTACTGGCCCCGCGCCGGATCGTGGCATGGTGTTTCAGGATTACGGTCTGTTTCCTTGGCTTTCGGTGCGGCAGAATATCGGCTTCGGCCCGTCATCGCGTGGGCTGCCCAAGGCTGAGCTGCGGAAGTTGGTGGATCGCTTCGTGGATATGGTTGGCCTCACGCGCTTTGCCGATGCCTATCCGCATCAACTATCCGGCGGCATGAAGCAGCGGGTCGCGATTGCGCGGGTGTTGGCGAATGATGCTGAGATGGTGCTGATGGATGAACCCTTCGGCGCGCTGGATGCCATGACGCGGGAACGCCTGCAGGATGAATTGCTGGATATCTGGCAGCGCAGCAAGCTTACCGTGCTTTTCGTGACGCATTCGATTGAGGAAGCGATTTTCCTGGCCGATCGTGTGGTGGTGATGGAACCGGGGCCGGGGCGGATCGCGAGTGAGCATCGCATTGAACTGCCTCGCCCGCGCGATGTGTCCTCACCGGAATTCAATGCGGTGCGGCGTGATCTTTCGGCACGGCTGCATAGCCATCATGGAAAGAAGGCAGCATGACCAACCCCATTGAACGGTTGCGCTATACCGCGCCTTCCGATCGCCCGCGCCATAGCCTGCCGGGCGGGCAGAAGCTGATTTTGTGGCCCGTGGTGAATATCGAGAATTGGCTGATCGAAAACCCCATGCCGCGCCAGGTGCTCGTGGCGCCGACTGCGGCGGTTCTCCAGCCCGATCTGCCGAATTGGGCCTGGCATGAATATGGGATGCGTGTGGGCTTCTGGCGTTTTCTGGAAATGTTTGAAAACCACGGCATGCGCCCCACGCTTTCCATCAATGGCAGCGTGATTGGCGCCTATCCGCGCGTGGCCGCCGCGGCGCGCGATGCGGGGTGGGAATTCATGGGCCATGGCTGGGTGCAGGTGCCCACGCACAAAATGCCCGATCAACGGGAAGCGATCAGCCGGACCGTTAACACCATCGCGGATTTCACCGGCCGCGCCTGCCATGGCTGGCTCGGGCCGGGCCTGACCGAAACACTGGAAACGCCTGATTTGCTAGCGAAAGCTGGCATCACCTGGCTTGGTGATTTCGTGGTGGATGACCTGCCCGCGCGTGTTGCGACCGCGCATGGGGAGCTGCTGTCCCTGCCCTATTCGGTTGAATTGAACGACATTCCCGTGGTGATGATCCAGCACCATGATGAGGAAGAATTGCCCCGCCGCGCGCGGCTGCACGCCAAGCGCCTGATTGCGGAGGCTGAGCGCGCTTCGGGCGTGAAGATCATGTGCATCGCGATCCACCCCTATATCTCCGCCGTGCCGCATCGGATTGACGCGCTGGCAGCGCTTTTCGCCGAATTGGCGGCTGATCCCCGCGTTATTGCCATGCAGGGTGATGAGATCGCCGCCTGGTATCGCGGGAGTGGTGATGGGGCGTGAAGGGCTGAAGCACCGCACGTCAAATACGTCTTTTCAGCCATGACCTGTTCAGGTTAGCCTTACCCCAACGGGCCGTCTAAGCGCCTCTGGCCGGTGAGAATGCGGGTGCCTTTCCCCCCGGCTGAAGGCGGCAAGGCCCGCGCAGGGGCAACAAAACCGGAGGCAGCAGTGGCGAAACTCAATGTGAATGGCCGCGTCATGGATATCCAGGTGGAGGCAGATACGCCGCTGCTTTGGGTATTGCGCGAACAGCTTGGCCTGACGGGCACGAAATATGGCTGCGGGGTCGCGCAATGCGGTTCCTGCACGGTGCATGTGGATGGTGCTGCGGTGCGCGCCTGTTCCATGCCGGTTTCCGCCTTCAATGAGAACCAAAAGATCGTCACGATTGAAGGGCTTTCGCCCGATAGCAGCCACCCCATCCAGCAGGCTTGGCTTGCCTTGGACGTGCCGCAATGCGGCTTCTGCCAGCCCGGCATGATCATGGCGGCCAGTGCTTTGCTCGCCGCCAATCCGAAGCCGACGGAAGCGCAAATTCGTGAGGAAATGACGAATATCTGCCGTTGCGGCACCTATAATCGCGTTCTTGCCGGCATCCAGCGCGCCGCTGGCATCAGCACAAACGGTTGAGGGGGAACAGCATCATGAATGCCATCACAAACCCTTCCCGCCGTGGCCTGCTTGTGACGGTTTCTTCCGCCCTTGGCGCCTTCACCTTTGGCTTCCATGCGCCGCTGGTGAAATCCGCTGCCGCGCAAGGCAGCGCTGGCGTGCCGGAGATCAATGTCTGGGTCGTCGTGCGGCCTGATGACACGGTCGTGATCCGCATTGCGCGTTCGGAAATGGGGCAAGGCACACTGACGGGCCTCGCGCAATTGGTTGCCGAGGAATTGGAATGCAATTGGTCCAAGGTGACCACGGAATATCCAACGCCTGGCCAGAACCTCGCGCGCAATCGCGCCTGGGGGAATATGTCAACGGGCGGCAGCCGCGGCATTCGCGACAGCCATGATTATGTGCGCAAGGGCGGTGCGGCGGCGCGGATGATGCTGGTGCAGGCGGCAGCGAACGCATGGGGCGTGCCGGTTGGTGAATGCAGCGCGGCCAATAGCATGATTACGCATGGCCCGAGTGGGCGCAGCACCAGCTTCGGTGCTGTGGCGGCGGCGGCGGCACGGCTGACCCCGCCCACCGATATTCCGCTGAAGGACCCGAAGAATTGGAAAATCGCCGGCAAATCCATTGCGCGGCTGGATACGGCGGAAAAGCTGAATGGCAGCCAAGTCTATGGCATGGATTTACGCCTGCCCGGCATGCTGAATGCGGCGATCCATGCCTGCCCGGTTTTTGGCGGCAAGATCAGCGCCATTGACAGCAAGGCAGCCGAAGCCATGCCTGGTGTGAAGCATGTGCTGCGCGTGGGTGACAATGCCGTGGCGGTGGTCGCTGATACCTGGTGGCGCGCCAAAAAAGCGCTGGATGTGGTTAAGATCACCTGGGATGAAGGGCAGCATGCCAGCGCATCCTCCGCTGCCTTTGCCGAGGTGATCAAGGCCGGGCTGGATGCGCCCGAAGCGGCGGTCGGCAATCGCAATGGCGATGCGCGGGCAGCGCTGGCGGGGGCGGCCAAGCGCATTGAAGCGGTTTATGGCTATCCGCATCAGAACCATGCCTGCATGGAAGTGATGAACGCGACAGCGCTTTGGACGCCGGAGCGTTGCGAGGTTTGGACGCCAACGCAGAATGGTGAAGCGGCACTCGCTGCAACTGCCGAAGCCGCCGGCCTGCCGCCGGCGCGGTGTGAGGTGCACAAGTTACACCTCGGCGGCGGCTTTGGGCGGCGCGGCGCGGTGCATGATTGGGTGCGCCAGGCGGTTGCGATTGCCAAGCAGGTGCCGGGCACACCGATCAAAATGATCTGGTCGCGTGAAGAAGATATGCTGCAAGGCCGCTTCCATCCCGTCACCATGTGCAAGCTGCAAGGTGGCCTGGATGCGCAGGGTAATCTGGTTGGCCTGCATATGCGCATTTCCGGCCAATCCATCGTGGCCGGCATTTTCCCGCAGAATATCCGTGATGGGCGGGACCCGGTGGCGTTTCAGGGGCTGAATGCCAGCGGTGGAGAAGCGGATATTGGCTATACCATCCCGAACCTGCTGATTGATCACGCCATGCGCAACCCGCATGTGCCGCCTGGTTTCTGGCGCGGGGTGAACCTCAATCAGAATGCGATTTATCTTGAATGCTTCATGGATGAATTGGCCTATGCGGCGGGCAAGGACCCCTTGGCGTTTCGTCGCGCGCTGATGGCAAATCATCCGCGCCATTTGGCTGTCCTGAACGCGGTGGCGGAACGCGTGGGTTGGGGCAGCACTGCTGCGCCGGTAAATGGGCAGCCTGTCTTCCGTGGCCTCGCACAGACCCATGGCTTTGGCAGCTATGTCGCATCCTGCGCGGAAGTGTCTGTCAGCGACAAGGGTGAGCTTAAAATTCATCGCATTGTTGCGGCCACAGATTGCGGCCATGCGGTCAATCCGCAGCAGATCGAAATGCAGGTGGAAGGGTCCTTTGTTTATGGTCTGTCAGCCGCGCTGCATAGCGAATGCACGGTGAAGAATGGCAGGATTGAGCAGGAGAATTTCGATACCTACCAGGTGCTGCGCATGGATGAAATGCCGAAGGTTGAGACCATCATCCTGCAATCGGGTGGTTTCTGGGGCGGGGTTGGCGAACCCACCATCGCGGTTGCTGCGCCGGCCGTGCTGAATGCGATCTTTGCCGCGACCGGCAAGCGGGTGCGGCATTTGCCGCTGAAGCATGCCGACCTCAAGCGGGCGTGAGGGGAGCGCGGTTACTGGCAAGCCTCCTGCTGGCTGTGGCAATGCCCGCCATGGCCAGCGCGCAGGCACCAATGGTGGCAAGTGATGCGGTGGTACAATCGCTCACGGGCAGCGCGGGTGATCCAGCCCGTGGGCGCGCGATTGTCGCTGATCGGCAAAAGGGTTTTTGCCTGCTCTGTCATAGCGGGCCATTCCCTGAAGAACCCCTGCAAGGCAATCTCGCACCGAGCCTCGCAGGTGCCGGCAGTCGCTGGAATGAAGGGCAGTTACGTCTGCGCCTCATGGATAATAAGCGCGTCAATCCGGAGAGCATCATGCCTGCCTATCATCGGATCGAGGGCCTTAACCGTGTCGGGGCCAATTGGCGGGACAGGCCGATATTGAGCGCGGCGGAGATCGAGGATGTGCTCGCCTTCCTCATGGGGCTGAAGGCGGAAAGGGCGCCATGAAAATCACGCGACGCGTTTTGCTGGCGGCACCGGGGGCGCTGTTATTGCCAGCGCCAACGCGTGCGGATCGGCAAAGCCTTGCCGATGCCTTGCGGGAATTCACCGGCGGTCAGCCGATGCGCGAAGGGCGTGTCAGGCTTGATGTCTCGCCGCTCGTGGAAAACGGCAATGCCGTGCCGATTACGGTTGCGGTGGAAACGCCCATGACCGCGGCGGATCATTTGCGCCGGATTGGCGTTTTCAATGAACGCAATCCGCAGCCCAACGTGATCATCGCGCAATTCAGCCCGCGATCCGGGCGGGCTTACCTCGCGACCCATATCCGGTTGGCGACGTCTCAGGCCTTGGTGGCGGTGGCTGAAATGAGTGATGGCAGTTTCTGGGCGCAGCGTGTTGAGGTGGTGGTCACCTTGGCCGCCTGCATTGAGGGGTAAGCCATGGCGCGTGTGCTGCTGCGGGTGCCGGCATCGGTGCAAAAAGGCGCGGTGATTGAAATGCGCGCCCTGATCCAGCATGTCATGGAAACCGGCTATCGCCCGAATGCCGAAGGTGTCTTGCAGCCGCGCGATATCATCTGGAATTTCACCTGCCGCTATGATGGGGAGGTTATTTTCAACGCGACCCTATCGCCGGCCATCGCGGCCAATCCATTCATCGCCTTCACTACCATTGCGACGCAATCCGGCCCGATAAGCTTTACCTGGGAAGGCGATAATGGCTTCGCGCAGACTGAGACGCGCCACATCACCGTGACATGAGGCGCATCGCTTTCGCGCTGCTGGCCTGTTGTTCGGTGGCGGTGGCTGAGGAAAGGCGTTCCGGCCTTTTGGACATGCGCCCTGAAGCCCAGGCCATGCAGCGCGATGACAGCATGAACCCTGGTATGTTGTGGGTGCTGGATGGGGAAGCGCTGTGGGGCCACAAGCCCAACCCTGCCGCGCAATCCTGCGCCGATTGCCATGGTGATGCAGCAAGCAGCATGCGTGGTGTGGCTGCGCGTTATCCCGCCTTTGATGCGGTGCAGGGTGCGGCGATTGATCTGGCCGGGCGCATCATCCAATGCCGCGAAACACGCCAAGGCGGCGCGCCCTTGGCGCGTGAAGGTCAGGAACTTCTGGCGCTGACCAGTTTTGTCGCGCATCAGTCGCGCGGCCTGCCGATTGCGCCGCCGAATGATGCCGGCATGCGCGCCGCGCGCGCCCAAGGGCAGAGCATTTACATCACGCGGCTTGGGCAGCTCGATCTATCCTGCGCGCAATGCCATGATGATCATGCGGGCGGCAGGCTTGCCGGCAGCGTCATTCCGCAAGGCCATCCGACGGGTTACCCGATCTATCGTCTGGAATGGCAGCGTGTCGGTTCGCTGCAACGGCGCCTGCGTGGCTGCATGGTGGGCGTGCGCGCTGAGCCCTTTGCTTATGGATCAGCAGAATTCATCGCCATTGAAGCCTATTTGATGGAAAGGGCGCGCGGGATGGAAGTTGAAACACCCGCAATCAGACCGTGACGCGCTTTTTCCTGTTTTTTACAGCAAAAATCCCCGCACCAGGCCAAACACGCCGGTCGCAAACAGGATAGTCAGCGCCACCTGGCGATAGAGGTGTTCATTGCCAATGCCCTGAAAGGCACGCCCGCCCACCCAGGCGCCCAACACCATAACCGGCAGTAAAATGGCGGCCCGGATCAGCGCTGTCACACCCGCAACGCCTGACGCCATGACAATCGCAATCAGCAGGAATTGCGTCAGGAAATAATAAGTGACGATATTGGCGCGGTTCACCTGCGGCGGGTCATTACCGGATAGCAAATAAAGCAGCACCGGCGGGCCGCCGACACTGGTGGTCGCCATCATGGCACCTGAAATGGCGCCAACCAGAATGGTGGCTGGCTGGCTTCGGCGGCCCTTGTAGCGCCAACCGCTCCACATGATCACCACGAAGAAAACGATTACCGCGGAGACCGCCGTGATGATCGCATTCTTGTCCACATTCGCGAGCAGCCAGACACCAAGCGGCATGGCGGCGCAGGCCGCGATGCTCATGGGCGTCAGCAGCTTCCAATCGGCCTGATGGCGCACCTGCGGAAAAAGCTGGAAGGAGACAATGAGTTCAATCGCCACCACCGTCACCACCATATCGGCGGAGCCGAACAGCATGGCAAAAATCGGCGCCATCAGCATCGCTGAGCCGAACCCTGCAAAGCCGCGCATGAGGCCGGCAAGAAAGGTCACACCAAGTGCGGCCCAGATATTGATGCCATCAAAAATCAGCGCCAGATGGGCGGCGATATCAGGCACAGGATCAGGCTTGCATCATTGCGGTTGGATGCCGATGCGCCTCGCGAGCGCGCCATACATTTCCCGTTCACGACGAACACGTTCGGCGAAGATACTCCCGCCTTCAAAGGCGGGCACAATACCGGCTGGCGCCATGGCGCTGGCGACTTCAGGCATGGCGGTCACTTGCCGCAGCGCCTCAGTCAACCGCGCCACTGCGGCGTGGGGCATGGAAGCGGGGGCGGCAACACCATACCAGGGAATGGCGAGCGCGCGTTCCAGCCCGATCTCGGCCAGCGTCGGCACATTGGGCAGTGATGGATTTCGGCTCTCGCCAATCGTCGCAATGCCAATCAGCTTGCCATCATTCACTGCCGGCACCGCGACCGAATCGAACAATAGCTGCACGCGCCCGGCCAGCGCATCGGTGAGCGATGGCGCGGAACCACGATAGGGCACGTGTTCCAGCCTGATGCCGGTGACATCGCCGAAAAGCTCCCCGGTCAATTGCGTGATGGTACCAGGCCCAGCGGAGCCAAAGCGTAATTGCCCAGGATTGGCCTTGCCATAGGCGATCAGCCCGGCTGCGTCGCGGAAGGGCAAGGAAGGATGGGACGCGATGACACTATAGCCAAGCGTGATGCGCGCAACGGGGATAAAGGCCGTTGAGGGGTCATAGGGCAATTGCGCCATAACATGCGGGCTGATGGTCAGAACCGCAGTTGGGAAAATCATGACCGTATGGCCATCCCGCGATTGCGCCACCGCCTGCGCGCCAATACTGCCCCCTGCGCCGGCGCGATTTTCGATGACCACCGGCTGGCCCAGAATGCGCGAGAGCGGTTCCAGCAATGGCCGCGCCGAAACATCCGAAGGCCCGCCTGGCGGATAGGGCACAAGCAAGGTCACTGGCCGCGTCGGCCAATCCGCTGCGCGTGCAAGGTAAGGCAGGCTGAGCCCGGTTGCGGTCAAAGCGCCAAGCCCGCGCCGCGTGATTTTTTGCATGTGAATGACCCCCCGATGTTTTGGACTGCCCTGGGTCCCCGGAGCTTAACCCAATCAGGGGAAAACCCAACAAGGCTCAAGCGCAATGATGGCACGCGCCTGTGAAGACCGGGGCTAAGCGCTCTCCGTCACCCTATGGTCGATTGTGCCGGAGCCCGAACACAGCTTAGTGTCGTCAAGCGGCTTTCCCCTGTTGAAGCTTTCGGGGGGACCTATCCGGGGCGAGGGTCACCAGCGCAGGCTCCGCAACGCCGCAAGCGGCGCCACCTTTTCCGCCACCGCCACAGCCGCCAAAGCTTCAGGGCTTGGGTCCGCGCCATGCGCTTCGCCGGCCAGACCCGTCAGCGCCCAAAGCGCGTCAATGCCAGTGGCCTGCGCGCCCGCCAAATCCGTGTGCGGGCTATCGCCAATCGCGAGCACGCGGGCTTTTGGGATCGGTCCCAGCAATTCCATGACGGGTTCATAAACCGCCGGATCGGGCTTGCCGATTTCCAGCACATCGCCGCCGAATTCGCGGTAAACATCAGCAAGCGCGCCGGCGCAGATTACCTTCTCACCGGCCACCATCACATGCCGATCAGGATTGACGCAGAGCATCGGCAAGCCGGCATCGAAACAGGCACGCAAGGCGGCGCGATAGGGCTCGGCACTTGTCGTGCCGCCATCCGCATCCGGGCCTGTATTCAGCAGGAAATCCGCTTTGGTTGGATCGGTCACGATCTCGGCGGCGTCTTCCTCAACCACCGAAAGATCACGTTCCGGCCCGATATGCACAACACGGCGACCGAGGCGCGCGAACCAAGGGTGCTTGCGTTCCTTCATGAGACGCCAGGAAGCCTCTCCGGAAGACATGATGCCATCATAAAGCCCGCGATCGAGGCCCATGCGATACAGCATGCCTTGCACAAACCAGGCGCGGCGCGGCGCATTGGTGAGAAACACGATACGCTTGCCGCGTGCCTTCAGCGCGGCCAATGCCTCCGGCACGCCAGGATAGGGTTTGCGCCCATCATGCACCACGCCCCAGAGATCGAGCACATAGCCAT
>JADCFP010000069.1 GCA_020249465.1 Roseomonas sp. | reverse complement strand
CTCAGATAGAATAGCGGATGCAGCAGCGCGGCGATTGTCAGGATTTGCGCGAAAATCTGATGCCAGCGCAGGCTACGATCCATGCCGATGCCGGCACTGATCACGCGAAACCGGCCAGAGAGCAGAAACTCCAACAACAGCGCTGCCGTTGCCATCATGGCGATGGCGCTGGAGGCTTCTTCCACCCATGGCCGCGCGGGGCCGATCAGCAACCAGCCCAACGCAACTGGTAGCGCGACCAAAAGGGCATAGGCGGTAAGGATCACAAGGGCAGGCAGGGCGGATCACCTTTCATCACGCCCGCAGCCTATCACCGCGCATGCGGCGCGTCTTGGCTTTGACGCATGCGCGGATCGGGCCTTGAATGTCGGGACACGTGAAGGAAGCCCTGCATGACATTCTCCCTGCTTGGCCGCTGCCCCCGCACTGGGCATTTCGGGGCGGCGGTCACCACATCCTCGATCGCGGTGGGCACGCGCGTACCCTTTGTGGCGCCGGGGCTGGGTGGGGTGCTGACGCAGCACCGTACCGATCCCAGGCTCGGGCCGCGCGGGCTTGATCTGCTGCGTTCCGGTTGTTCGGCTGAGGAAGTGATCGCGGCGCTGGCAGCTTCCACCCCGCATCATCAATGGCGGCAGCTCGCGGTGATGGATCGTAACGGGCGCACCGCGCATTTCCATGGCGCGCGCGTGAAGCCCGCCTTTTGCGTGGCGCATGGCAAGGATGTGGTCGCGATTGGCAATATCCTGGCGAATGAAAGGATTGCCGCCGCCATGGCTGCTGCTTTTGAGGCCAGCCCCGATCAACCCTTGGCGGAACGCCTGATGCGCGGGCTTGAAGCGGGCGAGGCCGCGGGCGGCGAGCATGGTGATGTCACCTCGGCCAGCTTGCTGGTGATGGCGGAATACAGCTTTCCTTATGTGGATTTGCGCGTGGATAAAGCACGCACACCGCTTACGGATTTGCGCGCGCTTTGGATGGAATATGCGCCGCTTGCAGATGGCTTTGTGCAGCGCGCGCTGGACCCCGATGATGCGCCGATTATTTGAGAGCCGCCGATGAAACTCGCGCCGCTTTTTGACCCTGCTGATTTCCGCATCGCCCCCGGCATTGCACATCTCTGCGCTGCTGGTGAGACGCCGTTTCTGCGCCAGCATGACGCAGCTTTTGTCGCCTATGCCACAGACAAATCGGATGGCCCCGCCGGGCGCCATCGCCAGGAAGCCATCATGGAAGCGGCCCGCGCCCGTGCCGCGCAATTATTTCATGTGCCGCCCGCCGATATCGGCTTTGTGTCTTCAGTGGCTGAGGGCGTTTCCATGGTGGTGGAAAGCCTTGATTGGCACGCGGGCGATACGGTGCTGGTGGACCCGGATGAATATCCCTCCGTCGTCGCACCGCTTAGCTTGCAACGCCAACCAAAGGTAACGCTGCGCTTTGCCAAGGCCGCCGACCCTGCCAGCTTCGCTGCCGCGATTGATGGCTCCACACGTATGATTGGCGTCAGTGCGGTATCCTTTCTGAATGCGGCGCGGCATGATCTGCTGGCCTTGCGCGCGGCAGCGGATAAGGTGGGCGCGCTGCTGGTGGTGGATTTCACGCAAGGCGCGGGCTGGATGCCGATCCATGCCGAGGTCGCGGATTTTGCTTTCTCTGCCTGCTACAAATGGCTGCTCGGCTGTACGGGTGTCGCGCGGGCCTATTGGAATCCCACGCGTCAGTCAGGCTGGGTGCCAAGCACGGCGGGGTGGCATTCCATCGCCTCCATGGGGCGGCCGGATTGGTCCGAAACGCCCGCCTTGCTGCCAGGTGGCGCGCGCTTCACGCGCGGCAATCCATCGCATCTTGGGCTTTATGTTTTGGACTCGGCGCTGCGCTATCTGGAAGCCCATAAACCTAAGGCGATTGAAGCCCATGTGCAGCGCCTGACAGTGAGGTTGTTGGCAAAGCTGCGCGATGCCGGCATACCTTCTACCACGCCGCCCGATCCGCGTTGGCATGGTGCGAGTGTTTGCGCGGAACACCCGAAAGCCGCCGCAATTGTGGAAGGCATGGCGCAGCGCGGCGTGCTCGCCTGGAATGGGCGCGGGCGCATCCGCATTTCCTTCCATGGCTATAATGGCAGTGATGATGCGGACCGCGCCGCCGATGCCCTGATTGCCGAATGGCGCGCTGCTGGTGCAAGCTGAATAATAACGTGACCAGGAGGAAGCGCCGATGCGCATGAAAGCCGCCATTCTGTTCGAACAGGGCCTGCCGCGCCCTTATGCCAAAACCCGCCCCTTGGTGGTGGAGGAGGTGGAGCTTGACCCGCCTGGTCCTGGTGAAATCCTGATCGAAGTCGCCGCTGCCGGGCTTTGCCATTCTGATCTTTCCACCATCGAAAATCAGCGCCCGCGCCCGCTGCCGATTGTGATCGGCCATGAAGGTGCCGGCATTGTGCGCGAATGCGGCGCGGGTGTTACGGACCTGAAGCCCGGTGATCATGTGATCACGGTATTCGCTTCATCCTGCGGCACTTGCCGGTATTGCGCGCGCGGTCGGCCCAATATTTGCCCCAGTGGCAATGCCGCCCGCGCGGCGGGGTCGCTCGTGAGTGGCGCCAAGCGCATCAAGCGGCTTGATGGGAATTACGTGAACCATAATAGCGGCTTGTCATTGTTCGCGCAGTTCGCCGTGGTGGCGCGGCGTTCCGCGGTGAAGATTGACAAGGACATTCCCCTTGATGACGCGGCGATTTTTGGCTGCGCTGTGATGACCGGTGCTGGTGCCGTGATCAATACTGCCCGCTTGCAGCCAGGTGAGAGTGTTGCCGTGGTGGGTTTGGGTGGCGTTGGCATGAATGCGCTTTTCGCTGCCGTGGCATCGGGCGCTGATCGCATCATTGCTGTTGATACCAATCCGAAAAAACTGGAACAGGCCAAGGAATGGGGGGCAACGGATGTCTTCCTTGCCGGCAATGATGATTGCGCGGCGGCGGTGCGTGATGCGACCGATGGCGGGTTGGATACGGTGATTGAAACCGCCGGCACCATTCCCGCCATGCAGCTTGCACTTGCCATTACCGCACGCGG
Source organism: Roseomonas sp. (assembly GCA_020249465.1). Lineage (GTDB taxonomy): Bacteria > Pseudomonadota > Alphaproteobacteria > Acetobacterales > Acetobacteraceae > Neoroseomonas. Next base: position 44,815 of record JADCFP010000069.1, on the reverse strand, counting down.
CGGCAGCACCATCAGCGCCGGTTTGCCGAATGTGAATGCGTCAGTGTCTTATTTGCATGCGTCTTTGGTGTCGGAGGAAAAGAGCATTCGCGGTTCCTATATGGGGTCCTGCGTGGCGGAACGCGACATTCCGCGCCTGCTCTCGCTCTATCGGCGCGGCAAGATGCCGGTGAATAAGCTCAAAAGCGGCGTGGTGAAGCTGGAAGAGATCAATGAAGGTTTTGATCGCCTGTCCGATGGCACGGTGCTGCGGCAGATGCTGAAGCCGAACGGATGACGCGCTAAATATTCCCATCCTTGGCGGGCAGGCGGTTGAAAATCGCTGCCCGCCAGGAAATCGGCAGACTGCCCGCAAAGCGCGCCAGTATATAGGTCGGCCAGGGATAGGCGATGCGGGTCTTGCCGCGCGCCAGCCCCGCCAGCGTGCGCCGCGCCGCTTCATCCGCATCCATCAAAAACGGCATGGGGAATTTGTTGCGATCGGTCATGGGCGTGCGGACATAGCCGGGGCAGATCGCATGCAGCCGAATACCGCGCGCGCGTTCCGTCCCATCCAAGGCTTCCGCCCAGCGCTGCACTGAGGCCTTTGTTGCGCAATAGGCTGGCGCGCCCGGTGCGGCGACAAAAGCGGCGACAGACGCTACCACGGCAACCCGTCCGCGCAGCCCATCCGCCCCTGGGGATTGCGCGGCCATAACCTCCAGCGCGGGGAGCGCCGTGTTCAAGACGCCGGTAACATTGACCTCAAAAATCTTTCGCGCCTGGGCTGCGGGTTCCGTGACCCCGCCCGTGCCAGCGCTAATGCCGGCATTGGCAATCACCAGATCAAGCCGCCCGACGCCCGCGATCCAGTCCGCCATGGCCGCTGCGTCGCAGACATCGAGTACGCAGGGCCGCACCTCTGCCCCCTTGGCGCGGCAGGCAGTGGTGGCTTCTTTCAGCCTTGTGGCGTCGCGGCCCGAAAGATGCAGTACCACGCCAGGCGCGGCGCAGGCCTCCGCCAAGGCGCGGCCCAGGCCGGATGAGGCGCCGGTAATCAGTACATTTTGCCAAAGCGCTTGCATAACATCTCCTCTGGGGCAAAAACCGCGCATGGCCAAGCTTGCATCCATGACCGGTTTCGCCCGTGCCGATGGCACCCTGCCCGATGGCGCTTCCTTCCTGTGGGAAGTGCGCAGCGTCAATGGGCGGGGGCTCGATTTGCGGCTACGCCTGCCCAATGGGCTGGATGCGCTGGAACCCGCGCTCCGCGACGCGGCGGGGAAGCTGTTCAAGCGCGGCAATATCTCCGCCACCTTGAACATCAGGCGGGAGGAAAAGACAGGGCCGCGCCTGACGCCCGACCCCGCCGCCTTGGATCAGGCTTTGCGCTTGGCGCTTGATCTGGAAGCCCGCATTCCGGGTGCGCCACCACCGCGCGCCGAAGCGCTGCTGACACTGCCCGGTGTGCTGCGCGCGGAAACGACGGAATTGGACGAGGCTGCGGAAGAAGCCCGCCGCGCCGCCGTGGCGGCTGGCTTTTCCACTGCCCTGCAAGCGCTTGCGAAGGCACGCGCGGCGGAGGGCGCGCGGCTCGTAGAAATCCTGACCGTGCTGATTGATGAAATCGCAGCTCTGGTGGCGTTGGCCCGCGATGCGGCGGCGGACCAACCCGCCCAGCAAAAGGCGCGCTTGCTGGAAAGCCTGGCCGCGCTGCTGGAAGGTGAGCGCCGCGTGCCGGAAGAACGCTTGGCTGCCGAGGTCGCGCTACTCGCCGCCAAATCGGATGTGCGGGAGGAGATTGATCGGCTGAACGCCCATATTGCCGAAGCGCGTGCGCTGCTCGCTTCCGGTAACGCGGTGGGGCGGCGGTTGGAGTTTCTGACGCAGGAATTCGTGCGCGAAGCCAATACGCTTTGCAGCAAATCCGCGAGTGTGGCGCTGACACGCTTGGGGCTTGATCTGAAAGCCGCGATTGAGCGCCTGCGCGAACAGGCAGCGAATGTGGAGTAAGCGCCCATGATGCGTCGCGGCCTTTGCCTGGTGATTGCGGCACCCCCTGGCGCGGGCAAGACCAGCGTTTCCCGGGTGTTGTTGCAAAGCGAAGCGGCGCTCACGCTTTCCGTCAGTGTCACCACGCGCGCCGCGCGCCCTGGTGAACAGGATGGCGTGCATTATCATTTCCGTGACATGGCGGAATATCAGGCCATGATCGCGCGTGGTGATTTGTTGGAACACGCGATGTTTCTGGGCCGCGGCTATGGCACCCCGCGCGCACCTGTAGAAGCCGCTTTGGCCGAAGGGCGCGACGTGCTGTTCGATATTGAATGGCAGGGCCATCGGCAATTGAAGGCCAGCATGCCGGCTGATGTCACCAGTATTTTTTTGCTGCCGCCCAGCTTGGCGGAGCTGGAACGCCGCTTGCGCAATCGTGGCCAGGATAGTGATGCGGAGATCGTCAAGCGCATGGCCGCCGCGCGGGAAGAGATCATGCATTGGGATGAATTCGACCATGTGCTGATCAATCAGGATTTTGACACCACTGTGGCGGCAGCCCGCGCCATTTTGCATGCCGCGCGCAGCACGCGCGCGCGTCAGCCAGGCATGGCGGATTTCATCAAGGGCTTGCTTGGCGCGTGAGTATTGTTCTTGGCATTGTCCTGCCGGTCTTTGCCATTATCGCGCTGGGCTATGCCGCTTCGCGCTGGCGCTTCGTGGATGATGGCGGCTTTCGCGGGCTGAATTTCTTCACCTTCTCCATCGCCTCGCCCTGCCTGTTGTTCAATGGCGGCACTTCCGGTCATGAAGGCGGCGGGCCGGCGGCCTTCGCGTTTTTCATTGCCTCCATGTTGATTTACGGCATTGCGCTCTGGCTGGGACGTGCGAGGTTGCGGCAGGGGATTGGCGCGGCGGGGCTATTCGCGCTGAATGCCAGCTTCGGCAATACGGTCATGCTCGGTATTCCGCTGATCACGGCGGCTTTCGGTCAGGCGGGGCTGACGATTTTGCTGGCCATTCTGGCGCTGCATTCCATGGTGTTGCTGAGCGTCGCGACGGTGGTGGCGGAGATCGGGCTGCATAGCCAGGCGCCACTGTCGCGCGTATTGCGCGCCACCTTGCTCGGTGTGTTGCGCCACCCGATTGTGATGGCGGTATTCCTGGCTTTTGTCTGGCAAGCGCTTGGCATTCCCGTGCCGGCACCGATGCGCCGCGTGCTGGAATTGCTGGGCGGCGCCGGGCCGCCATTGGCCCTGTTTTGCCTTGGCGGATCGCTTGCAGGATTTTCCCTGGCCGGCGCGCGGGCCGAGGTTGGCTTTGCCAGTTTCCTGAAACTCGCGCTGATGCCCGCCCTTGCTTGGGGCGCTTGTTGGGCGCTTGGGCTCTCACCTTTGGAAACAGCGGTGGCGGTGGTGACATCGGCGCTACCGACCGGCGCCAATGCGTTTCTTTTGGCACGGCGTTATGACACCGGCGTGGGCGCTTCTGGCGCGACGGTGCTGCTTTCCACGCTGATATCCATCGCAACACTTTCAGCATTGCTGGCATTCTTCAATCTGGCTCTTTAGCGTGGACCTGTTCAAATGTTTCCATTTTGATGAGACCTGTGCGAGGAGGCGTTTCCAAAGCTATTGCGGTCATCGGACATTCAAGAAATAAGGCTGATAAAGTTTGAATAAGGGCCGTGAGACCTGATGTAGCGGGGAATGGTTCTACTCGCCCGCCGCAAACCCCGCCACCAATTCGCGAATCCGCGCCGGGTCGCTTTGTTCCATCACGCGGCGGGCGAAGCGTGCGCAATCGCCAATATCCAGCCCGCGCACCGCCTGCTTCACGCGCGGAATAGCTGATGCATTCATCGAAAAACTGCGAATACCAAGGCCGAGCAGCAGCGGAATCAATTGCGGATTGCCGGCCATCTCCCCGCAAATCGAAACCGGCATGCGCAGTCTGAGCGCCGCTTCGGTCGCGAATTGCATCAGGCGTAACACGGCCGGGTGCAGCGGGTCATAAAGATGCGCCACTTCCGCATCACCGCGATCCACCGCCAGCGTATACATCGCCAGATCATTGCTGCCGATTGAAAAGAAATCCGCTTCCAGCGCAATCGCATCGGCCGCGAGTGCCGCACCTGGCGTTTCAATCATGGCACCCAACAGCGGCAGTTTTTCCGGCAACTTGTCACCCCGTCGGCGGAGCCGCCGCGCGACGCGATCAAAAATATCGCGCGCCAGCTTCATTTCTTCGGGGATTGTCACCATCGGCAGCAAAAGCCGCACCTGGCCATCCGGCAATTCCGCTGCCACGCGCAGAATCGCGGCGAATTGCACTTCCAGTAATTCAGGCCGGCGCAGCAACAACCTGATGCCGCGCAGCCCAAGCGCCGGATTGGCGCCGGCATGAACGGGTGCCACGCCTTCAGCGAGTGCGGCGATATCCTTCTCGCCACCCCAATCCAGTACGCGAATGGTCACGGGATCATGTCCCATGGCTTCCAGGATCTGGCGATAGGCGGCGCATTGCGCTTCCTCATCCGGCAAATCCTCGCGATTCATGAATAGGAATTCGGTGCGGAGCAGGCCAATTCCCTGCGCGCCGGCTTGCGCGATCAATGGCAATTCCTGAGGAATTTCCAGATTGGCCTGCAATTCCACTTCCTCACCATCCGTGGTGATGGCGGGTAGGCGCCGCAGCCTGCCAAGCCGCGCGCGTTCCCGCGCGTAGGCCGCGAGTCTCTCGCGCGCTGCGGTCAGCGTCGCGGCTTCCGGATGAATGGCAACATGTCCCGCCGCACCATCCAGCACGACCTGATCATCGCGTCGCACACTTTCCGTCAAGCCTGGCACGCCAAGCACGGAAGGAATGCCAAGCGCGCGCAGCATGATCGCGGTATGACCATCCGCGCCGCCTTCATCGGTTGCTACACCGGCAATACGCGCCGGATCCAAAAGTGCGGCATCTGAAGGTGTCAGTTCCTCAGCGATTAGGATGCACCCTTCGGGCAGATTTTTCAGGCTGCGGAAGGGAGTCGCCGTCAGATTGCGCGTGATGCGCCGCGCAATATCGCGCACTTCCGTCGCACGGCGCGTGAGGCCAGCGCGGTCATCATCCTTGGCGGCCAGAATGGCCTCGGCGATCGTTTCTGCTTCATCGGTGATGGCGGTCTCGGCGGCCAGCAATTCGCCTTCGATCCTTTTTCGCGCACCACGGATCAGCCGCGAATTGCCGAGCATGAGCAGATGCGCGTCCAAAAGGGGCGCGATTTCCTCCTGCGCTTCCTCAGGCAAAATCGCGATGCGTGTTTTCAGCTTGGTGACCTGCTTGCGCGAAAACGCGACTGCATCGGCCAGGCGCTGGCGTTCGGCTTCAATGGCTTCCGTCGTGATGCGCCGGCGCGGCGCTTCGGCGGGGGCTTCGCTCGTGTCAAAAGCAGGGCCGATGGCAATACCGGGCGAAACCGCAATGCCGCGCAATTGCGTCTCTCGGCGGCGTGGTGTTTTGCTGGCGCGCGTGCGGGCGGGTGTTTCAGTCTTCATTAAAACCCGCTTCCACCAGGGCGGCCACAGCGTCCAGTGCTTCCTTGGCGTCCCAGCCTTCGGCTTCGATCACAATTTCAGCACCGCGCCCGGCGCCCAGCATCATCAGCCCCATGATCGAAACGGCGGGCACGCTTTGCCCATCACGCAGTACATTCACGCAAGCTGAATAGCGTTCCGCCAGCGCGACCAGTTTCGCCGCCGCGCGGGCATGCAGGCCGCGACTATTCGGGATGACAACAGAACGGCGCAGCACCATGCCGCCGGAAGAAGGGGCGGGGGCTGCTTCGTTCATTCCTTGGCGCTGCCATTGGGCTTGGCGCCCGCGACATCGCGGGCAAGCGCGATATATTTCCGCCCTGCCGCCTTGGCGTGATCCAGCGCTTCATGCAGCGGTTCACTGCCGCGCACCTTTGCAAGCTTGACCAGCAGCGGTAGGTTCACACCCGCAAGCACTTCCACCGGCTTGCCCTTTTCGACCATTTGCATCGCAAGGTTGGAAGGCGTGCCGCCATACATATCGGTCAGCACCACAACGCCATCGCCCTGATCCACGCTGGCGATACAGTCGCGTATTTCGCGCCGGCGCATATCCATATCATCATCGGGGCCAATGCAGACGGTAGCCACCGCCTTCTGAGGCCCGACAACATGTTCCATGGCCAGCCGCAATTCTTCGGCCAACCTGCCATGGGAAACCAGAACAAGACCAATCATGATGCTTGCGAAAGGGCCTCCTGGCCCGAAGCGGAAGAAGCGCCGGAGGGGCTAGCCTGTCCGCCGGCAAGTTTCAATTCCCGATGCGCGAGGTCCACCCGCCAGCCGGCTTGGCGAAGATGCCCCGCCAGCCGTTCCGCGACAAGGACAGACCGGTGCTTGCCGCCCGTACAGCCAATCGCAATGGTAAAATACTTCTTCCCCTCGGCGGCGTAACGCGGGAGTAAAAGTTCAAGAAAATCCCGTAACCTATGCCAAAAGGCCGAAAAATCCGGATCGGCTTCAATGAAGGCCGCAACGGGCGCCGCCTGGCCCGTCATGGGGCGCAGTACCGGGTCATAATGCGGGTTGCGCAAAAACCGCACATCGAAAACCAAATCAGCTTCGCGCGGCAGCCCCTTCGGATAGGCAAAGGACAGCACGGAAACCGCGAGCCCCGCCGCCGCATCCGGGGCAAAGCGCCCTTCAATCATGCGCCGCAAATCCGCCAATGGCAGTTCTGAGGTATCAATCATGAGGTCCGCGGTATCGCGCAGCGCCTCCAGCAGCGCCTTTTCCCGCGCAATGCCATCCAGCACGCGCGACCCCATGGGGCCACCCGGCGCCAGCGGATGACGCCGGCGGGATTCGGTATAGCGGCGGAGCAGCGCCTCATCCTCGGCGGTTGCGAAAATGAGCGAGACATTGATGTCGGAGCGTAGCCGCAGGCGTTCCAGCACGCGCAGCACGGCAGCAGCATCAAAATCGCGCGTGCGTGCATCAATCCCTGCGGCGAGTGGCAGCACGCCATCACCCACCAGCGATTCCAGAATGGCGATGGGCGGGTTGTCCACCGTCTCGAACCCCAAATCCTCAAGCACGCGCAGGATGGAAGCCTTGCCTGCGCCGGAAAGCCCGGTGACCAGCACAATCTCTCGCGCGGCCTTGGTCATGCTGCGAAGGCCCCGGCTTTTTGGCGCAGGCGGCCAGAGGCAGCGCCAAGCGCATGGATCACCTTATCGCAGGCAGAATCTTCAAAAGCATGCAGCGTAATGCGCGGCACCGCACCTGCGGGGCCTTGCCAAAAGGCCGGTTCCGGCAGGCGCGGCACATCGGCGCGTGCTGCCAAATCAACCACCAGACAAAGCCGCGCATTTTCCGCAACAGGCAGCCCTGTGAAAATCCCAAGCCCGCGCATTTCCAGCATGCCGCGCAAGGCAGGTGGCGCGCTGAGCACCCCGCCTTCCAGCATCACCTGATCATCCGCCACCAAATGCCAGCCGCGCCCGATCAGGCGCAGCACCAGATCGGATTTGCCTGCACCGGATGGGCCGCGGAACAGCACCGCCTCTGATCCCCAAGCTGCTGCACTTGCGTGGATGAGCATTGTCTGCCGGCACCATCGCGCCGGCCCCTTCCCGAGGCAGCGCCCTAACTGACGCCTTTACCTGATGGGATCATGCCAGAAAGGTGAGCGCGCGGGAAGCGCTTGCCGGGGCGGGGCAGGCGGGGCAGGCTCGGCGCATGATTGCACAAAGCGATATCAGCGCTGCCATGGCGCGCATTGCCCCCCATATCCGCCGCACCCCGGTGTTGCGCCTGGCGCCGCATGAATTGGGGACGGAAAACCCGGTCACGCTCAAGCTGGAATTCCTGCAAGTGACGGGGTCCTTCAAGCCGCGCGGGGCTTTCAACCGCCTGCTGTCAGGCGCGGTGCCGGCGGCGGGCGTGGTGGCGGCGTCTGGCGGCAATCACGGCGCAGCAGTCGCCTATGCCGCGCAAAGCCTTGGGGTGCCGGCGGAAATCTTCGTCCCCGCACCAACACCGGCAGTGAAACGCGCGCGGATTGAAGGCTTTGGTGCGCGGCTTGTGGTTGGCGGGGCGAGTTATGAGGAAGCGCGCATCGCCTCAGAAGCGCGCGCTGCCGAGACCGGCGCCATGCTGGTCCATGCCTATGACCAGCCAGAGGTTCTGGCCGGCCAGGGCACGATTGGGCTTGAATTGGAACAGGATGCGCCGGAACTGACGCATGTGCTGATCGCGGCCGGCGGCGGCGGCCTGTTTGGCGGCATTGGCGCCTGGTATGCGGGCCGCACCGGCCTTGTGGTGGTGGAACCGGCTGCCTGCGCCACGCTGACCATGGCGCAGCAGGCGGGCGCGCCGGTGGATGTGCCGGTGGGCGGCATTGCCGCCGATAGCCTGGGCGCGCGCCGCGCCGGGCGCCTTGCTTTTGAAGTACTGAGTGCCACCAAGGCCACCTGTGTGATGCTGCCGGATGAGGCGATCATCACCGCGCGGCGTTGGCTGTGGGAAAAGCTGCGCATCGTCGCCGAACCGGGCGGTGCCGCGGCGCTGGCCGCGCTGCTATCGGGCGCTTGGCGCGCGCCCGCCGGCGCCCGGATTGGCATTGTGCTGTGCGGCGCGAATTGCGATCCGGGGGGAGTGGTTTAGGCCGCACCCCCGCGCGGGATCATGCCTTCTTCCCGCGCCTTGATCTGCAATGCCAAATATTTCGAATAGATGCGGCATTGCGCGAGGCTGCCGGCCATGAACCATAGCCCTTCCTGTGCCGTGGGCTTCCACATATTGGCCAATTCGCCATCCTCACCGATACCCCAGATCGGCCCGACCTTATCGGCAATGGCATCGCCCATCAGCCGGCGCACCAATTCCTGCTGCGTGTAATAGCCGGTCGCGAGAACCAATAGATCGGCGGGGATGATGCGCCCATCCTTCAGCTTGGCGCCTTCTGCGACAAATTCAGCAATATCGTCGAATTGCAGCAGGCCGATCTCGCCATTGATGATCAGGCCGGAACAGCCGGCATCCAGGTAATAGCCGCCACCGCGCCGCCGGTATTTCATCTGATGGCCGGTGCCATCTTCGCCCAAATCATATTTGAAGCCGCGCGCCTTCAGCGCCGCGATCAAATCCTTGTCCAGTTCCGCCATGCGCTGCACGGCCAATTGATAGCCGCGGATGATCAGGGGCGGCGTACCGGAAGTTGCAATCAGATCACAATCTTCCAAGGATGGCCCTTCATCATAAAGCGCGTAATTCATCTTCGCACTTGGGTCTATACTGACCACCGTGGTGGAACCGCGCTGGATGATGGTAGTGGCCACATCATGGCTGTGCAGATCCTGCGCCACATCATGCCCGCTATTGCCGGTGCCCAGCACCAGCGCGCGCTTGCCGCGCCAAGCCGCGCCGCTGGTAAAGCTGTGGGAATGGATCACATCGCCCTTGAAGGAATCAAGGCCCGGCAGCTTCGGCACTTTGGGAATACCGCTGACGCCATTGGCAAAAATCACATGGCGCGGCGCCATTTCGCGTATTGACCCATCCGCGATGCGCAGCCGCACACGCCAATGCCCGGCCTTGGCATCATAGTCGCCGCCGAGGAATTCCGTACTGGTCCAGACATTGATTTCCAGCGCCCAGGCATAATGCTCAAACCAATTGGCCAGCATGTCCTTCGGGATGTATTTCGGCCAGGTTGGCGGGAAGGGCATATAGGGCAGGTGGTTCACATGCACCTGGTTATGCAGCGCGAGTGAATGATAGCGCTTGCGCCAATTATCCCCGATGCGGTCGTGCTTTTCGACCACCAGCGTATCCAGCCCAAGCTGGCCAAGCCGCGCCGCCACGCCAAGCCCCGCCTGACCCGCGCCAATCACCAGCACCACGGGGTCGCGATCCGCGAAGGCTTGCGCCTTTTCGCGCTGATCAAGCCAATTATCGCCGCCGAAATTGCGAGAATAGGCTTCGCCGCTTGGCCGGCGCATGCCGGTTTTTTCCTCAAACCCCGTGAGTTCTTCCAGCGTTGTCAGCAGTACCCAGGCTTGCGCAGGGTTTTCCACAGGCAGGCGCAGTACGCCATCACCGCGCCCAAGCCTTGTGGCGAAGCTGAAAAGCGCTTCGATCACCTCAATACCCAGACGCTTGACGCGGCGGGGCGGCGTGCGCCCTTCGGCCAAGGCGAAATCATGCGCACCAGTGGAGGGCGCTGCCTTTGCGAGTGCTGCCGCGATATCAGCAGCGCCTGTATGCGGCGTGATGTTCCAGGTGAAAGCGAGCAGATCGCGCCAATGGCTCTCTGGCGCGAAAAGTGCAGCAAGGCGCCCCGCATCCTCTGCCTTCAGTGCCGCTTCAAAGCGTTGCAGCCAGGCGCGCACCAAAGCCGCATCATCCGCTGCGGTGGTGAGCGCGCTATTGGTCATGTGGTTCATGGTAACTCTCGCTTGGGCGTTTCTTTGGGAAGAAGCCTAACCCATTCGATGCGATTGAAAAGCCCGCCAGTTTTACGCAGAATCAAAGCGCGTCAGCAGCGCGCGTAGCCGATCCGGCACGGGGATGGGGCGCTTGGTTGTCTGATCGGTCCAGACCCAGACAATCTCTCCGGTGGCGAGCAACCTATCGCCATCGGCGTGAAAAATCGCCGGCTGGAAGGCGATGGAAGAATTGCCAATCCGCGTGGTGCGCACGCCAATCGCCAATTCCTCATCATGGCCAATGCCGACCTTGTATTCCACAAGGGCGCGCACGACGTGAAAATCCGCGCCACTTGCCTTGACCTCAGCGCGATTATCCCAGCCGGCAGCACGGATATAGGCGGATACCGCCATATCATACCAGGTCAGGTAATGCGCGTTGAAGACAATGCCCTGAGCATCCACTTCATTGTAGCGAACGCTCAGGGGGTAGAAGTAGCGAAAGCTGCTACGTTCCATGCTCAGGCAGACTTGATGTCTTTCACAATCGCCTTGGCAGCATTGACCATGATGGCGACTTCATTGGCAATGGTCACCAATTTATAGCCCATCTTGATCATGCGCTTGGCATAGGCGGGCGACCCGCAATGCAGCCCGGCCGCGATGCCGCGCTTGCCGCATTCCGCCAGCAGCTTTTCGTAAATGCCCAGGATGAAGGGATCTTCCACATCAAGCTTCGGTTCCAACCCGTAGGAGAAGGACAGATCCGAAGGCCCAACATAAATGCCATCAATGCCGGGCACATCCAGGATGGCGCCGATATTCTCAATGGCCTGCTTGGTTTCGATCATGGGAATGACAAGGATTTCGTCATTCGCGGTCTTTTGATAGGAACCGCCTTCACCATAAAGCCCAGCGCGGATCGGGCCATTGGAACGTGTGCCGTGCGGCGGGTATTTGCAGTATTGCACCAGGGCGCGGGCTTCTTCGGGCGTATTCACCATGGGGCAGATCACGCCATAGGCGCCGGCATCCAGAACCTTGCCGATGATGCCCGGTTCATTCCAGGGCACGCGCACCATGGGGGTCACGGGATGTGGCTGCATGCCCTGAAAGCACGCCACGCAGGAAAGGTAATCCTGCACGCCATGCTGCATATCCACCGTCAGGCTATCCCAGCCCGATTGGGCGAACATTTCCGCCGAAAAGGCATTCGGGATGGCAAGCCACCCATTGGCCACGGCCTGGCCGGCCTTCCACATCTGTTTGACCTTATTCGGCATTGCCCTGTTTCCTCCTTGGGGACGCTGATGGGGAAAGGGTAGGCCAGATCGCGGCAGGCCGGAAGATGCCCCCGCTGGACGCGCTGGCCTGCAAGCGGCAGTTTGGCATCATGACGCCTTGGCATATCGCTTCGGAGACCGGTCGGCTCAGGGATGTGCTGGTCTGCCCGCCTGATCACTATCGCTGGATCCCAACCAATTGCATCGTGCGCCGCACGCTGGATGGGGCGCAGCAGCCATCAACCCTCGCGCTCATGGCGCAACATGGGGAATTGGTGCAGGCGCTGGAACAGGCGGGCGCGCGGGTGCATCGGGTGCAGCCCGAAGCGCATCTTCCCTATATGGTCTATACGCGGGATTCCACCTTCCTCACGCCCTGGGGCGCGGTGCTCTGCCAATTGGAAAGGCCGCAACGGCGCGGCGAATATGCCGCGTTGATTGATTTCCACGCCGGGCAATTCTGGCGCAAATCCTCAGCCGGTACGCTCGAAGGTGGCGATGTCCATATCATCCGCCCCGGCCTTGCGCTGATTGGCGCTTCCGGCGGGCGTACTGATCTTGCGGGGGCTGAACAACTCGCCTTCTGGCTGCGGGCCGAGGGTTGGGAAGTGCGCATCGAAAGCTTTGACGAACATTTCCTGCATCTGGATGTACTGTTTTGCATGGCCGCACCCGGCCTTGCGGTTGCCTGCCTCGATGTATTGGACCCTGAGCTGATCGCCTGGCTCGGTGCCCGTGGCATTCGCTGCCTTGATGTGCCCTATCGTGATGCCATGCGCCTTGGCTGCAATATCCTGGCCCTGGGGGATGGGCGCGTGATTTCCGCGCGCGCTGCCACCCGATTGAACGCTGCCCTGCGCGCCGAGGGGCTTTCCGTGCTTGATCCGGAAATTTCCCTCTTTACAGCGGGCGGCGGTGGCCCCCATTGCCTGACCTGCCCGCTGTTGCGGGATGAGGAAACATCATGAATGCCAGCGCCCCCGCCATAGCTCAGGTCATTGCCAGCATCCGCGGCTTTCTGGGCGAAAGGCTCAGCACTGCCCAGGCCATGCGCGAACAGCATAGCCGGGGTGAGGATACAACGCCGCCCACGCTGCCAGATGCGGTGGCGTTCGTGCAGACCACGGATGAAGTCAGCCGCATCATGGCGCTTTGCCATCAGCATGGCGTGCCGGTGGTGCCCTTCGGCGCCGGAACATCGCTGGAAGGGCATGTCAATCCGGTGCGCGGGGGCATATCGCTCGATCTCTCGCAAATGACGGCGGTGTTGGACTTAAACACAGAGGATATGGATTGCCTGATCGAACCCGGCGTCACGCGCCAGGGCTTGAATGATTTTCTGCGTGCCGAGGGGCTGTTCTTTCCGGTTGATCCCGGCAGCCATTGCACCATTGGCGGCATGTGCGCCACGCGCGCTTCCGGCACCAATGCGGTGCGTTATGGCACCATTCGCGAAAACGTCTTGGGGCTGGAGGTGGTGCTGGCGGATGGGCGCGTCATTCAAACCGGCGGACGCACGCGCAAGGCTGCCAATGGTTATGATCTGACGCGGCTATTCATCGGATCAGAAGGCACGCTTGGCGTCATCACGAAAATCCGCCTGCGCCTGCATGGCATTCCTGAAGCGATTAGTGCAGCGGTCTGCCAATTCCCAAGTCTGGCGGCGGCGGTAGAGACTGTCAGTACCGTGATGCAAAGCGGCATTCCCGTGTCGCGCATTGAATTGCTGGATGAGGATCAGATGGAAGCCTGCATCCGCTATTCCAAGCTGGAAGGTTTTGAGGCAACGACAACACTGTTCCTGGAATTCCATGGCTCACCTGCCAGCGTGGTGGAACAGGCGGAGGCGGTGGAAGCCGTGGCGCGGGATTTCGGCGCCACCAGCTTTGAATATGCGACCGATCCGGAAACGCGCAATCGGCTGTGGAAGGCGCGGCATGATGCCTACTGGGCCGCGATTGCGCTGAAGCCCGGCCATCGCGGCATTACCACGGATGTCTGCGTGCCCATCTCTCGCCTCACGGAAGCGGTGGTCAAGGCCAAGGAAACCGCCAAGGCATCGGGGCAGACAAGCTGCATTGTCGGCCATGTCGGCGATGGCAATTTCCATTGCCTGATCCTGTTTCCGGATAATGACCAGGCGGCGCTGGAAAAAGCCTGGGCCTTGGACAGGGAGATCGTCGCGCAGGGCTTGGCGCTGGGTGGCACCTGTTCGGGTGAGCACGGCATTGGCCTTGGCAAGCGCGAATTCCTGGAACAGGAACATGGCGATGGGGCGCTTTCCGTCATGCGCGCCTTGAAGACAACGCTTGATCCTAAAGGTATTTTGAACCCGGGTAAGATGTTCCGGAATTGATGATCGCCCGCATTCCATGAATATGATCGCCCTTTCCATCATCGCCTTGACGATGGGGCATGTGTTTTCCAATGCGGTGCGCACCCTGCCCGCGATTGCCGCTGATGTGCTGCAGCGTGATTTGGGTGTCACTGCCGATGGGCTGGCCGCGCTGACCGGCGCCTTTCCCGCGACCTTCGCGCTGGCCATGCTGCCGGTGGGGGTCGCTTTGGATCGTTGGGGCGTGAAGCCAACCGCGCTTTGCCTGCTTTCCATTGCAGCGATTGGCGCGGTGCTGGGCGCCTATGCCGATAGCGCCTGGTCCATGCTGATTGCGCAAATGGTCTTGGGTATTGGCTGTTCTGGCATGTTGATGTGCCCCATTACCTATGCTGCCAAGAATATGCCGGCGCAGCGCTTCGGGCTTTGGGGCGGGATTGTGCAGGCGCTCGGCAATACGGGCATGGTGATTTCCGCGAGCCCCTTGGCCTTTCTGGTGGAATATTCCGGCTGGCGCGCGGGCTTCATCGCCTGCGCCGGGCTTGCGGTTTTCGCCGCACTGTCGGTGGCTTTTGTGGTGCGTGAAACGCCGCCCGATGCCGCAACACGTCGCAGCCTGAAGGATGATGCACGCGATGTGATCCGGCTTGGCTTTTCGCGCGAATTGCGCGCGCCGATTGTCATGGCCTGGACGTCCTTCGCCGTTGTCCTTGGCGTGCGTGGCCTATGGGGCGGGCCTTGGCTGATGGAAGAACGCGGGCTGTCGCGCGTGGAGGCGGGGCATGTGCTTTTGCTCTGCACCGTCGCGCTGATCATCGGGCCTTTGCTGGCCGGCATTCTGGAGCGGCGGTACCAGCAGCATCGCGGCGGCATTCTGGCGGCTGGGCATATCGGCGCGGTGGCGGCCATTGCGCTCATGGTGCTGGGCGGCGCGCTTTCCTGGCCGGTGGCAGCCGATGCGGTGCTGCTCGCGCTGTTTGGCCTGTTGATTTCAACCCAGGTGATCTGCTTCGCCCTGGTGCGCGCCGCAACGCCGCCGGAACGGGTGGGCAGGGCGCTTTCAGCCATGAATGTCGCCTTTTTCGGTGGTGCCGCCATCATGCAGGCGGCGTCCGGCGTGGCGGCCAGCATGGGCGGGATTGGCGCGGCTTTGATGACCTTTGTGGTCGCGGTGCTGATCTGCTGCATCATCTTCATCCTGCTGCGTGCGCGAGAGGCTTGATGCGCGGGCCTTTCCGTCGCAGATGAACCCTTGAAAAGGCAGGGGCAAATCCGCCCGCCGGGATGAATGGGTGCAGGGCCATGGATGGCATGAATGACACGGTGGGCCGCTTCGGCAGCGGCCAGGCAGTGCGGCGGCTGGAAGATGGGCCGCTTCTGGCCGGCGCCGGCCGTTTCACCAATGACGAAGCCCTGCCCGGTCAGGCGCATCTGGTGTTTTTGCGATCCCCCCACGCGCATGCGCGCATCGCCTCGGTTGATAGTAGCGCCGCGCGCGCCATGCCGGGTGTGCTTGCGATCCTGACCGGGGAAGATGTGGCCGCGGCAGGGCTGAAATCCCTTGGCGTCGCTTTGCCCTTCAAGCGCCCGGATGGGTCGGATTTGGCCGCGCCGCCGCGCCCGATCCTGGCGCAGGGGCTGGTGCGTTTTGTGGGCGAACCCGTCGCCGCCATTATCGCCGAAAGCGCCGCCGCGGCGCGTGATGCTGCCGAAGCCATTATGGTTGATTACGAAGAACTGCCCGCCGTGACGGAACTGCGGGATGCCATCGCCCCCGGCGCGCCGCAGCTTTGGCCCGCCGCCGGCAATAACATCGTCGCCGAAACCCGCTATGGCGATCAGGCCGCGGTCGACGCTGCCTTCGCCACGGCCGCGCATGTCGTATCCCTTGATCTGGTGAACCAGCGTCTGGCGCCGGTTTCAATGGAACCGCGCGTGGTGCTTGCTGACTATGATGGTGCAAGTGATCGCTTCACCATCCGCATGAGCACCCAAATGCCATCAGGCTTTCGTGATCAGCTCTGCAAGGAAGTGCTCGATATACCGACCGATCGCGTGCGCGTGCTGGTGAGTGATGTTGGCGGCGGCTTTGGCATGAAGACCGGGCTTTATGCCGAAGATGCGGTGGTGGCTTTTGCCGCGCGGCGGCTTGGTCGCCCAGTGCGCTGGGCGGCGGAGCGGATGGAGGATTTCCTCGCCGCGCTGCATGGCCGCGATACGGAAAGCAAGGCGGAATTGGCGCTGGATGCAGCGGGCAAGGTGGTCGGCCTTCGTGTGCGCACGCTGGCCAATATGGGCGGCTATACGCGTAATTCCGGTGTGGCCATTCAATTGCTGATCGGGCCTTGGGTTTCGACCAGCATTTACGATATCACGAATATTGATTTCCAATTCACCGCTGTACTGACCAATACCGCCCCCACTGGTCCTTATCGCGGTGCCGGCCGGCCAGAAGCCATCTATATTATCGAACGTCTGATGGATGTGGCGGCGCGCAAACTGGCGCTTGATCCGGCCGAGCTTCGTCGGCGCAACATGATCCGGCCAGAGCAAATGCCCTACAAGAACGCCATGGGCCAAAGCTATGACAGCGGCAGTTTTGAGAAGATCATGGACCAGGCCTTGGTGGCTGCGGATTGGCAGGGCTTCGCCGCCCGTGCTGCGCAATCGGCCAAGGCGGGTAAGATTCGTGGGCGCGGCATCGCAACCTTCCTGGAATGGACCGGCGGGAATGTGTTTGAAGAACGCGTCACCGTGGCGGTGAAGGCCAATCGCGAGATTGAAATCTACGCTACCACGCAAGCCATGGGCCAGGGCATCGCCACCAGCTATGCGCAGCTTGCGGTGGACGTGTTTGGCGTTTCGCTCGAGAATATCAAAATCACCATGGGTGATTCGGATCGCGGCAGCGGCTTTGGCAGCGCTGGGTCGCGTTCGCTTTTTACCGCCGGTTCCGCAGTAAAGGTCGCTGCCGATAAAACCGTGGACAAGGCGCGCGATCTGGCTGCTGATGCGCTGGAAGTCGCGCCGGTTGATCTGGAATATTTCGCCGGCGCCTTCCAGGTAGCGGGCACGGATCGGCGCATCGGGCTTTTCGAATTGGCGGCGAAGCAGCCGGAAGGGCGCATTTTCATTGACTCGACCAGCTCGGTTTCCGGCCCCACCTGGCCCAATGGCTGCCATATCGCGGAAGTGGAAATTGATCCCGATACGGGCGAAGTCGCCATACCGCTTTATGTTTCCACCAATGATGCCGGGCGCGTGGTGAACCCGCTGATCGTGGAAGGCCAAGTCGTGGGTGGCGCGCTGCAAGGCATTGGCCAGGCATTGTGTGAGGCAGTGATCTATGACCCCGCGACCGGTCAGCCGCTTACGGCAGGTTTCATGGATTACACAATGCCGCGCGCGGATATGCTGCCCGCTGCAACCACCTTGCTTGATCAATCCATCCCCTGCCTCACCAATCCTTTGGGTGTGAAGGGCGTGGGTGAGCTTGGCACTATCGGCGCCACGCCGGCGCTGGTGAATGCCGTTTCGGATGCGCTTGCGCGGCATGGGCGCGGCGCGGTGGCCGATAGCGTGCAAATGCCGCTGACGCCGCCGCGCATCTGGACGCTGTTACAAGGCTGACATCTGATGGCGCTGGGCAGAAAACGCAGCCGGGAACGCCGCCAGCGTGCCACGCGTTGGCTGTGGCGCCTGTCGCAGGCGGTGATGGTTCTGCTGGTATTCCTGGGCTTCGGTATCGTCACCTATCGCGGCGCGGAGGAGATTGCGCGCGCGGAAGTATCCGCTCTTGAGGCGCGCTTGGCTGAGGCGGCGGAGCGTGAAGGCGCCGCGGCCACCGAACGAAGCCGCCTTGTCGTTGAACTTGACCAGGCGCGTGTTGAGGCCAGCACCTGGCGCGCACGCCATGAACAGGAAGTGCCGCGCCCGCCCTTCACCGAAATGCTTGCCATCGCCGCACAGCGCATCGCTGCCGGTGTTGCGCCTGAACGGGTGATGGACCTGCTGCGCCTTGCTGATAATCCGCGCCGGTGTGAAGGCCGCCCGATCATCCGCCGCTTCGCCATTCGCTTTGGTGGCACACCTGCCGCCGATGAAGGCACCAGCTTCATGGATGGGTTGCTCCGTATAACCACCGCCATGCCAGCGGGTGCTGAGGATGTGGCGCGGCTGGCCAATGTCACTGTCACCGCCGCCTGGACTGGCCGCGCAGAAAACCTGACTGGCCTGCCGCAGCGCCTTGTTCTGCCCATGGGCAATCTGGAACTGGACCTTGCGATTACCGCGAGTGAGATGCGCGGCTTTGCACAGGCATCGCTTGCCACCTGCCCGCGGGGCTGAAACCGCCCCTGGACAGCACTGATTATCGGCGCAAGCATAGTTTCGAAATACCGGAGGAAACCCATGAATCGCCGTGATACGCTGAAGGGCGCGCTTGCCCTTTCAAGCCTGACCGCCCTGCCCGCTTTGGCGCAGAACCTGGATCGGCCCGTGCGTTTTGTCGTGCCCTTCGCGCCGGGCGGCACTTCGGACATCATCGCGCGCTTGCTCTCACCAGAGCTCACCAAATCCTTCGGCCAGAATGTCGTGGTGGAAAACCGCACAGGCGCGAGTGGCAATATTGGTGCCGATCTTGTGGCGAAGTCTCCGCCCGACGGTCACACCATGCTGATCATTGATGTTTCAACCCTGGCGACCGCGCCTTCGCTCTATACGCGCTTTCCCTTCGACCTGAAGCGGGATTTGGCGCCGGTCACCATGCTGATCTATGCGCCCTATATCCTGGCGGTGCATCCTTCCGTGCCGGTGAATAACGCCGTCGAATTGGTGGCCTATGCCAAGGCCAATCCCACCAAGGTCAATGTCGGTCATGCCGGCATTGGCGTGGGCAATCACCTGACCGGGCTTTTGGTCACGCAGCACTGGGGCGCTGACCTGACGCAAGTGCCCTATCGCGGCGGGGCGGCGGCACTCACTGCGGTTGCCTCAGGCGAAGCGCAATTGCTGATCAATGGCGCCACTGCCACCGCGCCCTTCTGCAAGCAGGGGCAATTGCGCGCCATTGCCGTAACCGGGCCTCGCCGCCTGCCGGATTTCCCGGATGTACCGACCTTCAAGGAACTCGGTTGGCCGGCGGCCGAAAGCGGCACCTGGCAAGGCGTGCTGGTGCAAGGCGGCACGCCGCCTGCGATGGTGGAGCGCCTGTCGCGTGATCTCCGCGCTGCCATGGCCGTGCCGAGTGTCGCCGAGCGTATCACCGCCATCGGCGGTGAAAACCGCGCCGAGGGTCCAGAATCCTTCCGCCGCTGGCTGGACAACGAGATTGAGGTCTGGGGTCGCGTGGTGCGCGCCAATAACATCAAGCTGGATTAGCGGCGGCTTTGGTGCGTTTTCTGTTCATCGAAAACGCAGCAAATATTTCGGGCGACCTACTCTCCTGGTCGCCAGGGGCGCTCGCGCTGAAAAGCTTAGCTTAGCTTCGCTTCAGCACCGCCGCAGCATCCACTGCGAAATAGGTCAAAACCCCCGCGGCCCCGGCACGCTTGAAGGCCAGCAGGCTTTCCATCATCGCACGTTCGCGATCAATCCAGCCATTTTGCGCCGCCCCTGCGATCATCGCGTATTCGCCACTCACCTGATACGCGAAGGTGGGTACGCCAAAGCGTTCATGCACACGGCGCACAATATCAAGATAGGGCATGCCCGGCTTGACCATAACCATATCGGCACCCTCAGCCAAATCCATGGCCACTTCGCGCATCGCCTCATCCGAATTGGCGGTATCCATCTGATAGGTTTTCTTGTCGCCCTTGAGCGATGAACCAGACCCCACCGCATCCCGGAACGGCCCATAAAAAGCCGAGGCATATTTCGCCGCATAAGACATGATGCGCGTATGAATAAAACCCCGCGCATCAAGTGCTGCGCGAATGGCGGCCACGCGCCCATCCATCATGTCCGATGGCGCAATCACATCAATGCCCGCTTCCGCCTGATTGACTGCCTGCGCGGTCAGCACCGCAAGCGTGTCATCATTCGCGACATAGCCATCACGGATCACGCCATCATGCCCATGATCCGTATAGGGATCGAGTGCGACATCCCCGACCAGGCCAAGCTCTGGAAACTTCGCCTTCAGCAGGCGTGAGGCGCGGCACATCAGATTATTCGGATTGGTCGATTCCGTGCCTTCCGCATCCTTGATCTCGGATGGCGTCATCGGAAAAAGGGCAACCGCCGGCACGCCAAGCTTTACCGCCGGCGCGACATGTTCCTCGAGCTTGTCAATCGTCACGCGCACCACGCCGGGCATGGAAGCGACCGGCATGATGGTATTGCTGCCTTCCATGATGAAGATCGGCCATATCAGATCACCAACACTCAACACATTTTCCGCCACCAGCTTGCGCGTCCAGGCATCATAGCGGTTGCGGCGCATGCGAATGGCGGGGAAGGCGCCAAGCGCGGGAGACGAAGGCTCGGTCAGGCCAAGCCCTTCGGCCATGCGGCGACGATCAGCGTTCATGCCTGGGCCGCCTTCAGCGCCTGATCGAGGTCCGCCAAAATATCGTCAATATGCTCAATGCCGATTGAAAGCCGGACGTAACCTGGTGTCACACCCGATGCCGCCTGTTCGCTTTCGTCCAATTGGCTATGCGTTGTCGTGGCGGGATGGATCGCAAGGCTGCGCGCATCGCCGATATTGGCAACGTGGTAGAACATCTTCAGCGCCTCAATAAAGCGTTGCCCCGCTTCCTTGCCACCCTTGAGTTCAATTCCCATCAGGCTTCCATGCCCACCGCGCAAATAGGCATCAGCCCGTCGGCGGCTTTCGCCTTCCATGAGCGATGGATGGATCACCCGCGTCACCGAAGGGTGCTGCGCCAGGAAGGCGGCCGCGCGCGTTGCATTGGCACAATGGCGTTCCATGCGCAGCGGCAGGGTTTCCATCCCTTGCAGGAACAGGAAGGCATTCATCGGCGACATGGGCGCGCCCAGATCGCGCAGCAGGCAGGTGCGCATGCGAATGATATACGCAATCGGGCCGAGCGCCTTTACCGCCTGGGTCCAGACCGCGCCGTGATAGGAAGGATCAGGCTTGTTCAGCGTGGGGAAGCGATCCCCATGCGCTTCCCAATCGAAATTGCCGCCATCCACCACCACACCGCCAATGCTGTTGCCATGCCCGCCAATCCATTTGGTGGTGGAATGCATGACAATCGCGGCACCATGTTCCAACGGGCGGCAAATCACTGGCGCCGCCGTATTGTCCATGATCAGCGGAATGCCGAGCTTCCGGCCAATGGCGGCCACTTCCGCAATCGGGAAGACTTGCAGCTTCGGATTTGGCAAAGTCTCAGCATAATAGGCGCGGGTGCGCGCATCCGTCGCCCGCGCAAAGCCTTCCGGATCGGCGGGGTCCACAAAGCGCACTTCGATGCCAAATTGCTTCAGCGTATTGGCGAAAAGATTCCAGGTGCCGCCATAAAGATCGGTGGAGGAGACAATATTATCCCCCGCTTCACACAAATTCATCACCGCGAAGGTGGTCGCCGCCTGGCCGGAGCCCAATGCCAGCGCTGCCACGCCACCCTCTAGCGCCGCAACGCGCTTTTCCAGCACATCCACGGTCGGGTTCATGATGCGGGTATAGATATTGCCAAGCTCTGACAGCGCAAAAAGCCGCGCCGCATGGCCGGTATCCTGAAATTGGAAGGATGTGGTTTGATGGATCGGCACAGCGACCGAACCGGTTGTCGGGTCCGCACGCCAGCCGGCATGCAGCACCAGGGTTTCAGGATTGGTCCAATTCGGTGCCGACATGGCATTCTCCCATCCCCGCTTGGCGTATCAGGCGCGCGGGGCGATCTGTTCAGGGCGTGGCTTTCGCCGCGTCAGGAGGAAACCTGCCACGCCACCGCCGGTTGCGAAAGGGTTTTCCGCACGAGCCAAGGGCTTTGCCCGGCGCTTTGGTCACGTAGGGTCTTCGTTTCACGTGAAGCGCTTGAGGGGGAAAAATTTCGGCCCCCACTTCGCCTCAATCTGGCGGCGTCAGGCTGAGCCGCTTAATGGCAATGCCGCGCAAGGGGGGCGCGCGATGGCCTTGAGGTGGCGGGCTATGCAAATGCGGCACACGGATAATCAGCTGCGTCGGCCCATTGCCGTCGCGCGGCAGAATGGGGCCAGCGATCAGATTGTTGCCGGGGCCACGGCGCAGAAGCGGATAGATATCCCCATCCACAATCAGGGATAGCGCATCACGGTTCGCCGGATGTCCGAAATCCGCCAATTCCAGCCAGGCACGCAGCGGGTAGCGACGATCTACCCAAATGGTCAATGCCGCCTCCGCCCCTGGGCCGGTCCAACGGAACACACCCTCAGGCCCTTCCTCCGGCGCGTGAAATTGCCAAGCCTCGGGCAGGTCAGTGGCAGCGTCGAAGACAAAGCGCTCAGGCAAGGTGAGTGAGTGGGGCTGGCTCATGATGGCCTTGTAATAGATGGTGCGGGAAAGACGCCAGCCTGAGCCCGTCCCGCACGCTTTCCCGCCGGCACCGCTCGGCCTAGGTTTGTGGATCAGCAGGAGCCAACACGCATGCCCATCATCACCCGCCGTACCAGCCTTGGCCTTGTCGCCGCTGCGCTTGCCGCCCCCGCCTTGGCCCAGACGCCTGCCTTCCCCAATCGCCCGATCCGGATTTTCGTGCCCTTCGCTGCCGGCGGCACCACAGACATCCTGGCCCGCGCGCTGGGCGAGAGGCTCTCCGCCGCCCTCGGCCAGCCTGTGGTGATTGACAATCGCGGCGGCGCCGGAGGGACCGTGGCCGGCGAGGCCTTCGCGCGCTCCGAACCCGATGGCCACGCCCTTCTGGTCGCGACTGCTTCGCTGATTTGCATCAATAAGGCGCTGTATCAGCGCCTTGCCTTTGATCCGGATACGGATTTCCTGCCCATGGCCATGCTGGCGCAGCAGCCCAATGTGCTGGTGGTCAATCCGCGCGCCCTGCCCATGACTGACCTTCCAGCACTGATCGCCCATATCCGCGCCCGGCCTGGGCAAATCGCCTTCGCGTCTTCGGGCACCGGATCACAGCTGCACCTCACCGGGGAAATGTTTCGCGCCGCCATTGGCGCCGAGATGACCCATATCCCCTATCGCGGCAGCGCTCCGGCCATGACAGATCTCGTCGCCGGCAATGTGCCGATGATGTTCGATGGGCTTGGCACCGCGCTGCCGCAGATCCGTGGTGGCGCCATCCGCGCCCTTGGCTTGGCCTCCGCCGCGCCCAATGCCGCGCTTCCCGGCGTGCCGCCCATCGCCAGCGTACTGCCCGGCTTTCTTTCCGTGAATTGGACCGGGCTTTTCGCGCTGCGCGGCACGCCCGAGGCCGTGCTGGCGCGGATCGAAGCCGAAACCACCAAGGCAGTCGCCAGTCCTGAAATGGCGCGGCTTTTCACCGAACGCGCTTTTGATCCCATGCCGATCCCGCGCGCCGCATTGCCTGGCTTTGTCGCGGGCGAAAGCCAACGCTGGCGGGACGCGGTGCGCCAATCCGGCGCCAAGGCGGAATAGGCCAAAGCCCGCTTGATGACCCGACTATCCCCCGGCGTGGCGCTACTTTTGGCGCTGGCTTTACTCACCGGGCTCAGCCAGTTCCATCGCAGCGCCCTTGGCGTGATTGCGCCGGAATTGAGCGCCGATCTGGCGCTCACACCCGCCATGCTGGGTGCGGCCAATGGGATGTTCTTCGCGTCCCTGCTCGTGATGCAGCTTCCGGTCGGCATTGCGCTGGATCGGCTGGGGCCGCGTCTGGTGGTGGCGGGGCTCAGCGCCATCGCCGTGCTTGGCCTCATGCTGCAAGCCTTTGCGACGGATGGCGCCGCGTTGCTTGTCGCACGCGCGCTGATTGGCATTGGTTGCGCGGCTTCCTTCATGTCGGCGGTGGTGCTTTGCGCGCGCTGGTATGGCGGGGGGCAGATGACGCTCGCGTTGTCACGAGTTTTTGCTTTTTCACAACTGGGGATTTTGCTGGCTGGCGCGCCGCTGGCCTGGCTGGCCGGCTGGCTTGGCTGGCGCGCGGCGTTTCTGATCTCCGCCCTGCTGACGGGGTTGGCTGCTCTGCTTTGGTGGCGGCTGGTGCGGAATGACCCGCCGGATCGGCCTGCCCCCGCGCGCAAGCCGGAAACCCTGAAGGAGGCGCTGCGCGGGCAGTTCTCCATCTGGCGCCTGCCAGGTCTTTCGCGGGTGCTGGCGTTGCATCTGGTGGCCTATGCCGCCGCCGCCACGATCATCGGGCTTTGGGCCGGCCCCTATTTCGCCGATGTGCATGGGCTGAATGCCAATGAACGCGGGCTGGCGCTCGCCGCGATGGGGCTTGCCATGCCGATTGGGCTTTTGCTGGTTGGCCCGCTGGAACGGCACTTCTTCAAGCGCGCCGCCATGATCAGCGCCGGCGCGGCGCTTTCCGCTACCATGCTGGTGATCCTCGCGGTCTGGCCGACACCACCCCTGGCAGCGGCGCTTTGCCTGCTGGTCGGGCTGGTGCTGTTTTCCAGCTACCCGGTGCTGCTGGTGACAGAAGCGCGCATGCTCTTCCCTGATCATCTGGTCGGGCGTGGCGCGAGCACGGTAAATATGGCGCAGGTGCTGGGGTCTTCCCTGCTGCCCTTGCTGATGGGCCTCGTGATCGGCTTCTTCCCCATGGATGAGTTTACGCGGCCCGAGGCCGCCTATCGCGCCGGATTTGCCGTCTTGGCGGCTAGTCTGGTGTTGGGGCTCGCGGGCTGGCGTTTGCTGCCGCGCGCCAAAGCATGACGACGCGGCCCGATTTCAGCCTGGAATTGGCGCTTGGTGGCCGCGTGGCAGGGGTGGATGAGGCGGGGCGCGGCCCCCTCGCTGGTCCGGTGCTTGCGGCGGCCTTGGTGTTTCTTGCCCCGCCACCAGAACGCCTTGCGGCGCTGTTGCAGGATTCCAAGAAGCTCAAGGAAGCGGCGCGGGATGCTGCCTTTGCCGCACTCCGCGACGCTCAAGCGCGGGGGCTGGTTGAAATCGGCGTCGGCGCCGCCTCAGCTACTGAGATCGGGCGGATCAATATCCTGCGCGCCACGCATCTTGCCATGCGCCGTGCGGTGGCGAAGCTGCCGACCCCCCCCGATCACGCGCTGGTGGATGGCAATCAGCCGCCGCCCTTGGCCTGCCCGCTGCGCTGCGTGGTCGGCGGTGATGCGCTCAGCTTTTCCATCGCTGGCGCCTCCATCATTGCCAAGGTGCTCAGGGATCGGGCCATGCGCCGGCTCGATCCGCGCTGGCCGGCTTACGGCTTTGCGCGCCATGCTGGCTACCCAACCGCGACGCATCGGGAAGCTCTCGCAAGGCTCGGGCCATCCCCCCATCACCGGCGCGGCTTTGGCCCGGTGGACCAGGCCGTTTTGAAACTGACTTGACCGCGCGACTCCGGCGCGCGATTCTTACGCGGGATTCAGGGGATTTCACGGTGGGAACGCAGCTGGAGCTGCTCTTGGACCAGGTTTTGGTCGGGGATTCGATTGCCATGCTGCGCCGCCTGCCGCCGGCCAGCGTGCATGCGATCTTTGCTGACCCGCCCTATAATCTGCAATTGAAGGGCGAATTGCGCCGCCCGGATGAGAGCATTGTGGATGGCGTGGATGATGCCTGGGACCGCTTTCCCGATCTCGCCGCCTATGACGCCTTCACCCGCGCCTGGCTGACCGAATGTCGCCGCGTGCTCCGCAAGGATGGCACGATTTGGGTGATGGGTGCCTATCACAATGTGTTTCGCCTGGGCGTGGCGCTGCAGGATCTCGGCTTTTGGATCCTGAATGATGTCATCTGGCGTAAGGCCAATCCCATGCCGAATTTCCGCGGTCGGCGCTTCACCAATGCGCATGAAACGCTGATCTGGGCGGCGCATGGGCAGGAATCCAAATACCGCTTCAACTACGCCGCCATGAAGACGCTGAATGATGATGTGCAGATGCGGAGCGATTGGTTCATCCCACTTTGCACCGGCGCTGAGCGACTGCGCGATGATAAGGGCGACAAGCTGCACCCGACGCAAAAGCCTGAAGCGCTGCTGCATCGCGTGATCCTGTCCTGCACCCAACCGGGGGAGGTCGTGCTCGACCCCTTCCTTGGTTCCGGCACCACCGCGGCGGTCGCCAAGCGCCTGGGCCGGCGCTTCATCGGCATTGAACGCGAAGAACGCTACGCCAAGGGGGCGCGCGCCCGGCTCGCAGCCGTGGAGCCCATGCCGGAATCAGCCGCGCTTGCCCTGCCATCACGGCGCGAACAGCCGCGCATCCCCTTCGGCACGCTGGTGGAACGCGGCCTTGTGCCGGCGGGCAGTGTGCTGACCGATGCGCGCCGCCGCTGGCGGGCCGAGGTTGGGGCCGATGGCACGCTCCGCTGCGGCAAGGCGGCGGGGTCCATTCATCAGGTGGGCGCGGCGGTGCAGGAGGTGCCTTCCTGCAATGGCTGGCTGTTCTGGCATATGGAGAGCAAGGCTGGCGGCTTACGCGTATTGGATGAATTGCGCGCGGAGATCACGGGCAGCTGAGCTAGCGGAGGGGGGCGGCCCATGTGCGATCACCCCAAAGCTGCCCAAAGCCTGCGCAAGTTAGGGCGGGAACCCGTGAACCGCCTGGAAACGGGGCATTTGCCGTCTGGAACCGCCATAAACTCCTTTTTCTGAAGTGTGACTGTCTTGTAATTTTGTCTTGCCTGGGCGATCTCCGCCCGTAAGCGCGACGGGCTTCGTCCGCTGGGAGAAGTGGGAGACCAAAATGAAATTCAAAATGCTCGCCGCCGCTGCGGCGGCCTTCATGGCCTTCGGCGTGGGCGAAGCCCTTGCCGGGCGCGATTTGGATCAGATTCGCCAGCGCGGCACGCTCCGCTGCGGCGTGCAGGGTCCGTCCAACCCGGGCTTCGGGGTGCCGGATAGCCAGGGCCGCTGGGGTGGCTTCAATGTGGAAGTCTGCCGTGCCATCGCCATCACCATCTTCAATGACCCGAGCAAGGTGGAGTTTGTCCCCGTCACCACGCAAAGCCGCTTCCCAGCGCTTTCGGCGGGCGAAGTGGATGTGCTGTCCAACAACACCACTTGGACGCTGACGCGCGATTCCAATGTGAACCGCTTCAACTTCCCGGCCATCACCTTCTATGATGGTCAGGCCATCATGGTGCCGCGCCGCCTGAACGTGACCAGCGCGCGTCAACTGAATGGCGCCACGGTTTGCGTGCAGCCTGGCACGACCACGGAACTCAATATCTCTGATTTCTTCCGCGCCAATAATCTGCGCTTTACCCCGGTTGTGATCGCCGATCTGGATGAAATCCGCCGCGCTTATGATAGCGGCCGCTGCGATGTTTTCACCAATGACTTCGCCGCGCTTGCCGCCCAGCGCACCCTGCTGACCCGCCCGGCGGATCACGTGATCCTGCCCGAGCGCCTGTCCAAGGAACCGCTGGCTGTGACCATCCGCCAGGGTGATGAGGAACTCACGAATATCGTCGCCTGGACCACCTTCGCCCTGATTGATGCTGAAGAAATGGGCATCACCCAGGCCAATGTGGAACAGATCGCCACCACCGCGACCAATCCGGTGATCCGCCGTCTGCTTGGTGTTGAAGGCAATATGGGTGAGAGCATCGGTGCCGCGCGTGCTGATTTTGCCCGCGTCATCATCCGCACCTTCGGCAATTATGGTGAGATTTTTGAACGGCACCTCGGTACCAATACGCCGCTGGGCCTTGAGCGCGGGATGAACAATATCTGGACCCGTGGCGGCCTGCTCTATGCGCCGCCGGCGCGCTGATTTTCAGGCGTAACCCAAAGCCGCGCGCTGTCATGGCGCGCGGTGATTATTCCGGGTGGTGGGTGATGCCATCAGCCACCGCCCTTTCCTGTCTTATGTTGCCGCTGGAATTCTCCGCATGAGTTCATCCACCGCCATACCGACTGCGCGGGGCATCATCCCCTTGCCGGGATCGCGCCGGGGCTTGCTGATCCAGGCCGGGCTGCTGGCGGCGGTAGTGCTGCTTGGCTGGTGGTTCTGGTCCAATGCGCAAACAAATATGGCGGCGCGCGGCTTGCAATTCGGCTTTGGCTTTCTGGACCGTTCAGCCGGCATTCCCATCGGCGAATACATGATCCCCTATGCGCCATCCGACACCTATCGCAGGGCGCTAACGGTTGGGCTTTTGAATACGCTGCGTGTCGCCATTGTAGGCATCGCGCTGTGCACGGTGTTTGGCATTCTGCTCGGCCTTGCGCGGCTTTCCTCCAACCCGCTGCTGCGTGGCTTGGTGGGCGGCTATATCGAGGTCATTCGCAATACGCCCCTGGTGCTGCAATTGGTGTTTTGGCATGCGGTGCTGTTGCAGCTTCCTTCCGTGCGTCAGGCGCTGAACCCACTGCCTGGCGTATTCCTGTCCCAACGCGGGATGAAGATTCCCGGGCTGATGGCCGATACGGCCTTGTTGGTCTTTCTGCTGGCCGCCTTGCTTGGGGCGATTGGCTGGTGGCTGCTGCTGCGACGTGAACGCGCACGCCAGATCGCAACCGGGGATCGGCGTGCGACGCTATTGCCTGGGCTGCTGATGCTATTCGGCTTTCCGGCGCTCGGGATGGCTTTGGGTTTTGTGCCGGTCGTGGAATGGCCGGAACTTGCCGGCTTCAATTTTGAAGGCGGGCTGGCGCTATCGCCGGAATTCTTTGCGCTGCTGGTGGGCCTCGTGGTCTATACCTCGGCCTTCATTGCCGAGATTGTGCGTTCGGGCATTCAAAGCGTCCATAAGGGGCAGTGGGAAGCAGCGCGCGCCTTGGGCCTGCCGCCGGGGCGCATCATGCGTCTGGTGATCCTGCCGCAGGCGCTGCGCGTCATCATCCCGCCGCTCACATCGCAATATCTGAACCTGACAAAGAATTCCTCGCTCGCCATCGTTATCGGCTATCCGGATTTGGTGAGTGTCGCCAATACCTCGATCAATCAGACCGGTCAGGCGATTGAGGTGATTTCGATTTTCATGGCAGTCTATCTGATCATCAGCCTGATCACCTCAGGCTTGATGAATTGGTATAACGCCAAAGTCGCCCTGTTGAAGGAGCGTTGATCCGATGCAGGTCGCACAAGCCGCGCCGCGCGGGCCGCGTTTTACCGAAAGGGTGCAGGCTTTCATCAAGGCCTGCTTCGCTGGGCCACTCAATACACTGCTCACGCTGGCTTGCCTGGCGGTACTCTATTTCGCGGTGCCGCCTTTCTGGTCTTGGGCTGTCACGAACGCGACCTGGAATGGCAATGCGCAGGCATGTCGCACCGCGGGCGGCGCCTGCTGGGCCTTTGTGCGGGAGAAATTCTGGTTCTCCATTTTCGGCCTTTATCCCTATGAGGAACGTTGGCGCCCCGCGACCATGATTGTGATCCTGGTGGCCATGGTGCTGCTTTCCACCATAAGGCGCTTCTGGGGCCGCTGGCTTTTGCTCGGCTGGGCAATTGCCGCGCCTGCCATGTGGTTGCTGATGCAGGGCGGCGTGTTTGACTTGTCCTTCGTGCAGACACGGCAATGGGGTGGGCTCACCATCACCGGCATTATCGCGGTTTATGGCCTGGCGCTTGGTTATCCGCTTGCGATCATGCTGGCGCTTGGCCGACGCAGTGAATTGAAGCTGGTGCGCTGGTTTTCCACTGCCATTATTGAATGCGTGCGCGGCGTGCCGCTGATTTCGCTGCTGTTCATGGCGGCGATTATGCTGCCGCTTTTCATGCCGCAAGGGGTCACGATTGATCGGCTGATGCGCGTGCTGGTGGCCTATACGCTATTCACCGCCGCCTATATGGCCGAAGTAGTGCGCGGCGGGCTGCAAGCCATGCCGCGCGGGCAATATGAAGCGGCGGATGCGATTGGGCTGAGTTTCTGGCAGAAAATGCGGCTGATCATTTTGCCGCAGGCGCTGACAATCACCATCCCGTCCCAGGTCAATACCTTCATCGGGTTGTTCAAGGATACGACGCTGGTGGTGGTAATCGGCGTGTTTGATTTTTTCACAACGCTGCGCGCTGCGCTCGGTGATCCGAATTGGCTCGGCTTTCCGACCGAGGCTTATCTTTTCGCTGCCTTTGTCTATTTCGTGCTATGTTTTGCCATGAGCCGGTATTCGCAATCCTTGGAAAAAACCTTGCGGCCTGAGGCGCGTTAAGCGTTTCAGGCTCGCGCCTTTTCCAACGTGAGCAATTCGCACTCCGGCGTCGCTGGTTCCCACTTTTTCTGACGCCCTTTCTGTTGCTGCCGATCTATGCGCGCTTCAGGCCAGGATAATTGCGTGCCGTGCTGATGGCACAGCCCACCAGCACGGATCACATTTCAGGCAACGCGCAGCTTGTCGAGGAAATTGCCAAGCTCGGTCTTGAGGCCTTCGCCTTTCTCGCCAAGCCCATCGGCCATTCGGCGCAGCTCCGTCAGGGCGTCATCGGCAGCGCCAATACCATCCCTGACCTTCTGAATGCGCGCCGTAACCTGGCTTGCATCCTCAGCCGCCACCGCAACGCCTTCGGCAATCTGCTGCGTGGCGAGGCCCTGCTGTTCGACTGCAGATGAAACCTGCGCTGCGATGCTGTCTATTTCATGGACAACTTTCGCAATACTTTGAATCGCCCGCACTGCACCTTCGGAAGCGGCGCGCATTTCCTGGATTTGGCGGGAAACCGTCTCGGTCGCTTGCGCGGTCTGGGTCGCGAGCGTCTTCACCTCACTCGCCACCACCGCGAAGCCGCGCCCCGCATCGCCCGCGCGTGCCGCTTCGATCGTGGCATTGAGTGCGAGAAGATTGGTCTGCTCAGCGATGGAGGAGATCATCCGCACCACATCGCCAACCTTTTCCGCCCCCTTGTCGAGCCCCTGGACAATCGCATCCGTCCGCTCAGCCTCGGCCACGGCGCGACGAGCGATGGCGGCAGATTCCCGCACCTGGCGCGAAACTTCTGCAACCGTGACAGAAAGTTCCTCCGCTGCGGCGGCGACCTTGCCCGTTTCCTCACTGGTACGTTCCGCCGCTGCGGTAATGGCACGTGCTTCGTCATTGGTGGTGCGCGTAACAGCACCAAGTTCGGCCACCGAAGCCTTGGTGGCGTCCGAGGATTGCAAGATCTCATTCGAAATCACGCCAACGCCGCGTTCAAAACTATCGGCCAGCACGCGTTGGGTTTCTTCCTTCTCGGCGCGTACCGCTTCACGTTCGGCGGCTTGTGCGGCAGCGGCTTCTTCGGCTTCGCGCAATTTCACGCGCAAATCATTCAGCGCCCTGCCCATTTCGGAAAGCTCATCACGGCCCTGAATGTCAACTTCACCGGCGAGCTTGCCTTCGGCGGTTTCGCGCATGGAAGAACGCAAAACCGCGAGCCGGCCAACCACACCCTTGCGGATCAGCAGTAGGGCCACACCGGCGCTGATGACAATGGCGGCGGCGGAAATCAGCAGCATCAGCACGGTCACGCGCCGGACTGCGGCGCGCGCCTCATCGCCTGCCTGCCCCGCGGCAATTTCGGCATCAGCAACAGCCTTGGAAACCGCGGCGTCCAATTCCGTGGCCTGACGGCGCGTGATGCCAAGCGCGCTTTCCGCCTGGTTGATCGCGGTCAATTGCCGCCCACGCATTTCAAACAAGCCATCCTGCCCTTGGCCAAAAGCCGTGAGTACAGCCATCGCGCGTCGCAAGGCCTGCGCCTGATCGCCTGTGCCGAAATCCGCCAAGGCCTTATCGAGCTGCTGGCTGGCCGCAAGCATTCGGTCACGCAGCGGGATCAGCGCATGTGAATCAGGCGCCTGCGCCGCTTCGGCCAGAAGGCCCGCGATCAGATTCACATCCGCGCGGCTTTGCATGAAGGCGGCAAGCCGCACCAATTCCTGATCGGTCAGCTTATTGATGCTTTCTTCCATCGCCTTGGCATCGGGCGCATCCGAAACGCCACGCAGCCCCAAGGTCAGGTCAAAAAATGCCTCATCTGCCTGAGGTGCAATGAGTTCAAGAACCTGACGATGCGTGGCACGCATCTGCCCTACTCGTTCGGCGATGGCAGCCGTCAAGGCAAGGCGAACTTCCGTGCCTTGCACGAGGCTCGCCAAGGTGGATTTCATCGCCTCCGCACCCTGTTTCAGTTCATTGGCACGATCTCCGCCAAGCGTTGCGGCGACTTCAGCAACAAGCCCCGCCAGGCGCTGCGCTTCGGTATCCAGCGTGGCGCGGCTGCGGCGCGCTTCTTCCGCGTTATGGCTGGCGGCGAGTTCTGGCGCGGTTGCGGCGATACCCGTGCTGGCGCCGGAAAGCAGCAAGGCGCGGCGTGTTGCCGGCAATTGCTCCTCAGTCACCTGCTTAACCGTTGCCGCGATTTGTGTATTTCCAACAAGCGCAATGCCGGCCGCCGCAATCGTCAGGCCGGCAACCACCCCGAAGGATAGGTAGAGCCTTTTGGCTATACCTATCTGAATGCCCGATTTGGCAGGTTGACGAACCACGGTGGCTTACCCCTGTGTGCCAGACAGACGATCCACAGCGCGGAAACTGCCATCCGCCTGAATGACCGTCAGCCAAACCTTGTTCGAGCCCTGGTTCATATCAGGCGAAAAGGACAGCGGCATGCCATCAATATCGAAATTATTGGTGCGAATGGTGTTCAGCAACGACTCGCGCGTGGGTGGATTGGGTGCCTTGGTAAGTGCGGCGATTGCAAGGCGCCCAACCGCATAACCTTCAAGCGAAACGAAGCCAGGGGTTGAATTGGGAATCGCGGCAGCCAGCGCGGCCCGATAACGCTTGACCATGGTCAGGCTTTCATCGCCGGGGAAGGGCACCACTTGCGTTACCACAACGCCGGCCCCTGCCGCGCCAAGTTCCTGTGCCAGCGCATCGCTGCCAACAAAGGAAATATTGACGAAGGTCGCATTGAGCCGAAGCTGACGCGCGGTCTTGATGAACTCGGCGCAGGGCTTATAGGCGCCAACCATGATAACGGCGTCCGGCCGGCCACGCTGAATGGCAAGGGCAGCGCCACGCACCGCAACTGTATTGCGTTCATAAGTGCCCTCAGCAACCAGCGCCATGTTGCGCTTGGTGAGCGCGCGCTGAACGCCGGCAAGACCGGCGCGGCCAAAGGCATCATCCTGAAACAGAATCGCGATGCGGGAGGCACCCAGATCGCGCGTCAGGCGTTCCACCATTTCCTCTGTTTCCTGAAAATAGGAAGCGCGGAAGTTGATGACATTGGCAAGCTTTGCATCACGCAGGAATTCGGCACCAGTGAAGGGGCCGATGAAGGGCACGCCGGCTTCCGCCGCAATTGGCTGTGCGGCCTGGCTGGTCGGCGTACCGACAGGGCCGATCAAGGCAAAGATATTATCTTCAGTGATCAATTGCCTGGTCACACTGGCAGAACGCGTCGGTTCATAACCATCATCGCGGGCAATCAATTCCAATTTGCGCCCGTGTACGCCACCGGCCTTATTTGCCTCAGCGAAGGCGGCCAGGATGCCATCGCGCATGCCCGTGCCCAAAGCGGCGGCGGGGCCATCCAAGGGCGCGGCCTGCCCGAATACGATGCGATCATTAAAAATGCCTGATTGAGCCATGACTCGCGAAGCAAGAAGCAGTGCCGGGGTAGCCAGAAGGGCTGAACGTCTTGAAAGCATGGGTTATTCCTTTTCTAACAAGGAAGCCCAAGCTAGCGCCGAGAGATAAAAAAAAAGTCAAAAGGCGGCGCTTTTCTGCGGGAATGCCTGCGATATGATCAAACTGTAATGGTTTCTAATTTTGTATGAAGGAGCGTGAAGGCAAGACCAGCAAATACCTTTATCTGGCTCGGGAACGCTCCAGCGCCATCAACACCCGCTCCGGCGTTGCCGGCAGATCAAGCGTGGTAATCCCCGTTGCGTCACAGAGCGCATTCCACACCGCAGTCGCCAGCATCAGCGGTGGCTCGCCAACCCCTTTGGATCGGAAAATCGTCTCTGCCCGCGCTGGCGCATTCGCCAGCAACCGCAGCCGGAAATCTGGCGGCGCATCGCGACTGCCGGGGATTTTATAGGTGGAAGGGCCAAGGGTGCGTTGCCGCCCTTCCTTGTCCCAATAAAGGCTTTCCGTGGTGAGCCAGCCAAGCCCCTGCACAAAGCCGCCTTCAATCTGGCCGCGATCAATTGCGGGGTTCAGCGACCGCCCGCAATCCTGCACCAGATCAGCACGAAGCACGCGATGTTCACCGGTGAGTGTATCCACCACCACTTCCACCACCGCAGCGCCGTAGGAGAAGTAGAAGAACGGCTCGCCCCGCATGGATTTCGCATCCCAATGGATATCTGGCGTGCGATAAAACCCGGTAGCGGAGAGCGAAATGCGTTGCACCCAGCAGCGATGCGCCAGATCGCCAAATTCCATGGCGCGATTGTCGCCAGGCTTGGCCACAAAGACACGGCCTTCGGCAAAGCCGATGACTTCCACCGGCACTTCCCAAAGCCGCGCGGCCTCAGTGGCCATGCGTTCGCGGATCGCGCTTGCTGCCAGATGGGCGGCCCAGCCATTCAAATCAGAACCGGTGGAGGCCGCCGTGGGTGCGGTATTGGGGACCTCGGCTGTGCTGGTGGGTGTGATGCGAATGCGCCCAATCGGCACGCCAAAGGCATCCGCCACCACCTGCGCGATTTTGATATTGAGCCCCTGGCCCATTTCGGTCCCGCCGTGATTGAGCCGGATGGACCCATCCGCGTAAACATGCACCAAGGCGCCGGCCTGGTTGAGGTGCATGAGGCCGAAGGAAATGCCGAAGGCGAGGACAAAACTGCCAAGTCCTCTACGCAGAAATGGATGTTGCGCGTTGAAGGCGGCGATTTCCGCGCGCCGCGCCGCCCAGCCGGCATCTTCCATGGCTTCGGCATAAACGCGGCGGATCAAATCACCTTCCAGCGCCTGACCATAAGGCGCCTTGCTGCCGTTATCTCCCCCCGCGAAATTGCGCGCGCGCACCGTTTCCAAATCCTGCCCTGTGGCGGCAGAGACATGGCGCAGCACATCTTCCATCAGCACAACGCCTTGAGGGCCACCAAAGCCGCGAAAGGCGGTGTGGCTCACCATATTGGTGCGCAGCGACAATGCGCGCAGCTTTACCGCCGGCACATCATAGCAATTCAACGCATGGGTCAGGGCGCGAAACACCACGCCGCCGGTCAGATCAAGACTATGCCCGCCATCGGCGGCGAGCATCGCCTCCAGCCCCGTGATGCGTCCCGTCGCTTCAAAACCGGCGCGCCAGCGATACAGGAAGGGATGGCGCTTGCCGGTGGCGGCCATATCCGCCTTGCGCGACAGCCGCAGTTTTACCGGGCTGCCCGTGATGCGCGCGGCGAGTGCCGCTGCCGCCGCGACCCAGGACGCATTGCTTTCCTTGCCACCAAAACCACCGCCCATGCGCCGGCAACGCACGGTGATGCGGTTGAAATCGCATCCCAAGACGCGGGCTGCGATATGCTGCACCTCGGTCGGGTGCTGGGTGGAGGAGGTGATGGCGATATCGCCATCCTCACCTGGCAGGGCAATCGCGATCTGGCCCTCCAGATAGAAATGTTCCTGCCCGCCCGCACGAAATTCGCCAGATGCCTGCATGGGCGCAGCGGCAATGGCACCCGCCGCATCGCCCACCGCGATTTCCTGCGGCGGCAGCAGATAGGCTTCGGCTGCCAAAGCATCCTCGATTGAAAGAATGGCTGGCAGCGCCTCGATTTCCGGCTTCAGTGCCGAAAGTGCCGCCAGCGCCGCATCGCGTGTTGCACCCACCACCAGGGCAATGGGCTGGCCGTGATGGCGCAATACGCCATCGGCAAAAAGCGGTTCCACTTCGCGGCCTGAGGGAGAGATATCATTCGCCCCCGGCACATCCTGCGCCGTCAGCACCGCGACAATCCCCGGCATGGCACGCGCCGCCGCAACATCCAAAGCCCCAATCCGCCCATGCGCGGCGGGTGAGAGCAACAACGCGCCATGCAACATGCCCGGCGCTTCCGGCACATCATCCGCGAAGGGCGCGCGACCCGTCACATGGCCAAGCGCCGAATCATGCGCCAATGCTGCGCCTTGAGCGATTGGCGCATTCATGGCGCGATGAACCGCGGCGCATGAGGTGCGGGCAAAGCCATGATTTCCGCTGCCGCATCGGGTCGCGCTTCGCGCCAATAAAGCCGCAGTATCAGATTGCGCGCGGCCACGCGGCGATATTCGGCTGTGCCGCGCAAATCATCCATTGGCGTGATGGCGCGCGCCAAAGCCTCACCGGCCATGCGCGCTTGCGCTTCGGTGAAGGGCGCGCCTTGCAGCACTGCTTCGGCTTCCGGTGCGCGTGCCGCCATCGGCCCGCAGCCGCCATGGGCAATGCGCGCGCGGGTAATCACCTGACCATCACGTTCCAGCAGCACCGAAAGCCCGATCGCGCTGATATCCTGATCATGGCGGCGGGAGAGTTTTTCGGCGGCGAAAATCGCCCCTGGCGCGGGCCTTGGGATGAAGATGCGCGCAATCACCTCATGCTCCCTCAGCGCATTGCGCCGATAGCCGAGCAGGAAATCCTCAACCGCCATATCGCGCGTGCCATCAGGCCCGGCGAGGGTTACCCGCGCGCCAAGCGCCAATAAGGGCGGCAGCGCATCGCCAATCGGGCTTGCGGTGCCGAGATTGCCGCCAAGCGTGCCAAGCGCGCGAATCTGGCGTGAACCAAGCCGGCGCAGCAGCCCGGCAAAACCCGCGAAGTCCGCATCATCGGCGATCAGATCACGCAGCGCCGCGTAAGGTTCTGCGGCACCAACCGAAAGCCCCTCTGCCCCCGCTCTAATGCCGCGCAATTCCGGAACATCACGCAGGCAAATAATGGCAGCGGGATTGTCGCGATATTCCGAAAAGCGCAGGCCGAGATCCGTGCCGCCGGCCAATAGCCATGCCCCAGGGTTTTCGCACCGCAGCTTCAGGGTTTCATCCAGGCTGCGCGGCAGGAAAAAGCGATGCTCCGGCGGGCCAAGGGCGGTCACGTCAGTCACGGGGCAGGACGGCGCGGGTTCCTCCGCCGCCGGCAAGGCCGCCATGGCATCCAAAATCGGCCGATAGCCGGTGCAGCGGCAGAGGTTTCCGGCCAAAGCCTCATGCGCGTCACCACCCATCCGCGCATGGGCGTAAAGCGACATGACAATGCCCGGGGTGCAAAAACCGCATTGCGTAGCCTCAGCGGCCCGCATCGCGGCCTGCACGGGGTGCGGCGCGCCATCGGGGGTGGAAAGCCCCTCCACACTGCGCAGCGCCAGGCCATGCGCCTGGCCGAGCGTCATCAGGCAGGCATTGACCGGGGCGCGGGCGCCATCCGGCGCCTCAATCACCACGGTGCAGGCGCCGCAATCGCCCTCCGCACAGCCTTCCTTGGTGCCGGTCAGCCCCGCCGAGCGCAGCCAATCGAGCAGGGTCACGGCCGGGGGTGTGTCACCGGGCAGGGATCGCGATTCGCCATTCAGGGTGAAACAGATGGACATGAAATTTTATTTAGGATGGATTGGGGCGGGTTGGAACCGGGGGGCAGGCGTTCAGAGGCTTCCCCTACTCCCCTTCTTCCAACCTCTCGATATCCTCATCCGAAAAGCCGAAATGGTGGCCGATTTCGTGGATCAGCACATTCCGCACCAGGCGGAACAAATCCTCCCCAGATTCGACCCATTCCAGCAGGATAGGTTCGCGGAATAGCAGGATGCGGTCGGGTTCTGCCAGCGTTGCGGCGCTGGTTTTTTCAGTGAGTGGCACGCCAAGGTAAAGCCCCGTCAATTCATAGGGGTTTTCGATGCCGAGTTCGCGGAGCATTTCCTCCTCCGCGATGTCATCCACCAGGATGGCGATGCCCTGCAACAGATCGCGGAGTGGCTTCGGGATGGCGGCAAGCGCATCCTCGGCCAATTCGATCAGGTCTTCGGGACTGGGTGGGGTGGTGAAGCGCATCGCATCCTCATGCGCGCTGGCTTGGTGGGGGGTCAAGTCAGACAGAGGCGTGACAGGTCAGGATTACTGACCTAATATCACCCCATGGAAGCGCTGCTGCCTTTGCTTGGTTTTGCCGTCGCCACCTCGGCCACGCCGGGGCCGAATACGCTGATGGTCGCGGCATCGGCGGCCAATCATGGCTTCCGCGCTGTGCTGCCGCATGTGCTGGGCATTGCCTTTGGCTTTGCCGCCATGATCTGGCTGGCGGGGCTTGGCTTGGCGCTGCCGCTGATGGCGAGCCCCTTGCTGCATCAGGTGGTGAAATGGGGCGGCGCGGCCTGGCTGGCTTGGCTTGCCTGGAAAATCGCCTGTGCCGGGGCGCCGGGGGCAGGGCCGGCGCGCCCTCCGCTCGGCTTTCTGGGCGCGGTGCTGTTCCAATGGGTGAACCCAAAGGCCTGGATGATCATCCTGGCCGCCATCCCGGCCTTCACGCGGCCGGGGGAGGATTTGCTGCCTCAGATCAGTTTGATTGCGCTGGTTTTTGCCGCAGTGGGCGTACCCTCAGCGGGGCTTTGGGGCGTGATTGGCGCGGGGGCGGGGCGCGTGTTGCGCCCCGGGCGGGGATTGCGCGCCTTCAACATCGCTATGGCGGTGCTGATGCTGGCGTCGCTGATCCCCGCACTAAGGCACTGAGGGTTCAGCCCTCAATCACACTCGCGCGTTGGCCGCCGATAATGGCCAGGAATTCGCGCCGCGTGCTGGCATCATCACGGAAAGCGCCGAGCATGCGGCTCGTCACCATCGTCACACCCGGCTTATGGATGCCGCGCGTGGTCATGCATTGATGCGCCGCTTCAATCACCACGGCGACACCCTTCGGCTTCAGCACCTGTTCGATGGTATTGGCCACCTGCGCCGTCAGCTTTTCCTGGATTTGCAAGCGCTTTGCATAAACTTCCAAAACGCGGGCGAGCTTGCTGATGCCAACCACGCGGCCCTGCGGCAGATAGGCGATATGCGCGCGCCCAATGATCGGCACCATGTGATGTTCGCAATGGCTTTCCATGCGGATGTCGCGCAGGATCACCATTTCATCATAGCCATCGGTTTCTTCGAAGGACCGCGCGAGCAAATCCACCGGGTCCGTTTCATAGCCGGCGAAGAATTCCTCATAGGCGCGGGCGACGCGCGCGGGGGTATCCACCAGGCCCTCACGGTCCGGGTCATCGCCGGCCCAGCGCAGCAGGGTGCGCACCGCGGCTTCGGCTTCCGCGCGGGACGGGCGCGGCTCCAGAGAGGCATTGGCCGTGGTGAGGCCAGAGGCAGGAGTTTGAATATTCACGGTATTTGGTCTTTCCCAAGATCGAAACGGCGCCAGAAGGCAGGGGGCTTTGCGGAGCCGACAGACCCCATGTGGGCAGCCCCGCCGAAATGGCAAGGATTTGCCCCCGCTTGGCGCCGGGGGGCGGGGTGGGTTAGCCTTGCCAAGTCCATGAACAACCAGAAGAACCCGCCATGCTTGATGCCTTAGCCCCGCTTGCCGCCACCTCAACCGACGCCAAGCTTTATGACGCGCTGATCATCGGTGCCGGTTTCGCCGGCATGTATCAGCTCCATTCGCTCCGGGACCGCCTCGGGCTGTCCGCCCATGTGCTGGAAGCGGGCGATGGCGTGGGCGGCACCTGGTATTGGAACCGCTATCCGGGCGCGCGGTGTGATTCCGAAAGCCACAGCTATTGCTATCATTTTTCGGATGAGCTGGTGCAGGGTTGGGAATGGTCCGAACGCTACCCGAGCCAGCCGGAGATTCTGCGCTACCTGAATTACGCGGCGGATAAATTGGACCTGAAGCGCGACATCACCTTCCGCGCGCGGGTGGTGGCGGCGCGCTATGATGAAGCGGAAAACCTTTGGCATGTGCAGACCGAACAGGGCGGGCATTACGCCGCGCGCTATCTGATCACCGCGGTCGGCTGCCTATCATCGGCCAATCTGCCGAAGATTGATGGCATCGCGGATTTTAAGGGCAAATGGTATCACACCGGCGAATGGCCGCATGATGGTGTGGAATTCGCTGGCAAGCGCGTTGGCGTGATTGGCACCGGGTCCACCGGCATCCAGGCCATTCCGGTGATTGGCGCTGCCGCGAAGCACCTGACCGTGTTTCAGCGCACGGCGAATTATTCCATCCCCGCACGCAATGCGCCGCTGACCGATGATTTCAAGAAATATGTGCGGGAGAATTTCGCCGAAATTCGCGATGTGATGCGCTCCACCGTCAATGGCCACCCCTGGCGCATTGCGGATCGTTCGGTCCTGGATGTGTCGGATGAGGAACGGAACGAGATTTTTGAGAAAGCCTGGGAGAGGGGCGGGCTTCGGCTGCGCGCTGAATTCCGCGATGTGCTGACGAATGAGGAAGCGAATAGGATCGTCTCAGACTTCCTCAAGAAAAAAATCAGCCAGGTCGTGAAGGATCCCGCCAAGGCCGCGATCCTTGCCGATATTGATCATGGCTTCGCCACCAAGCGCCCGCCGATTGATACTGGCTATTTCGAAACCTATAACCGCGACAATGTTGATGTGGTGAATTTGCGGGCTGAGCCGATTGAACGCATCACCGCCAATGGCGTGAAGACCAGCAAGGGCGAATATCCGCTGGATATCATTGTGTTTGCGACCGGGTTTGATGCCATGACCGGGCCGCTATTCAACCTGAACATCGCCGGGCGCGGTGGTCTTGCCTTGCGCGATGTCTGGCGCGAAGGGCCGCGCAGCTATTTGGGGCTGCAAGTGGTGGGCTTCCCCAATCTGTTCACCATTACCGGGCCTGGCAGCCCATCCGTGCTGACCAATATGCCTGTTGCCATCGAACAGCATGTGGATTGGATCACGCGCTGCATTGCGGATATGCGAAAGGCCGGCCAGACGCGCATTGAAGCCAAGCCGGATGCGGTGGATGATTGGATGGTGCAGGTACAGGAAGTCGCCAACCGCACACTTTTCACGAAAACGCTGCATTCCTGGTATTTGGGCGCCAATGTGCCCGGTAAGCCGCGCGTGTTCATGCCCTATATCGGCGGCATGGCGCGGTATCGGCGGATTTGTGATGAGGTGGCGGATAAGGGGTATGAGGGGTTTGCTTTGAGCGCCTAATCAAGCCTCCGGCGCATCCCCAATGCTCACCATGCGCTGAATCTCCTCACCCATGAAGCCAATCGCGGCCGGTGCGCGCCGGCCGGGAATGGCGGCCACATCATAAAGTTCCTGCACCAAGCCTTCAAAGCGGAGCCAATGCGGCGCATCGCCGGATGTCAGATCAATCACCATGACACCGCAGCGCGGTTCCGCCCCGCGTGACTTCAGCGCATCATCCAAGGCAAGCCCGCTGAAGGTGCGGTTTTCGCGTGGCATGGAAAGCCCAACCAGCGCGTAGTTGCCAAGAAAACTCATGCCGCGCAGAAAACCCGGACAGAAGGCGATAGGTTCGAAACGACCGCTGGCGATATCCACACGCCCGAATTCGCCGCTGCCGGCATTGAGCAAATAAAGCACCCCTTGATGCAGCCTTGGCGAATGCGGCATGGAAAGCCCCTGCGCGACAACCTCACCAGACGCCACATCAATCACCTGCCCGCCAGATCGCCGATGTTCCCGCCAGCCATCCGCAACATCGGAAGCACCCACGAGCGTCACGTAGCGCGGCGCGCCCGCTTCATCCATCGCCAGCCCGTTCAGATGGCACCGATCTTCCGCCGCAAGCCTTGAGATAAAGCGCGGGCGCCAGAGCGGCGCAAAGCTGTGATCCTCATCAACGGTGGCGAGGCAGGAGAACAGCGTATTGACGAAAACCGGCCGGCCATTCGGCAAAAGCGCCAGATCATGCGCATCCAGATCGCCCGTCACCCAGCAGCGCCGCGGTGCGTAAAGCACATCATGTTCCTTATAGGCGGGCGGCGGAGGCGCGCCTGGCGTATCAGCCAGCAGATCGCGAAAGCGCCAGATTTGCGAAAGTGTGGTGACATGCAGCGTATCCGCGCTGACATGAAGGCCCATGCAGCGCGGCAGGCTGCGTTCAAACACCGAAAGCCTGCCATCCGGGCGTGTGCCGAGCAGCAATAGCTTCCCCGCCTGATAAGTAGTGACAGCCATGCCACCCCCCTGGGCTGCAAGCCAGGATGAGAAATGGCGGGAAGTATGCACGGCAAAGCGGGGTTCGGTTGTTTCGGACATGGTGGACTTTCCTGTGGCGGGTGGGGGCCATGAAGGCCGCTTTTGCGGCGTTTTTTCCATAGATGGGACTTGAGACTTGTTGACCCTTCGGTAACCGACCATTAACCTTTACCCATGAGCACGCGGTGGCGCAATTGCCGGCGTGAAACCTTTCAGGTTGCCAACCCGCCAGGAGCACTGCCATGTCCGGAACGATTGCGCCTATCGATCTGGTGACTATTGCCGCCGGCACGGGCGGCTTTGTCATCAATGGGCAGGATGGCGATTACCCGTTTGACGCTGTCTCTGGCGGTGATCGTTCGGGGTGGTCCGTTGCTTCGGCCGGGGATGTCAATGGCGATGGCTTTGTGGACATCATCATCGGTGCCCCTTTTGCCTATGCGGCAAACAATGCCACGGTCAAGGCCGGCGAAAGCTATGTGGTGTTTGGCAAGGCGTCGGGTTGGGGTGCGCCGGTAGATTTGGCAGCAATTGCCGGCGGCACAGGCGGTTTTGTGCTTCGTGGGCAGGATGAAAATGATTACGCGGGCTGGTCAGTGGCTTCGGCCGGGGATGTCAATGGCGATGGCTTTGCCGATCTGATCATCGGGGCGCACGGTGGCGATGGGCCGCACCAAAGAGATATGGCACGCTGATCACTTCCGGCGTCGGCGACAGCTACGTGGTGTTTGGCAAGGCGTCCGGCTGGGGTGCTCCGCTGGATTTGGCGACGATTGCCGCTGGCACGGGCGGCTTCGTCATCTATGGCGAGGATGCTGGCGACCAATCCGGCCGTTCGGTGGCTTCGGCCGGGGATATCAATGGCGATGGCTTTGCAGACCTGATCATTGGCGCCTATGGCGGTGATGGGCCAAACAGTGTCGGCGGCGCACAAAACGGCGACAGCTACGTGATATTTGGCAAGGCCTCCGGCTGGGGGGCGAGCGTCAGCTTGGGCGCCATTGCGGGCGGCACGGGCGGCTTTGTCCTGCGCGGGCGCTTTTCGAGTGACGTTTCCGGTTGGTCGGTGGCCTCGGCCGGGGATGTCAATGGTGATGGCTTTGCGGATCTCATTATCGGGGCACCCAATGCCAATGCCTTCAAAGGCGAAAGCTATGTGGTGTTCGGCAAGGCTTCCGGCTGGGCTCCCGCGATAAGCTTGAACACGATTGCAGGCGGCACAGGCGGCTTTGTCATCAATGGGCAGGACGGCGGCGACAAGTCAGGCTTCTCGGTCGCTTCGGCCGGGGATATCAATGGCGATGGCTTTGCCGACATCATCAT
Source organism: Roseomonas sp. (assembly GCA_020249465.1). Taxonomy (GTDB): domain Bacteria; phylum Pseudomonadota; class Alphaproteobacteria; order Acetobacterales; family Acetobacteraceae; genus Neoroseomonas. The sequence goes on along the minus strand of JADCFP010000069.1, from coordinate 1,270 downwards.
CGGCGCGAGTTCGGGGCGTGCGGCTGGCAATACGAAGTATCTTGCCGGTGAGAGTTATGTGGTGTTTGGCAAGGCTTCTGGCTGGGCGACAATAAATTTGACCAATATTGCTGCCGGGACCGGCGGCTTTGTCCTTCATGGTCAGGACGCCTCGGACCGCTCCGGCTTTTCGGTGGCCTCGGCCGGGGATGTCAATGGTGATGGCTTTGATGATCTGATCATCGGGACTTATGGCGGCCGTGCGGCGGGCAATGCCAAGCCCTATGCTGGCGATAGCTATGTTGTGTTTGGCAAGGCTTCCGGCTGGGGCGCGCCGATTGATTTGGCGGCGATTGCTGGCGGCACGGGCGGTTTTGTCATTTATGGGCGCGATCCAGGTGATGACGCCGGCCGGTCGGTCGCTTCGGCCGGGGATATCAATGGCGATGGCTTTGCCGACCTGATCGTCGGGGCGCGCAACGGCGACGGGAATGGCAGATATAGCTCTGACAATCGTGGCGAAAGCTATGTGGTTTTTGGGCGTGATTTCACCAATACCGTCACCCATGCCGGCACCGCCAATGATGACGTGATTGCCGGCACGGCCGGTGCGAATGTCATGCTGGGTGGGCTTGGCAATGATACGCTGAATGGCGGTGGCGGCGCTGATGCGCTGCAGGGTGGCGCGGGTGATGACCGCCTGGTGGTGAGTGACTTTACCTTCCTGCGGGTGGATGGCGGCACCGGCACCGATACGCTGGCGCTGACGGGTTCTGGCCTTACGCTTGATCTGGCAGCCATCGCGGATAGTAAGCTGCAAGGCATAGAAGCGATTGATCTTGGCAGCAGCAATGCCCTTATCCTCACTGCGCTTGAAGTGCTGAACCTGTCAGACACGAGCAATACGCTGCGCGTTACGGGTGGGGTGGGGTCTTGGATTGACTTTAGCGATCTTGATTGGAGCCAAGGGAACACATCGGACGGATTTGTTGCATTTACGAAAGGGAGCGCTACGGCGCTTGTGGCGGAAGCGCTGCTTAACCCTCCACCCAATGTTGCTACCAACGGCAGCAATACTCTTTCTGGCTCCGCCGATAGTGAAAGCATAGATGGGCTTGCAGGGAATGACTCGATCCTTGGCGATGCCGGGAATGATACCCTCCTCGGCAGCTCGGGCGATGATACGCTTGCTGGTGGGTTCGGTACTGACAGCCTTGCTGGTGGGGCTGGTAGCGATCTGGTGAGCTATGCGGAGCTGACAGATATTACCCAGGCGGTGACCGTGAATCTT
>JADCFP010000068.1 GCA_020249465.1 Roseomonas sp. | reverse complement strand
TCTTCCACCGTATCGCGAAAGCCATCCCAATCCGTCACCACCACGGGCAGGCCCGCCGCCATCGCCTCAACTGGCGCAAGACCGAAGGTTTCCTGAATGTTATCCACGGGCAGGGTGAAGATATCCGCTGCCGCCCAGGCTTTTGCGCGGATTTCGGCATTCTGCCCATCCAGCAGATGCACCTTCACATCCGGGCAGGCCTGGGTTGCGGCATCGGTAAAGGCCGGCCGCGACCCATCGCCTTCAATCCAACCGGTCAGCAGCAAATGCAGCTTCCGCCCGCGCCGCTCAGCGGCCTTTTGCAGCGCAAGGAACATCGGCAGCGGCGAGAATTTGGTCGCATTGGAAAGCCGCGCCACCAGGATGATGGCGATATCCTCAGCCCCAATACCCAATTCCTGGCGATAGGCGGCACCCAAGGCAGGGTCGCGGCGGAAGGCATCGCAATCCACGCCAAGCGGGATCATGGGCAGCATGGGCACCCCGGCCCGTGTCGCCCCCATGGCGCCTTGCAGATAGGCCACATTTTCCTGCAATTGCCGCCGCACCATGGTTTGCACCGCGCGGGAAGTGCAGATGATCGCATCCCAAGGCTGCACCGGCGCGGTCAGCCCATGGGCCAGCGCATCCATCACCCGGTCGGTGGAAGTGGTATGAGTCACGCCGCAAAGGCTGAAGGCGCGCTGGTTGCCCGACCGCCGGCGCCAATAGGCATAGTTTTCAAGGCCCGGGCCCGGCAGGAATAGCGTGCCGGCTTCCGCCACCGGGCGCTGGTCCTCATAATGCGCTGTGCGCACCTGCAAGCCGGGCGCACGCGCCTGGATTTCCGCCGGAAAGCCCTGTGCTTCACGGTCATTCAGCATGAGGCCGACCAGGCTTTCCAGCCCGCCATGGCGGAGCAAGCCATTCAGGAAACTATCGCCCGCGACGCGCCGGCCCAGCATGGCGCGGCCTTGGGAGACATAACCATCAGCGGCATAAAGAATAGCAACGGATCGGGTCATGGAATTCCAAACCTTGGATGCTTGATCGTCACTAATTCCTTCCCCGCCCCCAATCAATGCCGCCCTGATTGTGGGGGCGCGCCGGTCGGGGTAAGCGCGCAGCATGCAGTTTGTTGAGGAAGACGACTCGAAGACCAAAGGGACGGCGCCTGGGCCAATGCGCGCCTATCAGGCGCGGCTTGCCAGCGGTGACTTGGCGCCCGACCCGGCCCAGGCCGCGGCAATGGAGCGTTTGCAGGCGCTTTGGCAGGCGCTGCGCGGCTATGACCCGGCGGCTTTGGATAACACGCCCAAACGCGCCGGTCTGCTTGGCCGGCTTTTCGGGCGCGCATCGGCCCCGCCGCGCGCCGAACCGCCGCAAGGGCTTTATCTGGTGGGCGAGGTCGGGCGCGGCAAATCCATGCTCATGGACCTGTTTTTTGAGACCGCCGAGGTACCGCGCAAGCAGAGGCTCCATTTCCACGCCTTCATGCAGCAGGCGCATCGGCGCATTCATGGCTGGAAGCAGGCCCATGGCGATAGCGCGGACCCGATCCCGCCCTTGGCCGATTCCATCGCCGCTGATGCTGCGTTGCTCTGTTTTGACGAATTCCAGGTGCATGACATCGCCGATGCCATGATCCTGGGGCGGCTGTTTGAGGCGCTTTTCGCCCGCGGTACCGTGGTGGTCGCCACTTCCAACACTGCCCCGGATGATCTGTTCAAGGGCCAGCCCGGCCGCGATGCCTTCCTGCCCTTCATCGCCCTGATCAAGCGCCATGTGGAGGTCTGGCCCCTGGTGGCGGCGCGAGATTACCGGCGCGAGCGAATTCGAAACCTGCCCACCTGGCATGTCCCTGCCGATGGCCGGTCCGAGGCCGCACTGGACGCCGCCTTTGCCGAACTTACCGGGCAGGCCCAGGGGGCACCCATGGACCTGCCCTTGCTTGGCCGGGTGATTGAGGTGCCGGAAGCCGCCCGCGGCGTGGCGCGGTTTGATTTCCTTCAGCTTTGTGGCAAACCGCTGGGCCCGGCGGATTATCTGGCGATTGCCGAGGCCTTCCATACCCTGGTGCTGGACAATATCCCCCGCCTCGGCCCGGAGAATTTCGACAAGGCGCGCCGCTTCATCACCTGCATAGACACGCTTTATGAACATCGCTGCAAGCTGGTGGCGAGTGCCGCTTCCAGCCCCGATCAGCTTTATGAACGCGGCACCAATGCCGCGATGTTCGAACGCACGGCGTCACGCCTTACCGAAATGCAAAGTCAGGAATACCTGGCCCTGCCGCATTTGGGACGCCAAACCCCTGCCTGAGCGGTTACCGCCTTGCCGGGGCGGGGCTTCGGGGCTAGGAAACGTGCGTTTTCCAGGCAAGGTTAAGGAAGCGACATGGCCCGCAATAAAATTGCTTTGGTCGGCGCCGGTAATATCGGCGGCACTTTGGCTCACCTCATTGGTCTCAAGGAACTTGGCGACGTCGTGATGTTCGATGTCTTCCCCGGCGTCGCCGCGGGCAAGGCGCTCGATATCATGCAATCCGGCCCGGTGGATGGGTTTGATTCGCATATGGTCGGCACCGGCGATTACGCCGCCATTGCCGGTTCGGATGTGGTGATCGTCACCGCCGGCTTCCCCCGCATGCCGGGCATGAGCCGCGATGATCTGGTGGCGAAGAATGCCGGCGTGATCGCGCAGGTGGCCGAAGGGATCAAGGCGCATTGCCCGAATGCCTTTGTGATCGTCATCACCAACCCGCTTGATGCGATGGTGTGGGTGATGCGCGAAAAATCCGGCCTGCCGCACAATAAGGTTGTCGGCATGGCGGGGGTTCTCGATTCCTCGCGCTTCCGGCTTTTCCTGGCGCAGGAATTCAATGTCTCGGTGGAAGATGTCACTGCCTTCGTGCTGGGCGGGCATGGCGATACCATGGTACCGCTGACCCGTTATTCCACCGTTGCCGGCATCCCCGTGCCCGATCTGATCAAGATGGGCTGGACGACGCAGGAAAAGATTGATGCCATCGTGGCGCGCACTGCCAATGGCGGCGGCGAGATTGTGAAGCTGCTGGAACGCGGCAGCGCCTTCTACGCGCCGGCGGCTTCGGCCATTGCCATGGCCGAAAGCTACCTGAAGGACAAGAAGCGCGTACTTCCCTGCGCTGCCTGGCTCACGGGCCAATATGGCATCAAGGATCTTTATGTCGGCGTGCCTGTCGTGATTGGCGCGGGCGGCATTGAGCGCATTGTGGAGATTGAGCTGAACCCGGCTGAAAAGGCCGCTTTCGATAAAAGCTGTGCCGCGGTGCAGGAATTGATCGAAGCGTCGCGCAAGCTGGTAGGCTGAACAGCCTGGGGCCAGGCATTGCCTGGCCCTTTTCGCATCCGGACCGGAGGCATTTTGCATGAATATCCATGAATATCAGGCGAAGGAGCTGCTGCGCCGCTATGGCGTTGCGGTATTGGAAGGCCATGTCGCCTGGAATGCCGAGGAAGCCGCCGCTGCCGCGGCCAAGCTCCCTGGCCCGGTCTATGTGGTGAAATCGCAAATCCATGCGGGGGGTCGCGGCGCGGGCCGCTTCAAGGAAGACCCGAATGGCAAGGGCGGCGTGCGCGTGGTGAAATCGGTCGCCGATGTGAAGGCCGCCGCTGACGCCATGATCGGCAAGACGCTCGTGACGAAGCAAACCGGCCCTGCCGGCAAGCTCGTGTCCCGCGTTTACATCGAAGATGGCTGCGATATCGCCCGCGAATTGTATCTTGGCCTGCTAGTGGACCGCGCGACATCGCGCCTGACCATCATGGCTTCCACCGAAGGTGGGATGGAAATTGAGGAAGTTGCCGAAAAGCACCCCGAGAAAATCCTGAAGGTCGCGATTGATCCCGCGTCGGGGGTTTCAGGGTTTCATGCGCGCAAGCTCGCCTTCGGGCTGGGGCTGAACGGCAAGCAGGTTTCATCCTTCACCAAGTTTGTGCTGGCGCTTTACGGCGCTTTTGTTGAACTTGACTGCGCGATTGTGGAAATCAACCCGCTTGTCGTGACCGGCACGGGGGAGATTGTCGCACTCGATGCCAAGGTGTCCTTCGACGACAATGCTCTGTTCCGCCACAAGGATCTGGAAGCACTGCGTGATGACAGCGAAATGGACCCGAAGGAATTGGACGCGGTCAATAATGATTTGAATTACGTCGCTTTGGATGGCGAGATCGGCTGCATGGTCAATGGTGCGGGCTTGGCCATGGCGACGATGGATATCATCAAGCTTTATGGCTCAAGCCCGGCGAACTTCCTGGATGTCGGCGGCACCGCGACCGCAGCGCGCGTCACGGAAGCTTTCCGTATCATCACCTCGGATGCCAATGTGAAGGCCATTCTGGTGAATATCTTCGGCGGCATCGCGAAATGCGACATGATCGCAACGGGCATTGTGGAAGCGACCAAGACGCTGTCGCTGAAAGTGCCTTTGGTGGTGCGGCTTGAAGGCACCAATGTTGATCTCGGCAAGAAGATCCTCGCTGATAGCGGGCTTGCCATTATTGCCGCCGATAATCTGGCCGATGCGGCCAAGAAAGTCGTCGCTGCCGTGAAGGGGGCCTGAACCATGGCTGTTCTTGTCAACGCCAATACCCGCGTGATGACCCAGGGCTTTACGGGTTCTCAGGGCACCTTCCATGCCGAACAGGGCATTGCCTATGGTTCGACCTATGTTGGCGGTGTCACGCCCGGCAAGGGCGGCACCACCCATATCGGGCTGCCGGTCTTTGATACGGTTGCGGAATGCGTGGCCGCAACCGGGGCCAATGCTTCGGTGATTTATGTGCCGCCACCCTTCGCGGCGGACGCCATTCTGGAGGCGATTGATGCGGAAGTGCCGCTGATCATCTGCATCACGGAAGGCATTCCCGTGTTGGATATGGTGAAGGTCAAGCGCGCGCTGGATGGATCAAAATCCCGCCTGGTGGGGCCGAATTGCCCGGGCGTGATCACGCCCGGCGCCTGCAAGATCGGCATCATGCCGGGGCATATCCATAAGCCGGGTTCTGTTGGCATCGTATCGCGGTCTGGCACCCTGACCTATGAAGCCGTGGCGCAAACCACCGCCGCCGGGCTTGGCCAATCAAGCTGCGTTGGCATTGGCGGTGACCCGGTGAAGGGCATGGATTTCATCGAAGTGCTGGAGATGTTCCTGGCCGACCCCGATACCAAATCCATCGTCATGATTGGCGAAATCGGAGGGCAATCTGAAATCCTGGCCGCCGAATACCTGAAGCGGGAGAATTTCGCCCCCGGCAAGCCGAACAAGCCGGTGGTGGGCTTCATTGCTGGCGCCACGGCGCCCCCCGGCCGGCGCATGGGCCATGCCGGGGCGGTGATTTCCGGTGGTGCGGATACCGCCGAGGCGAAAATGGCCGCGATGAAAGCCGCCGGGATTCACGTTGCGGATAGTCCTTCTGCGCTAGGCTCCACCATGGTCAAGGCGCTTGGTGGCTGATTTCGCCCTTTAGTTGATACTGGGGGGGGCTGCCGCATCGGGCGTTATGGCCTTATGCTTGCAGCCCTCGGCCCAGGTGCCGGGGCAATGCACGGCACCACAAGAATACATCCGTCCGACCCCAAAGGGGGCAGCCGAGGCGGAAGGGAGAAGGTTGATGGCCGGAGTGGATATTCTCGCAACCGCGATGACGGGGGCGAATGCTGCCTATCTTGCTGATCTCTACGCCAGATGGACAGAGAATCCCGGAAGCGTGGACCCCACCTTTGCGGAGCTTTTCGCTTCCCTGAATGATGAAGCCCGCGCCGTGCTGACGGATGCCTCGGGCGCATCCTGGGCGCCGCGTATCCGTGGCGCCTTCGGGCCGGAACCCGAAAAGCCAGCGCCCGCCAAGGGCGCCAAGCCAAGTGCCATGGACCCCGAAGCCACGCGCCGCGCGGTGCTCGATTCGATCCGGGCGCTGATGCTGATCCGCAGCTATCGCGTCCGCGGGCATCTTGAAGCGCGGCTTGATCCGCTTGGCCTGCAAGTGCCGAAATCCCATCCCGAGCTTGACCCCAAGACCTATGGCTTCACGGATGAGGATTGGGATCGGCAGATCTTCCTTGATTTCGTGCTGGGCAAGGAAACCGCGAGCCTGCGCGAAATCCTTGCCATTTGCCGCGCTTCCTATTGCGGTTCGATCGGCGTTGAATTCATGCATATCCAGGACCCGGATCAGAAATCCTGGATCCAGCGCCGCATTGAAGGCGCCCCCTGGAATGGCGCTTTTGATACCGCGCAGAAGAATCAAATCCTGCAACAATTGACGGAAGCAGAAGGCTTTGAAGCGTTTTGCGCGCGCAAATTCGTCGGCACCAAGCGCTTTGGTCTGGAAGGGGGCGAAGCGACCATCCCGGCCGTGCAGGCAGCGATTGAAACTGCGGCCAAGCAGGGGGCGAAGGAAATCGTGATCGGCATGGCGCATCGCGGACGCCTCAATATGCTGGTCAATGTTGTGAAAAAATCCTTCACCCAGGTGTTTTCCGAATTTAAAGGCAATTCGGCCAATCCGGACGACATCGAAAGCTCGGGCGATGTGAAATACCATTTGGGTACCAGCACCGACATTGATATCGCCGGGAACAAGGTTCACCTGTCGCTGCAACCCAATCCTTCGCATCTGGAAGCGGTTGACCCGGTGGTGGCAGGCAAGGTGCGCGCGCGCCAGGATATGGGCGGCGATATCAAGGGCCGTCGTTCCGTGATGGGCATTCTGCTGCATGGCGATGCTGCCTTTGCGGGGCAGGGCGTGGTTTATGAAACGCTGGCCATGAGTCAGCTTATTGGCTATCGCACCGGTGGTACGTTGCATATCGTGACGAATAACCAGATCGGCTTCACTACCGTGCCGGCGCATGCCTATTCCGGGCTTTATTGCACAGATGTGGCGAAATCCGTCCAGGCGCCGATCCTGCATGTGAATGGTGATGACCCCGAAGCGGTGGTGTTCTGTGCGCGCTTGGCGGCTGAATTCCGCATGGTGTTCGGCGCGGATGTAGTGCTGGATATCGTCTGCTATCGCCGCCACGGCCATAATGAAAGCGACGAACCTGCCTTCACGCAGCCGCAAATGTATAACCGCATCCGCGAATTGCGCACGACGCGCACGCTTTACGCGGAACGCTTGGCGCAAGAAGGTTCGGTCCCGTCCGAATCCTCCAAGGCCATGCTGGATGCCTTCAATGCGCGGCTTGAGGAAGCCTTTGAGGCTTCGCAATCCTATCGCCCGAACAAGGCGGATTGGCTGGAAGGGCATTGGTCCGGCCTGCGGCCTGCGGGCTCCACGGATGAGGCTGAGCAGCTTGAAGCGACCTCAGTGACGCCGGAGATACTGAAGGAAGTTGGTGAGGCGCTGAGCCGCGTGCCGGCCGATTTCGGCGTCAATTCCAAGATCGCGCGGCAATTGGAACAGAAGCGTCAGGCGATTGAAACCGGGGAAGGCATTGATTGGGCAACCGGTGAGGCGCTTGCTTTCGGTTCGTTGTTGCTGGAAGGCCATCGCGTGCGGTTGTCTGGTGAAGATGTCCAGCGCGGCACCTTCAGCCATCGCCATGCGGTCTTGATCGATCAGGCGACACAGTCGGAATACACGCCGCTCAATAATATTCGCGCTGGTCAGGCGAAGTTCGAAGCCTTCAATTCTTTGCTCGCGGAATTTGGCGTGCTTGGTTTTGACTATGGCTATTCGCTCGCTGATCCCAAGACACTGGTGCTTTGGGAAGGGCAGTTTGGCGATTTCGCCAATGGCGCGCAGGTGATTATTGACCAGTTCATCGCCTCTGGTGAGACCAAGTGGCTGCGCATGTCGGGCCTGGTGATGCTGCTGCCGCATGGCTATGAAGGGCAGGGGCCGGAACATTCCTCGGCGCGGCTTGAACGCTATTTGCAGCTTTGTGCTGAGCGCAATATGCGTGTCTGCAACTTCACCACACCGGCCAATTACTTCCATGCGCTGCGCCGGCAGATGAAGGCGAATTACCGCAAGCCCTTGGTGGTAATGACGCCGAAATCCCTGCTGCGGCATAAGCTTGCCATCAGCAACCTGGCGGAATTCGGCCCCGGTAGCGGGTTCCGCCATGTGATTGATGAGGTGGATAAGATCGCGCCGCCCAAGAAGGTGCGTCGCGTCGTGCTTTGCACCGGCAAGGTCTATTATGATCTGCTGCAAGAACGCCGCGACAAGGGCATCAAGGATGTCGCGATTGTGCGCCTTGAACAGCTTTATCCCTTCCCGAAGATCAGCCTGCCGCCGGTGTTGGCACAATATCCCAATGCCGAAGTGGTGTGGTGCCAGGAAGAACCGGAAAACATGGGTGCCTGGAACTTCGTGGATCGCAAGATTGAAGGCGTTTTGAAGACGCTGGACATCAAGGCGAAGCGCCCCGACTATGTGGGCCGGGAGGAGGCAGCGAGCCCTGCCACCGGCCTTGCCAAGGTGCATCAACAACAACAGGAAGCATTGGTGCGCGCGGCCCTGGCGGGCTGACGCGTATTGGTTTTGGAACGGATCGAGCAATGACCGATATTGTCGTGCCCAGCCTGGGCGAAAGCGTTTCCTCTGCCACCGTCGCGCGTTGGCTGAAAAAGGCCGGTGAAGCCGTGGCGGCCGATGAGCCGCTGGTGGAATTGGAAACCGACAAGGTGACGGTGGAAGTAAATGCGCCGGTGGCTGGCGTGATTGCCGCCATTGCCGCCGATACGGGCGCGGAAGTCGCGCCGGGTGCTGTGCTGGGCAGCATTCAGGCAGGCGCTGCCGCTGGTGCCGCCAAGCCTGCCGCTGCCGCAGCGCCCGCTGCCAAGCCGGCGCCTGCGCCCGCACCCGCTGCCGGCCATGCGCCTATGCCAGCGGCGGCGAAGATGATCGCCGAAGCAGGTGTTTCTGCTGCCGCGATTGGTGCCGGTACGGGCAAGGATGGGCGCATCACCAAGGGCGATGTGCTGGCCTATTTGGCCCAACCGGTTGCCGCGCCGGCGCCCGCACCTGCCGCGCGGGCTTCGCGTCCGCCGGAAGCAGGTGAGGAGCGTGTGAAGATGACGCGGCTGCGCGCGACCATCGCACGCCGCTTGAAGGAAGCGCAGAATACGGCGGCGATGCTGACCACCTTCAATGAGGTGGATATGTCAGCCGCCATGGCGCTCCGTTCAGAATATCGGGATGCCTTTGAAAAGCGGCATGGCGTGAAGCTTGGCTTCATGTCCTTCTTCGTGAAGGCGTGCATTGCCGCGCTCAAGGAATTCCCCGCCGTGAATGCCGAGATTGATGGCGATGAGATTGTCTACAAGAATTTCGTGCATATGGGCATTGCGGTCGGCGGGCCTTCTGGCCTGGTGGTGCCGGTGCTGCGCAATGCGGACACGATGGGCTTTGCCGAAATTGAAAAGCGCATCGGTGAATTCGGCAAGCGTGCGCGTGATGGTGCCTTGAAGCTGGATGAATTGGCCGGCGGTTCCTTCACCATCACCAATGGCGGCATTTATGGTTCGCTGATGTCCACGCCGATCCTGAACCCGCCGCAATCAGGCATTCTTGGCATGCACAAGATTCAGGATCGCCCCATGGCTGTTGCTGGCAAGATCGAAATCCGGCCGATGATGTATATCGCGCTGTCTTATGATCACCGCATCGTGGATGGAAAGGAAGCGGTGAGTTTTCTGGTCCGCGTGAAGGAAAGCGTCGAAGATCCGCGCAGGTTGATGCTGGATATTTGAGCGATTTGCTGGTGTGATCCCTTTGGCGGGGTCACGCCACCAGTGGCAGAGCTTTAACCACTCAGCATTTTGCGCGCCACGATCAGGCGCATGATCTCATTCGTGCCTTCCAGAATGCGATGCACGCGAAGATCACGCACAATCTTCTCAATGCCATATTCCGCGAGATAGCCATAACCGCCCAGCAATTGCAGCGCATCATCGGCGACGCGTGATGCGGTATCGGTGACGAAGCGCTTGGCCATGGCGCAGAACATGGTGGCGTCGGCCTCCCCACCATCAAGCTTGGCGCAGGCGCGCCAGAGCAAAGCACGCGCTGCTTCCAATTCAATGCGCATATCGGCAAGCTTGAATTGCGTATTCTGGAAATCGCTGATCGCCTTGCCAAAGGCGCGGCGTTCTTGCGTGTAACGCAGCGCGATATCCAGGGCGGCTTCCGCACCACCTAGCGAACAGGCCGCGATATTCAAGCGCCCACCATCAAGCCCCGCCATGGCGAAGCGGAACCCCTGCCCCTCCGCGCCGAGCAAAGCCTCCGCGCCCACGCGCGCATCCTCAAAAATCACCTGCCGCGTCGGCTGCGCATTCCAGCCCATTTTGCGTTCATTGGCGCCGAAGGAAAGGCCGGGCGTATCCTTTGGGATCAGCAGCGCGGAAACGCCGCCCGGCCCATCGCCGCCGGTGCGCAGCATCGTCAGGTATAGGTCGGACGCGCCAGCGCCCGAGATGAACTGCTTGGTGCCATTCAGCACATAGCCCTGATTGTCACGCTGAGCGCGTGCCTTCAGCGCCGCCGCATCGCTGCCTGAACCTGGTTCCGTCAGGCAATAGGAAGCGATCGCCTCCATGCTGATCAGCTTTGGCAACCAGGTACTGCGCTGCGCATCATTGCCGAAGCGGTCAATCATCCAGGCGACCATGTTGTGGATGGACATGAAGGCGCTGACGGTGGGGCAGCCTGTCGCGAGTGCTTCAAACACCACCGCCGCGTCCAGACGCGTCAGGCCCGCACCACCTGATTCTTCGCGCACATAAAGGGCGGCCATGCCAAGGGCCGCGGCTTCGCGCATTTCCGCCACCGGGAAATGCTGTTCGCGGTCCCATTGCAGGGCTTTGGGGGCCAGCACGTCGCGGGCGAAATCCCGCGCGACGGATTGCAGCGCGCGGGTTTCTTCCGGCAGGTCGAAAGCGATGGCATTCATGCGAGAATTTCCTTGGCAATATCCGCCATGCGCGCGCGGGCGGATTTCAGGTTGCGCGCCTTCACATGGCCAAAACCTTTGATGCCGGCGGCGGCTTCCGCCCATTCGCAAATGGCGCTGTGCGTGGCCGGCGAGAGCTTCGGCAGCAAAGCTTCCAGCCCAGCGCGATATTCATGGGGCAGCGCGCGTTCTTCCCGCCTTTCGGTGGTGCGCGCGAAGGGATCAAGCCAGGTGCCGCGCAGCACCTTGCCATGGCGGAGCAGCCGCATCGCGCGCAGCATGCCGGGACCGAAGGCGCGCTTTTCAGGCAGGCCGGTATCGGGATTGATCTTGCTGATAATGGGCGGTGCCAAATGCACCTCAATGCGCTGTGTCCCAGCAAAGCCGCGCGTCAGGCTTTCCTGCCATGCCGGCAGGCTATGCAGCCGCGCGACTTCATATTCATCCTTATAGGCCATCAGACGATAAAGCTGCCGCGCCACCGCACGAGAAAGCCGATCTTCGCCAGGCACCGCCGCCGCTTCCGCCGCACGGATACGCGCGACGAAATCCTGATAGCGCCGCGCGTAACGCGATGACTGATAGGCTTTCAAATCTTCGGTGAAGCGCGCGATCATCTCATCAAGCGTTTCCAGTCCGCGCGGCGCTTCCGGTGTTTCGGTCGCGGCAATGCGGCCCAGTCCAAAGGCGTTTTTGTTGCGCTCCACCGCTGCGCCATTCAGTTCAATGGCGCGCAAAATTGCCTCCGCCGAAAGCGGCACCAGCCCACGCTGCCAGGCAAAGCCAAGCATGAAGGGATTGAGGTAAATCGCATCGCCCAAATCCCGCTCAACGCGCGTGAGCGCGGGGATGGTCAGCGCTTCGCGGCACGCCGCGCCCAGGCTTTGCAGCATGGCGGCAGCATCGTAGCGCGTTTCAGTATCCTTCACGAATTGCGCGGTGGGAGAGAGGTCCGCATTCACAATCGCCGTGCTACGCGTGGGGCCAAGTAGGGGCCGCGCGGTGCGGCCATGCGCCACCACCATATCAGCCGCCAGCAGCAAATCCGCCTCCCCTGCCGCAATGCGCGCGCCGGAAAGCTGATCCGCCGCCGCGCCCACCGGGCCGATGCGCAACTGCGCATAAACACCGCCACCCTTTTGCGCGAGGCCGAGGAAATCCAAGGTGCGCACGGGCCTTCCTTCCAGATGCGCGGCCTGCGCCAGGATGGCCGCCATGGAAGAAACGCCCTGCCCGCCAACACCGGCAATCAGCAGATTCCACGCCTCGCCTTGAATGGCGGGCAGGCTTGGTTCGGGCGGCAGCGGTGGCAGGGTGATGGCCACGGGCCGCGCCGGTTCCGCGCCGATCAGGCTGACGAAGGACGGGCAAAAACCCTCCACACAGGAAAAATCCTGATTGCAGGCAGATTGATCAATGCGGCGCTTGCGACCGAACGGCGTTTCAATCGGCTCCACCGCCAGGCAATTCGAAGCGCGCGAGCAATCGCCGCAATCTTCACAAATGCGCGGGTTGATGGCGATGCGGCGATTGGCGCGCGGCGCCAAATCACGCTTGCGCTTGCGGCGGCGTTCAGTGGCGCATTCCTGGTCATAGATGATGGCGGTGACACCCTTCACCGCGCGCAATTCCTTCTGCACCGCATCCAGCCGCGCGCGATGATGAAAGCCAACGGTAGATGGGATCAGCGGATGGCCGCGATGCCGGTCTGGATCGTCGGAGACAATCTCAATCCGCCCCACCCCTTCGCCATGCAATTGCGCGGCGATGTGGGGTACATCAATCTCGCCTTCCGGGGTTTGCCCGCCGGTCATGGCGACAGCGCTATTCACCAGAATCTTGAAGGTGATATTGGCCTTGGACGCGACTGCGAAGCGCACGGAAAGACTGCCGGAATGGGCATAGGTACCATCGCCCATATTGGCGAAGATATGTTCCTGGCTGGTGAAATGTTCCTGCCCGATCCAGGCGGAACCTTCGCCGCCCATTTGGCAGAAGAAATCCGTATCGCGATTCATGAAGCGCGCCAAATAATGGCAGCCAATGCCGGCCAAGGCGCGGCTGCCTTCCGGAACGCGGGTTGAAGTATTGTGTGGGCAGCCTGGGCAGAAATAGGGATCGCGCCCATGCACCGGCGTTTGATCTCCGGCGGCAAGGGATTCAAGCGCTGCCATGCGCGCCAGCATGGCATTAGTGCGAAACGCCTGCGGCAGACGCGCGAAAAGCGCGCGCAAAATCTGCGCGGAATCGAGCTCGTTCAGATCAGACAGCAAGGGCCGCCCGGCCTCATCACGCTTGCCGGTAATGCGTGGCCGGCGATCCATGTGAAACAGCGCATCGCGCAGCTGCCATTCCAGGAAGGACCGGCGATCTTCGATCACCAGGATTTCCTCGAGCCCCTCCGCAAAGGCGCGCGCGGCATCGGCATCAAGCGGCCAAGCCAAACCCACCTTCCAAATGCGCAACCCCTGGGCACGGGCGAAATCCTCGGAAATGCCGGCCTCGGCCAAAGCTTGGCGCAAGACAGTAAAAGCCTTGCCGCGCACGGCGATGCCGAAACGCGCATCGGCGCTATCCAGCACCATGCGGTCAATGCCATTGGTGCGTGCAAAGGCATTGGCGCGCGGCAGCTTCACGTGGCGCAGACGTTCTTCCTGCACCATCGGCGGATCAGTCGCGCGGATATGAACGCCATCAGGCACGCTTGGCATGCCCTGCGGTTCGCGCGTGGCGTAAAGGGCGGGGTCGAGCATCACCGTCATGGTCGCATCCATGGTGTCGGCCACGCATTTCATGCCAACCCAGGTGCCGGCGTAACGGCTCAGCGCAATGCCCTTCAGCCCATATTCCAGCACCTCCGCCACATCGGCGGGATCGAGCATAGGGATTTCCAGATCCATAAAGGCATATTCGCAGCCCGATGTGATCGTGGAGGATTTGGAGGATGGATCATCCCCCGCCAGCGCAAGCACCCCACCCAGCGGCGCGCTGCCGGCGGAATTGGCATGGCGCAGCACATCGCCCGAGCGATCAACGCCTGGCCCCTTGCCATACCAAATGCCGAAAACGCCATCCAAACGCGCGCCGGGTGTCAGATGCACCTGCTGCGAACCCCAAATGGCGGTCGCGGCCAGATCCTCATTCACGCCTGGCTGAAACACCACATCATGGGCGCGGAGCCTTTCGGCTTGGCGCGCCAATTCCCGGTCAAAGGCGCCAAGGGGTGATCCGCGATAGCCGGAAATGAAGCCCCCGGTGCGGAAGCCAAGCGCGGCGTCCATTTCCTGGCGCAGCATGGGCAGGCGCACCAGCGCATGCGTTC
>JADCFP010000067.1 GCA_020249465.1 Roseomonas sp. | reverse complement strand
TGATCTGTCGCGCATTCTCTATCAGCCGAAGCTGGTGGAAGGGGCCGCGATCCATCATTGCGAAAGCCAGGATCATGGTTTGGACAACATCCTGGATGTGGATTTGATCGCGGCCAGCAAGGATGCGCTGGAAAAGCAGCAACCGGTGCGGATTGAACGGGCCATCAGCAACCTCAATCGCACCACGGGGGCGATGCTGTCCGGTGAAGTCGCGAAGCTTTACGGCCATGCGGGCTTGCCCGAAGATACCATCAGCATTGCCTTCAAGGGCACGGCGGGTGGCAGCTTCGGCGCCTTCCTGGCGCGTGGGGTTTCGCTGGAATTGACCGGTGATGCGAATGACTATGTCGGCAAGGGGCTGTCAGGCGGGCGTATTGCAGTGAAGCCGGCCAAGGGTGTGAACCGGGAGCCTTCGGCCAATATCATTGTCGGCAATACGGTGCTTTACGGCGCCATTGCCGGCGAGGCCTATTTCGAAGGTGTCGCCGGTGAGCGCTTTGCCGTGCGTAATTCCGGCGCGGTGACCGTTGCAGAAGGCTGCGGCGATCATGGCTGCGAATACATGACCGGCGGTGTGGTGGTGGTGCTGGGTGCCACGGGGCGGAATTTCGCCGCCGGCATGTCGGGCGGCATCGCCTATATTTACGACATCAACGGCAATTTCCGTGACATGTGCAACACCAGCATTGTTGATCTGGAAGCGATTGGCCCGGCTGACGCCAGCGAAGATGGGCGGCCCAAGCAGCGCGCGCCATCCGCTTTCGACAATGGCATGGGCGATATGCTGCGCTTTGATGCGGAGCGTCTCCGCATTCTGGTGGAACGGCATTTGCTCATGACCGGCAGCGCGCGGGCGCGTGCTTTGCTGGAAGATTGGGATGCGGCGCTGCCGCGCTTCGTGAAGGTGATGCCGCGGGATTACCGCCGCGCCTTGCTCGACCTGAAGGCCGAGCAAGCGGGCGGTCATGCGGTTGCGGCCGAATAAGCCGCTAAGGGGAATAGCGTCATGGGTAAGGCAACAGGTTTTCTTGAATTCGAACGCGCCGATCGCGGCTATATCAAGCCGGAAGAGCGGCTGAAGAATTACAAGGAATATGTGACACCGCTGCCGGGGGCAGAGCTGACGAAGCAGGCGGCGCGCTGCATGAATTGCGGCATTCCGTATTGCCATAATGGCTGCCCCGTCAACAACATGATCCCGGATTGGAATGATCTGGTCTATCGGGATCAGTGGCAGGCGGCGCTCGAAACACTCCATTCCACAAATAATTTCCCGGAATTCACCGGCCGCATTTGCCCAGCACCTTGTGAGGCAAGCTGCACGCTGAATCTGACTGAAGCGCCGGTCACCATCAAATCCATCGAATGCGCGATTGTGGATCGCGGCTGGGAAGAAGGCGGGATCAAGCCGCAAATCCCCGCGCGCAAAACCGGCAAGCGTGTGGCGGTGGTGGGCAGCGGCCCGGCGGGGCTGGCAGCGGCGCAGCAATTGGCGCGTGCGGGCCATGCGGTGACGCTGTTTGAAAAGCATGACCGTATCGGCGGTTTGCTCCGCTACGGCATTCCTGATTTCAAGATGGAAAAGCACCTGATTGATCGCCGCGTGGATCAGATGGCCGCCGAAGGTGTGGAATTCCGCACCGGCACGGAAGTGGGCAGCACGCTGCCGTTTGATGTGCTGCTGGTAGGGTTTGATGCGGTGGTGCTGTCAGGTGGCGCGGAATGGCCGCGCGAATTGGAAGTGGATGGCCGCAATCTTTCCGGCATCTATCCCGCCATGGATTACCTGACGCAGCAGAACAAGCGTGTGGCGGGTGATAGTGAAGATCGCGCCGCGCCGCGTGGCACAATCTCTGCCGCCGGCAAGCATGTGGTGGTGATTGGCGGCGGCGATACGGGGGCGGATTGCATCGGCACTGCCGCGCGCCAAGGGGCGGCTTCCATTACGCAGATTGAAATCATGCCCAAGCCGCCGGAGCAGGAAGATAAGGGCCTCACCTGGCCGAATTGGCCGCATAAGCTTCGCACTGCGCCGGCGCATTATGAAGGCTGCGCGCGTGATTGGGCCGTGCTGACAAAGCAGGCGGTGGGCGAGAATGGCCGCGTGACCGCGCTTGATTGCGTGCGCGTGGAATGGGTGCATGAAGCCGGGCGCATGCAAATGCGCGAAGTGGCGGGCAGCGGCTTTCAGATGAAGGCCGATCTGGTGCTATTGGCGATGGGCTTTTTGGGGCCGCGCCGCGCTGGGTTGCTGGAGACTTCGGGCGTTGCCTTAGACGCGCGCGGCAATGTGCAGGCGGATACCGAAGCCTATCAGACATCCGTGCCCAAGGTCTTCGCTGCAGGCGATATGCGGCGCGGGCAATCGCTGGTGGTGTGGGCCATTCGCGAAGGCCGGCAATGCGCGCGCGCCGTGGATGAATTCCTGATGGGGGCGAGCACGCTGCCAAGGTAGCGTGCTTCAGGGTCAGGCATACGCGGCGCTTCATTGCGCGTTTTGGCGGCATGCTACGCTCTGTCATCCTATTTTCGGCGCATGAGGTGCGACTTCGCGATGGGAAGCGGGGCCCGTCGGTGTAGCGCCGATCTGAGAACAGCCAATCGACATCGTGGCAGACAAGGTGGCGGCGTTCTTCAAGCCTGCCGTGATCGGCATCGACAGTCTTATGAACGG